>JAUHXL010000483.1 GCA_030426945.1 bacterium
TAGGTGGGCGCGGGGAACACGCGCACCGGCGCGATGGGGGCGAGGGCGCGCTGGTTGGCCATCGGCTTCCCGACGGCGCCGGCCCAGTCCTTGTCGGCCTTCATGTCGCCGCCGACGAACTCGGCGAGGTCGTCCTCGATGTCCACGCCCGCCATCAGGGCGTCGGCCATGGGCTCGGCGCGGCGGGCGCGGCCCAGGGCGCGGGCCTCGCGCTTGGGCATGGGCTTGGCTTCTTCGTCGCGCGCCTCGGCGGGCTCGTCGGCGGGGGGCTCGGCCTCGGCGACGGCGGCGACGACGGGCGGCGGCGCGGGATCGGGCGCGGGCTGCGCCATCGGGGCGCGCGCGACGACCTCGGCGCCCTCCTTCGCGCCCATCTCGCCCTCTTCGCCGTTGCCCTTCTCGAGCATCTTCCGCGGGGCGGCCGCCTTGGGCATGGGCGCCAGGCCGATGGCGCCCTGCATGGCCATCCCGCCGCCGCCGCGGCCGACACCGCGGAACCCGAGGCCGCCGGTGGGGCGGGGCGGGGGCGGGTTCATCACGGTCTGCCAGTCGAACTTGCGCCAGCCGCGCGTGCCCATCAGCAGGTCCATGGCGACGGCCGACTTCTCTTCCTTCAGGTCGAAGTAGAAGTTGGGCTCTTCGATCTTGCCGGGCACCTCGGGCTCGAGCAGCAGCTTGCTCAGCAGGTGGCCGTGCTTGTCGTCGGCGAAGCTGATGACGGTGTCGTCGACCACGCTGACCGCCAGCTCGGCGGGCACCGGCTTGCCGGCGGCGTCGGTGGTCTGCACCTTCAGCGCCACCTGCTCGCGCGGGACGTAGGCCTCCTGGTCGGGGGTGATCTTCACGTTCAGGCCGTTGCGCCGGTTGCGGAACACGATGCGCTCGGCGGTGGGGTTCAGATCGGCGTCGAAGACGGTGACGCGGGCGACGCCGCGCGCGCCCTGCAGGGCGGCGTCGTCGGCCTTCAGGTACACGACGGCGGGCGCGTCGGGGCCGGCCTCGACGGCGGCGGCGTCGATCAGCTTGTCTTGCTGCACCGCGACGACGACGGCCTTCTGCGCCTCGCTGCAGCGCACGGCCACGCGCAGGGCGTCGGCCTGCCCGTCGAGGTCGTCGAAGCTGCGCAGCACGCAGCCCGCCTTCTCGGCGATGGGCATGGGGTAGGTCTCGGTGACGCCCACCGGGCGCGTGATGCGCACGCGGTAGGTGCGGCCGGTGTTGGGCGTGAACGTCAGGCGGCCGAGGCCGTCGCGGACGCTGCGCAGGGTGGCCACCGCGTTGCCCTGATCGTCGACCACCTCGCCCTCGACGTCGGCGGGCTTGCCGATGGTGTTCTTGGCCTCGAAGTACACGCGGCTCTCGAGGCCCTCGACCAGCTTGCCGCCCTCGGGGAACAGGCTGAACTGCAGCTTCTTCAGGATGATCGGCACGCGCTTGCTGACCGACTCGGTGACGCCGCCGTCCTCGACCAGCACGGTCAAGAGGCCGTCGCCGCGCTCGATGGCGTCGGGCAGCGAGAAGCGCACCAGGCCGCCGCCGTCGTCGTTGGTGGTCAGCTTCACGCGGGGCAGCTCGGCGCCGTCGAGGTTGATCACCGCGGTCAGCGCCTGGTTGGCCAGGGGCTCGCCGGTGGGCCGCTTCACCTCGATGGTGGCGGTGACCTCGTCGCCGGCGCCGTAGGCCTTGCGCACGAACTCGAGCTTCTTCTTCACCCGCGGCGGCTCGTAGACGCTGACGATGACCTTGCGCTCGCCCTTGGCGGCGCCGGCCTGCACGCGCACGGTGTACTCGCCGCCCTGCACGCCGGCGGGGATCTCGAAGTCGTTGGTGCCCAGGCCGTCCTGCTGCTGCACCCGCTTGGTGATGACCGCGGCGCCCTTGGGGCTGACCAGCGTGTAGGTGGCGACGCCGCCGCCCAGGGGGCCCTTCCAGTCGCGGGCGCGCAGATCCCAGTGCTTGATCCAGATGGTCTCGCCCGGGCGGTACAGCGGCTTGTCGACCTGCACGTAGACGCGCTGGGTGACGTGGCCCTCGAAGTGCGTCTTGGTCTTGGCGAGCAGCGTCTCGACGGCGGGCAGCTCGGCCAGGCGTTTGGACGCGGGGGGCGCCTTCTCGGGCGCCACCGGGGGTTGGATGGTCTTGGCTTTGGGGGCCTCGCCGTCGGCCGCGGGGCCGGGGCCGTCGCCGGCCATCTGCAGGGGCTTCTGGCCCTCGATCTGCGCGCCCGTCGCGCCGTCGGGCGATCGTTGATCGGCCCCCCTCTGAGGTGTGCAGCCCCACGTCGCTGCGCACAGCGCGCCTACCAGCCAACCGCCGAGTCTCATGCGTCGTCCCTCCATCGTGTCCGTGCGGGGAGGTCCAACGGACGACCTCGCCCCACGATCCATCGTCGTGGACACCGCCCGGCGGCGCGGGTTCGCGAGACTACTCGTCGGCGAGCGTCTCCAGCCGCTCCACCTCGGCGCGGAACGCGGGCATCGCGTCCTCGGGCAGCCGGCGGCGGGTGGTGCCGTGATAGTCCAGCGGATCGACGATGGTCGACCCGCGCTCGAGCTGATAGTGCAGGTGCGGCGCGGTCGACCGGCCGGTGTTGCCGGTGGTGCCGATCACCTGGCCCTTCTTGACGCGGTCGCCCGGCTTCACCTTGGTCTCGTCGAGGTGCAGGAACTTCGCGATCAGGCCATCCTCGAGCTTCAGCTCGATGCCGTTGCCGTTGTAGGTGCGGTTCCAGTTGGTCTGCGTCACGCGGCCGTCGCGCGGCGCGTGCACCGGGGTGCCGACGGGCGTCTTGAAGTCCATGCCGGCGTGCGTCGGGCGATCCTTCAGCAGGCTGGTGATCTGCTCGTACTTCTCGAGGGGCGAGTCCTTCAGGCGGTGCGGCACCTCGGTGCCGTCGGCGCGCCACCAGCTGGGCCAGTCGTCGCCCGGGCGGTGGTACTTGAAGGCCTCGAGGGTGCGGCCCAGCTTGCCGGAGCGATAGCGGGCGACGGCGATGTCGTAGTTGGCGTCGGCGGTGGGGCGCCAGACGACCTCGACCTCGTCGCCCTTGAGCACGTCGCGTTGCATGTCCAGATCCCACACGAACAGGCGCGCGTAGACGGCGGCCAGGGCGGGGCCGTCGTCGCCGAGGGGCGCGAAGGTGCGGGCGATGGAGTGCTCGACGGGGGCGCGGAAGCTGCGCCATCCGTCCTTGGCGGACGCGGGCGGCGGGGCGGCGTCGGGGGTGGCGGCCGGGGGGGCGGCGTCCGCGGTGGTGCCGGCGGGCGCGGCGTCGGGGATGGGGGGCGGGGGTTCGGGGGGCGGGGCGCCGCGGGTGGCGAGGAGGTAGAGGTTGAGCGCGATGGAGAGCGCGAGCAGGACGGGGAGGACGGGACCGTTTCGCATGGGGCGGATTCGGTCATATCGGGGGGCGCGGCGCAAGGGGGTGGGGTTTGGGGGGCGGCCTGCGGGCGTTGCGGTGCGTTGGGGGTGGGGGGCGCGGCGGGTGGGGGGTGGGGGCAGGTTGGGGTGGTGGGGTTGGGTTGGGGCTCTCGGGCACGGGCAGGGGCACGGGCAGGGGCACGTCTTCGGAGCGGGGCGCTCGGCCGAGCTTGGCGCGCGGGTGCGGTTGGGGCGCGGGCCGGCGCGGCGCGTGGGCCCCCGCGGCGGGCGGACCTGGCGCCGTGGTCCGCTCTGGTGAAGAGAAAGCTGAAAGCTCGGCGAAGCCGGCGGGCTGACAGCTGACAGCCCTTTCGGTTCACCGAGGGGCCTCGTCGGGGAGGGGGCCGACCGCCGCGGCGAGGCGGCGGGAGGGCGGGGGGGCGGCCTGCGGGCGTCGCGGTGGGTTGGGGGTTGGGGGGCGCGGCGGGGAGGGGAAGGTCAAGGTCAAGGTCAAGGTCAAGGGCCGATGCGGGGTCAGCGGCGGGCGACGAAGTCGGGGCGGCGGGCGGGGTGGGGGCCGGCGCCGACGACGAGGTTCTCGACCTCGGCGCCCTGCAAGGTGACGCGGTGGCGGGTGGCGCGGCCGCGGGGGCCGATGACGGTGACGATGTGGGTGCCGGGGGTCAGGTCGCGGACGATCTCCACCTCGCCGGGGTCCAAGTGGCGGTCGACGACGCGGCCATCGACCTCGATGGTCAGGGGCAGGCGGCCGGTGTTGCTGACGCGGATGTCGCCGCGCCGGCGGTCGACCGGGCTCCAGGCGGCGTGCTGGCCGGGGGCCAGGCGCAGGGTGGTGCGGTCGATGACGCGGCCGCGGTCGACCAGCTCGACGGTGTGGGTGCCGGGCTCGAGGCCGGTGATCAGCTCGGTCTCACCGGGGCGCAGGCGATCCTCGCGGCGGCCGTCGACGCGCAGGGCGAGAGGGCTGCGCGTGGGGTTGGTGACGCGCACGGACGCCAGGTAGGGGGCGATGGCGGCGTGGGCGTCGGCGCCGGCGCGCACGTCGATGATCTGGTCGAGGGCCTCGGCGCGGCCGAAGCGGCTGGACGCGGGCTGCGCGATGAGGCGGTGCGGGCCGGGCTTCAGCCCGTCGGCGCGCAGCGTCTGGCCGGGGGCGGCGGTGCCCAGCGTGCGGCCGTTCAGCTTCACGCGCATGGGGATGGTGGCCTTGTTGGTGACGGCGAGACCGCCGAGCAGGGCCTCGACGCGCACGAAGGCGTTGCCGCGCACGGGCACGCTGACCTCGCGCACCGGATCGGGGCCGCGGCCGTCGATCTCGACCAGCCGGACGCCGTTGGGGATGTTGCGGAACTGCTTCTTCTGGCCGGGCGCCACCCGGCCGACGCGGTCGCCGTCGACCTGCACTTCGACGGGGCTGCCCCGCTCGTTGACGATGGTGAGGGTGCCGTCCAGGTTGGCGTGACGGGCGTGGGCCGCGCCGGCGGCGAGGGCGGTGGCCAGGGCGGTGAGGGCGATCGTGGTCAGGCGCTTGGTGGCGTTCATGGGAACCTCCGAAGTTGAGTGAGCCGGATTCGCGGGGACCGACGAGGTGAGGGGGGGTCCATTCAGGGCGGGGTGGATTGGGCGGCTTCGTAGATCTACCGAGGCGCCGCCCCAATGGGCGCGGGCGGTGGTCCGGCGGGCTATCAGCTGCCAGCCTTCAGCGTTCAGCCGGGCAGCGGTCGCCGTGGCCCGTTCGGCGCTGCGATGACCCGCCGTGCGTTTGGTCGAGCGAGGGCGACGAGGCGCGCGCCGATTCGGAGCAGGCGCGGCCCGGCGGTACCGAGCGGTGCCCGGCTGAGCGCTGACCGCTGACCGCTGACAGCCCCTCCATCCGCCCGAGCGGTGTGGTCGAAGCGCGGCGCCGCGTCGCGTTCTCCACCCTGCGAGTAAGGTCCGCGGCGGTCGTCGCGAAGGGGGTGGGTGAGGCCGGGATGGACCGGCCCCGACTCCCGAGGAGCGACGAATGAACCTTCGACACCTCCGCCGCTGGGCCCTGCGCGTGGCGATCGGCGCGGGCGCGCTGGCGCCGGGCGCTGCCCTGGCGCAGCGCGACGCGGCCTGCTTCGACGACCTGCCGGTCGTGGACTGGGACGGCACCAACCTCGGCCTCGGCGCGCCGGGCGCGAGCGCGCCCGAGGGCACCGCGGCCTTCCGGTTGTGCAGCGACGGCGCGGGCTATGGCGCCGCCGACGCGTTGCGCACGATGCACCAGAACATCGCCGGTGACTTCAC
>JAUHXL010000484.1 GCA_030426945.1 bacterium
AGCAGCCACAAGAGCGGCCCGTAATCGCCCTGGTGCGTCGCCCACTGGCCGCCCGCGGGCAGCCGGCCGCGGTGGGGGCGGTCGGCGTAGAGCGCGTCCACGCGGGCCTCCCACCCGTCCCCGTCCGGACGCAGCCGCGCCACGCGGTAGAGCTGCGGCTGCAGCCGCGCGATGGCGCCCTCGCCCAGGGGCCGCGTGCCCGACGGCAGCCCGTGGACGGCGTCGGGGGCCAGCTGGACCGGCGGCGCGCCCAGGGCGTTCCAGATGGGGGCGTCGGGCCGCGCCCGGTGCAGGGCGCGCGCGGCGGCGGGCGGCGTCAGCGGCGCCGGCGCCGCCGCCTGCAGCAGATCGTGGCCCCGCAGCGCCTTCGCGTCGCCGCGCAGCAGATGCACCCGGCCGGGGCCCCAGCGGGTCAGCGTCGACCAGCGCGCCGGCGGGAGCGGATCGACGCGCTCGGGGTACAGGCGCAGGGGCGCGAGCTGGAAGACGCGATCACGGCAGACGACCAGCGCCACGCCGGGATCGGCGTCGCCGTGCCCCTTGCGCTCGGAGGGCCGCATCACGTCGGCGGCCTGCACCTCGGCGCAGCCCTCGAGCACGCGATCCGGGCGAAACTCGCCGCGGCGCCGGGCGTCCGGATGCCACCACGCCGCGTGGATCGCGCCGTCGGGCCGCCGGGACACCAGCAACCGCGCGCCGCCCACCTGGATCAGGGCGAGCCCCTCACCGTGGGCCGGCAATGTGCCACGGTGCGGCGTGAAGCCGCCGTCCTTCAGCGTCGACATCTGCCAGGCGTCCCCGACGCGCACGGCGAACGCGAAGGCGTCGCGGCGCGGCACGTCGGCGACCAACAGCGCCGCCGGCGCGGCCTCGGACTGCATCAGGGCGTAGCGCCGCCGGCGAAACGCGGCCGCGTCGACGCGGGGCGGCGCGGCGGGGGCCTCGGTCATCTTCACCAGGCGCCCACGCAGGAACGCACAGTGGGCCTCGGCCACCGCCGGCTCGAACGTGATCCAGCCCTTCGCCGCCGCCCAGGCCATCGCCAGGCGGGCCTGGGCCATCGCCTCGGCGCCCTGCCGCGGCTCGAAGGCCGGCCAGCTGGGCAGCTTGCCCTGGGCCACCGTCTGGGCGACCGCCAGCACCAACGGCTTCCAGGCCACCTCACCGATCCAGCGGCCGCCGCGCTTGCGCAGGCTGGCCACGTCCGCCAGGGGATAGGCGCGCGCGTCGCCCTCGGCGCGCATCACCACCACCAGCTCCTCCGGGCGATCCGTGCGCCACAGGCGGGCGTCCTGCGTCACGTCGCCCGGCGGCAGCGCGCGCACGGGGCTCGCCTCCACGTCGATGCCACAGCGGTCCAGGTAGTGATCGGCGAGCCGCATCGCCTCGTCGACGCGGCGGGGGGTCCAGTGGGCGAGGTCTTCGGTCCAGGGGGTGACCGGCAGGGTCAGGCGGGGGGTCGGGCTGGCGGCGGCGAGCGCCGGCAGCCCGGCGAGGACGAGGATCATCAATGTACGCATGGCGCGCCGGACGCCCGCGGGCGTCGCCCATTCATCAGCGCCGATCAGCGTCCTCGATCCTCCGCTCGACCTGGTCGGCGGCGCGATCCACGGCCTCGCCGGTCTCCTCGGCGGCGCGCTCGAGGGCGTCGCCGCTGGCCTCGGCCGCCTCCTCGGCCTCCTCGGCGCCCGCCTCGAGGCCGCGCTCGACCCGCTCGGCGCCGCGCGCCATCGCGCGCCCGGCGGCCTCGGTCCCCTGCTCGGCCTCGCGCAGCAGCTCGCGCGCCCCCTCGGCGACGTCGTCGGCCGCGCGGTCGAGGTCGCGGGCGGCCGCGCCCGCCGCCCGGTCCAGCTCGGTGCCGGCCTGCTCACCCTTCGCCTCGATGCGCTCGACGGCGCGCTCCAGATCGGTCTCGAGGGCCTCGAGATCCGTGCTCAGCCGGGTCTCGAAGCGGTCCCACTCCGAGGCCGCCACGTCCTCGGCGCGCACGACGGCCTGCCGGGTGGCCTCCCAGCGCTCGCGCAGGGTGCGTCGCGCGGCCTCGGTCGTGACCTCGGCGCGCGCGTCGAGGCGATCGAGCGAGCGCTCGAGCTCGGTCAGCTTGCGTTCGGCGGTGTTGATGAACTCGGATCGCTCCAGGCTCTCGGTGCGCTCGACCGGGGCGGGCGGCGCGTCCGCGTCGGGCGTGCAGGCCAGGCCCCCGGTCGCGAGGGCGGCGGTCAGGAAGGCAATCGTACGGCACGTCATCGGGCACCTCCAGGGTCGGTGTTCGACCGCGTGACGGTGCAGCGCCCGTACCAGCTCGGGCGCCCGACCGTGGCGCCCCGCCCGCGGGCCACCCGGCCCCGAAGGGTGGTCGGCGCGTGGCCCGATGCCCCGGAGCGGCTCAGCCCGTGATGGCGAAGGTGCCGGCGCGGGCCTGATCCAGCGCCTGCCCGCTGGCGTCATAGGCCGCGCGGCGCTGCACGCGGGTCTGGACCTCGACCGAGAGCTCGGCGCGGAAGGACTCGACGCGGGCGACGCGCCCGGGGTCGGGGCGGGCGCCGGTGGCGACGAAGTCCTCGAGGCCCCCGCGGACGCGCTCGTCGGTGGCCACGAGGCCCGCCTCGGTCACCTCGTCGAGCTCGCCGAGGATGCTGCGCGCCTCGGCGAAGGCCTGCTTCACGGCGCCGCCGATCAGATCGGCGAACTGGGCGCGGCCGGCGTCGGTGTCGCCCAGCTCCCGGAAGGTGGCGCTCTTCTCGAAGCCCGACAGGGCGAAGTCGAGGATGCGGTCGGCGGTCTTGTCCGGCGAGAAGAAGTCCTTCAGGAAGCCGAAGGGATCCTCGGCGAAGGCCGCCGCGTCCGCCTCGACCTGCTCGGCCTCGACGCCGCTGCTCTTGGCGAGGAACTCGACGCTGCCCTTGACCGAGAAGCTGAAGCCGCTGACCTCGCGGCCGCCCGCCGACTCGACGCCGCGCACCGCGGAGACGTTGAACTCGAACTGAGCGCGCGCGTAGGTCAGCGACTGCGCCTCGGCCGACAGGGCCACGCGATCACCGGCCCGGACCGCCGGCGGCTGCTCGGCCCCGACCCCCGCCAGCGCGCTGCGCTCGGCCCCGCGCCCGCCCGCCGCCTGCCGGAACGCCGCGACCACCTGATCCAGACCACCCAGCCCGTCGATGCCGCCGGCCATGTCCGCCTCCTGCTCCTGCGTGCTGCCCGCGATGCGGGTCGTTCGGGACATCGGCCACCGGGGCGCCGACATGAGAAAAAAGTTATGCGGCCAGTCGATTCGACCGCCGGCCGCCCCCATTGCGCGACCGCGCCGCTTCGACTACCACCCCCGCAACCGACCTGGCGTCCGACGGCTCTGCACCACCATGACCCCGCTCACCTTCCGCTTCCGCCACACCGTCTTCACGGTCATGGCGCAGCTCGACGCCGACCGCCTCCTGACCAAGACCGGGGTGCGCATGGCGTCCGCCCCCATCGCGCGCCTGCAGCACCTGTACGTGCGCCGCGAGATCGGCCGCGACGAAGCCGAGCTGGTGCTGACCTACCTGACCGACAAGGGCCGCCTGCGCCGCCTGCGCCTCTTCGCCGACCGCGACGAGCCGGGCTTCGACGCGCTCGTCGAGGCGCTCCTGGCGCGCCGACCCGAGATCGACATCCGCGGGCTGAGCGCCAGCGAGGCCTATCGGCGGATGGGCTCCGTCGAGCTGGACTGGGTGGTCGTCCCGGCGGTGATGACCGTCGGGCTGCTGATCGTGGCCGTGCTGATGCTGCCGCTGCTGATCCACGGCGTCGACGGAGGCGCGGCCGAGACGACCGTGGCGGCGCTCGCGGCCGGCGAGCGCCCGGGCACCCGCAACCTGGTCGTCGAGGGCCGCGTGTTGGCCGACCGCGGGGTGCAGGCCCAGCGCGGCGCCGACGCGAAGCTCGACGCCACCACGATGTGGCTGCCGCTGGTGCCCAGCGACTGGCGCGAGGGCGATCCGGTGCCGATGGTGCTCGAGCTGCGGGGTCTGCGGGACGTCGACCCGGTCGCGCTGGGCCAGCAGATCCGCTTCGAGGGCGTCCTGCGCGACGTGCTGTGGGAGGGGCTCGACGACACGCAGCGGGCGAAGCTGGTGGAGCGGGGCGTCGCCCTGACGCCGCGACCGCTGCTGCTGCAGCTGGGCGCCCGCGCCACCGACGATCTGGCGCTGGCGGTGGGGCTGCTGGGCTTCCTGGCGCTGTGCGTGGCGGGCACCTTCGTGTGGCTGCGGGGCCGCCGGCGGGCGCCGCCGCCGACGCGCCCGCCGCTCAACCGCGGGCGCCCCTGATCACGGGCACGCGGCGCCGACGTTGGGGTCGCTGTCGTCGCAGTCCTGCCCGCAGCCCGGCACGCCGTCACCGTCGGCGTCGGTGCCGTGCTCGCAGCGGTCCTCGCACAGCACGCCCAGCGACGACCCGCAGCCCTCGTCGTTCCAATCGGGATCGCTGTCCCGGTTGTAGTGCACGCAGTTCTCGCTGCCTTCGCCGGGGCCGAAGTCGTTCGGCTCGCCGCGGTCCCAATTCATGTAGTTGAACGGGCTGTCGTCCACCCAGACGAAGCGGCCCTCGGCGACCAGATCGTTCAGTCCAATCCAGTAGTCCTGGTCGTTGATGTCCTGGGCTCGATCGATGGCCCAGTCGCCCTCCGCCTGGCTGCCCACGACGATCAGATCCGCGCCGTAGGCCGCGCACCACGCGCGCGCCTCGAACCACGTGCGGCGGCGCGGGCACACCAGATAGCGGTGATCGCCCCGGAAGCGCTCCACGCAGTCGCAGTCGGCGATGTCGTCGGCCGCGCCGCTGCAGTCGTTGTCGACGCCGTCGCCGCACACCTCGACCCCCTCGGGCGAGGCCGCGGGGTTGGTGTCGTCGCAGTCGACGTCGCAGCCGAAGCCGTCCCCATCGCCGTCGGGCTCCGGCGCCGTGCAGATGGTCTGGGTGTTCTCGCAGGCGAAGACGCCGTGCGTCACGCAGCCCCCCACCTGCTTCTGACAGGGTTCGCCGATCTGGAAGTCCTCGTCGATCATCCCATCGCAGTCCTGATCCACGCCGTCGCAGACCTCGGAGCGCGGCGACGGGATCTGGCGGTCACACTTCGCGCCGCCCGTCGCCTCGTTGCAGATCCAGCGCCCCTCCGTGCGGCACCGGCCGAGCCCCTCGCTGCAGGGCTGGCCGAGGGGGAAGGCCTCGTCGGTCTCACCGTCGCAGTCGTCGTCGATCCCGTTGCAGGTCTCCGACCCCGAGGGCAGCGCGGTCGCGTCGCACAGCAGCCGCTGCCCGTCGCACTGCACCCTGCCGAACTGCCGGCAGGCCCCGACGCCGTCGACGCACTGGGCGCCGCCGAGGTCCTCGTCCACCCGCTCGTCGCAGTCGTCGTCCACGCCGTTGCAGGCCTCGGGCACCGGCTCGCCGGGCTGCGCGTCGCAGCGGGTCAGCCCCCGCGCGTCGCAGACGAAGCCGCCGCGACGCAGGCAGGCGCCGACGCCCAGACTGCACGCGCCGCCGAGGTCGAAGTCCTCGTCGGTGCGGCCATCGCAGTCGTCGTCCTCGCCGTTGCAGTTCTCGGCGACGGGCACCCCCGGCTGGGCCGAGCACGCCCCCATCGACGGCCCCGCGCAGACGACGCGGCC
>JAUHXL010000485.1 GCA_030426945.1 bacterium
GCGTCCACCGGCGCCCGCACGGACACGCCGTTGATCTGCACCTCGCCCGCCGCGATCGGGAAGACCGTGACGGTGTTGCCCGTCTCGCGCACCTGCCGCCCCAGGCCCGTCGAGCGCGAGTCGCCAATGCGCAGGCTGATGTTCTGGTTGCTGTTCGCCCCGATCTTCAGCTGGTTGCCGACGAACGAGCCGTCGAGCAGCGCCGAGCCGTTGAACGACGTGTCGGTCGCGATGCGCTCGATCTCGTCGACCAGATCCGACACCTCGGCCTGCAGGTTCAACCGGTCGTCTTCGGTGTTGGTGTCGTTGGACGCCTGCACCGCCAGCTCGCGGATGCGGATGATGAGGTTGGTCGACTCCTGCAGCGCGCCCTCGGCCGTCTGGGCCAGCGACACGCCGTCGTTGGCGTTGCGCACCGCGACGCCCAACCCGCGGATCTGCGCCGAGAAGCGCGTCGAGATGGCCAGGCCCGCGGCGTCGTCGCCCGCGTGGTTGATGCGCAGGCCGCTCGACAGCCGCTCGATGTTCTTGAGAAGGGCGCGATCGCTGCGGCCGACGTTCCGCTGAGCGATGGCCGACGCGATGTTCGTGTTGATGCGCAGCGCCATGAGCACGTCCCCCACCCGCCGCCCCGGGGCGACGCGTAACGGTTCACCTTAGCCGATCCCGCCGCCGCTGCCCAGCCGGCGGTCGGACCGGCCGCTACTGCGGCTGCGCGAGCAGCAGGTAGTTCGGCACGGCGCCCGGCCCGCTGACGAGGATCTCGTAGTAGCCCGCCTCGAGGTTGGGCGAGAGGGCCGCGCAGGCGCCGGGGCCGCCGCTGTCCGCCGCGGCGACCTGCGTACGCACGCCGTCCTCGTT
Source organism: bacterium (assembly GCA_030426945.1). Classification (GTDB taxonomy): domain Bacteria; phylum Myxococcota_A; class Bradymonadia; order UBA7976; family UBA1532; genus JACKDN01. Next base: position 862 of record JAUHXL010000485.1, read on the forward strand.
GCGGAAGATCACGATCTCGGTGGCGCCGGGGCACGCCCCCTCGCCGTCGGACGTCTCGAACTGCCAGACGCCGCCGACCGCCACGCTGAGCTCGAACAGGTCGTTGCCGCCCTGCGGGAAGCCGCCGAGGAACTGCCCCCCGTTGGTCACGTCGACCTCGAGGCGGTAGTCGAAGCGGTAGCTGGCGATCGCGGTGTTGCCGAAGCCCGTGACCACCACCTCGTAGTTGCCGGCGTTGAGCGCCCGGTTGATGTGGGAGCAGGTGCCGTTGAAGTCGTCGTTCTGGGTCACGCGGGTGCGGCTGTTGCCTTGCACCCGGTACAGTTCCATGTAGGTGTCGATCGTGCAGCCGCCGCCGGGCGAGCTGGTCTGCGCGGTCAGGCGCGCCATGCCGTCCACCGTGAAGTGGTAGGTGTCCTTGCCGCCCTGGCTGATCGCCCCCTCGGTGCCGAACTCGCCGGTGGTGATGGTGTAGTCGTCGAGCTCGGCCTCGCACAGCGCGTTGCAGCCGTCGCCGCCGAGCAGGTTGCCGTCGTCGCAGTCCTCGCTGCCCTCGACGATGCCGTTGCCGCACACGCCGTCGAGCTCGCAGGCCGCGTTGCAGTTGGGACCGCCATCGCAGGCCTCGTTGCCCTCGATGATGCCGTTGCCGCACACGCCCTGCAGCCGGCAGTTGGCGTCGCAGCCGGCGCCGCCGTCGCACTGCTCGCCCGGCTCCACCACCCCGTTGCCGCAGTCCGAGCCCGCCCCGTCGACCTCGATCACGTAGGCCGCCAGCGCGTTGCGCCCGAACTCGTGCACCTCGTACTCGTAGGTGCCCGCCTCGAGCACGCGGTCGAGCCGCGCGCACAGCGTGCCGGTGCCGTCGTCGTCCTGGGCCACCAGCTCCCGCGCGCCGCCGTCGACGCGGTACAGCTTGATGAAGGTGTCCTGCGTGCAGCCGCCCGCGCCGTCGCCGGTGCTGACCGTGTAGCTGCCGCCGCCGGTCTGCACCACCAGCAGGTCGTCGCCGCCGCGCGCCGTCGCCCCGTTGAACCGGCCGCCCGCCGTCACGTCGATGAACAGCTTGGCGTCCAGGCGATAGCCGACCACGTCCGCCAGCCCCTGCACCCGCAGCTCGTAGCGCCCGGCGAGCACCGGCGTCCGGATGGCCGCGCAGTTGGCCGGCCCGCCGTTCTGGCTGGCCGCCACCTCGGTCTCGGCCCCGTTCGCCGCGATGCGCACCACCGCCAGGCGCGCCGCGCCCGGGCAGCCGCCCTCGCCGTCGGACAGGGTCGCCTCGAAGGTGCTGCTGTCGTCGTCGGCCGTGAAGGCCACCGCGTCGACCGCGCCGTTGGGCACGCTGCCCACCAGCGTGCGCCGCCCGGTGACCATCGTGTAGCGCTCCTCGCTGCACAGCGTGTCGCAGCCGTCGCCGTTGACGTTGTTGCCGTCGTCGCAGGCCTCGCCCGCGTCCACCCGGCCGTTGCCGCAGGGGCGCTCGATGCGGCAGGTCGCGCTGCACCCGTCGCCGCTGCGGTTGTTGCCGTCGTCGCACTCCTCGCCGCCCTGGACCGCGCCGTCACCGCAGCCCGCCTCGATCTGGCAGTCGGCGTCGCAGCCGTCGCCGCCGGCCTGGTTGCCGTCGTCGCACTGCTCGCCCGGATCCAGGCGGCGGTTGCCGCAGGAGAGCTGGCACTGGTTGTCACAGCCCTCGCCGCCATCGCACTGCTCGCCGGCCTGCACCTGGCCGTCGCCGCACTGGGCCTCGATGGCGCAGGTCGCGCTGCACCCGTCGGCCGACTGGCGGTTGCCGTCGTCGCAGGCCTCGTTGCCGTCGATCCGGCCGTTGCCGCACTCGAGCGCGCAGTTCGCGTCGCAGCCGTCGCCGCCAGCCTGGTTGCCGTCGTCGCACTGCTCGCCCGCGTTGAGCACCCCATTGCCGCACAGCTGCTCGCGCTCGCAGCGGTTGCTGCAGCCGTCGCCGTTGACCCGGTTGCCGTCGTCGCAGGCCTCGAGGGGCGCGTCGAGGCGACCGTTGCCGCACTCGAGCATGCACTCGGCGTCGCAGCCGTCGCCGCCCGCGCGGTTGCCGTCGTCACACTCCTCGGTGGCGTTGTCGACCTGGCCGTTGCCGCACAGCTCGATGGTCTCGAGCGCCACGCCCAGCTGGTAGGTGCCGGCCGCGCCGTTGCCGCCGGCCACCACCGCCTGGTAGCTGCCCGCCGGCAGATCCCGGCGCAGCAGGGCGCAGGGGCCCACCGCGCCGCCGTCGGCGCTGGTGATCTGCTGCGTGCTGCCGTCGGCGTTCACCCGGTACAGCGTGATGCGCGTGTCGACCGGGCAGGCGCCGGCCCCGTCGCTGGTGGTCAGCGTCACCGCCGTCGGCACCATCACCTCGAAGGCGTAGCGGTCGTCCCCGCCCTCCTCGAAGCGACCCGTGTAGCGCTGGCCGTTGTGCACGCGCGCCACCAGCTCGAAGTCGATCGTGTAGTCCTCGAGGGCCACGCCGCCGAAGGCCGCGACCGCGACCTCGTAACGACCGGCCTGCACCACCGGCAGGTTCAGCAGCGAGCAGCCGCCCACCCCACCGTCGTCGTCGAAGGCCACCTGCGCGGCGCCCAGGAAGCCGTCCAGCCGGGTCAAGGTCAGCGTCGTGTCGCCCGGGCACCCGCCCGCGCCGTCGCTGATCTCGATGCGCGCGCGCGAGGCCGTGTCGGCGGTGAAGGTGTAGCGCGCCGTGCTCTGCGCGGCGAGCGCGCCCTCGCGCGTCTCGACGCTGTGCAGGAACGCGATGGACTCCCGCGCACAGAGCGCGTCGCAGCCGTCGCCATTGGCCAGGTTGCCGTCGTCACAGGTCTCGCCGGCCTCGATGCGCCCGTTGCCGCACCGCGCAGCCTCGATCTGACAGTTCGGATCGCAGCCGTCGCCCGCCGCCCGGTTGCCGTCGTCGCAGGTCTCGGTCACCTCGACGACGTTGTTGCCGCAGGTCGCCTCCAGCGTGCAGGCGTGGCCGCAGCCGTCGCCGTTGAAGTTGTTGCCGTCGTCGCACTGCTCGCCCTCGTCGAGGCGGCCGTTGCCGCAGCTCAGCAGGTCGATGGGGTCGAGCGTCAGGTTCAGGCGATAGGGCGGCAGGCCGCCGACGCCCTCGACCACCAGCTCGTAGCGCCCCGCCTCGATGCGGCGCTCGATGCGCGAGCAGGCGCCCGTGCCGCCGTTGTCGTCGAACGCGATCTCGACCGGCTCGGGCCCGCTGCGATCGATCAGCCGCATGCGCGTGTCGCCGGGGCAGGCCCCCGCCCCGTCGTGGGTGAAGGCGGTGAGCGCCGAGGTCTGACCGGCGGTGAAGGCGAACCGGTCGAAGGTGCCGCCGTGGCCGCCGCCCGCGAAGTCGCCGGGGCCGCCGAGCTCGGTCGGCTCGACGACGCAGCGCGCGTTGCAGCCGTCGCCGTTGGCCAGGTTGCCGTCGTCGCACTCCTCTTCGGGGTTCAGGACGCCGTCGCCGCAGGCCTCGGCGCCGCCGTACTCGACCGTCAACGTGTAGCTGTTGACCGGCAGCCCGCCGAAGCTGTCGGCGATGACCTCGTAGCGCCCGGCGGGCAAAGAGGCGTCGATGCGCGAACACACCTGGAAGCCGAAGTCGTCGTTGAAGGCGACCTGCTCGCTGCCGCCGAGCGTCACGCGGTGCAGCGACAGGCGCGTGTCGACGGTGCAGCCGCCCGCGCCGTCGCCGGTGAACAGCGTCACGTCGGCCGGGCCGTCGAGCTCGAACATGTAGTGGTTCTTGGTCTGCCGGGGCAGGCCGTTGGCGTAGGCGCCGGGCGCGCCCACGTCGATCACCCGCCGCACGTAGAGCTCGAGGCGGCAGTCCTGCGCCTGGGCGATCGCGTCCTCCCACACATCGGTGAAGGCGCGCGCCGATCCCGCCGCCTCGAGCTTGGGCGCGAGGGCGGTGACGTGATCGACGTAGGCCTGCTCGTGCGGATCGCTCACGCAGGTCTGGCCCCGCGCGCAGAGGCGCCCGAAGGGCTGCTGCTGCGCGCCGACCAGGCCCTGCAGCGTCGGCAGCAGCGCGTCGAGCCGGCTCACCGCCGGGGGCCCGTCCGGATCCGCCGCCGCCTTCTGCAGGTAGTCCTCGACATCCGCCTGCAGCGCCTCGAGCCCCTGCGTCATGCGCTGGAGCTGCTCCTCGAGGCGCTCCTGGCGCTCCCGCGGATCTGCCACCCGATCCAGCGCGGCCGCCTCGCAGACGACGAAGGGCTGCTCGGCCTGGGTCAACCAGCGGAACGCCGGGTACGCGTCGGTGTAGATCTCCTGGGCCACGAACGCGCGGTCGACGCTGTAGACGTCGAGCTCGAAGTTCGGGTGGTTGTAGTCCGTGACGACGGCCGCCACGTGCCCGGCCGCCTTGACCATGCTCGGATCGCGGAAGCCCGGGCCCAGCGGATCGTCGAGCAGGGCGCGCTGATGCCGCGTCACCTCGCGCATGAACTGGCGCGACAGCGCGAAGAGCTCGTCGCCGAAGTCCATGCCCAGGGCCTGGGCCTCGACGACCTTGTTCACCACGTCGGCCATCGCCACCATCGTCACGCCGCGCCGGCCGTTGCGCTCGGCCCACTCGGCCGCGGGCAGGGCGCCGGTCAGCTGCAGCTCGGCCAGCGCCAGACGCGCGAGGAGGGGCTGCGTGTCGTCGGCGATGGCCGCGTCCACGCGGTCCTGCAGGTGCGACGCCAGCGCGCCGAGCGTCGCCTCGCGCACCACCACGATGATCGACTTGGTCGACACCGAGTCGG
>JAUHXL010000486.1 GCA_030426945.1 bacterium
GAGGGGCACCAGGGCGACGAGGATCAGGCGCAGCATCTCGACTCCGGCCGCAGCATGGTCGATACGGTGGAGAGGGTCGGGGGCGAAGTCAACCGCCCGGCGCCTCCTGGGTCTGCTCGCGAGCCGCCGGTGGTTCGCTCTGACCGGCTGTCAGCTATCGGCTATCAGCTATCAGCCGGGCCCCGTACGCCGTGCCGAACTCGGGACAGCGGCCCACGGTCGAGGGGTTGCCGGGCACACGGCTTCAGTTGTCGCGGCGGAGCTGACCGCTGACCGCTGACCGCTGAGAGCCCGGCCGACATTGGGGCGCGCTGTGGACCCACCGGTCTGAACGACACCCCCCGTGCCGGTCAGTCGGCGTTGAAGTACTCCTGCGTGCCCTGCATCGCGATGGCGTTGGCGATGCGCTTGAGCGACACCGCGTAGGCCGCCGCGCGCGTCGAGACGCCGTGCTCGTCGCGGTAGGCCCAGATGGCGTCGAAGGCGGCGTTCATCACGTCGCCCAGCCGGCTGCGCACCTCGTCGAGCGTCCAGGGGTAGCCCTGGCGGTTCTGCACCCACTCGAAGTAGCTCACGGTCACGCCGCCGGCGTTGGTCAGCACGTCGGGCAGCACCGTGATCCCGCGCGCGTGCAGGGGCCCGTCGGCGGCCGACTCCAGCGGCCCGTTGGCCACCTCGGCGATGGTGCGCGCCTTGATGCGATCGACGTTCTTCGCGGTGATCACGCCCTCGAGGGCCGCCGGGATCAGGATGTCGACGTCGAGCTCGAGCAGGTCCTCGTTGCTGATGCGCTGGTGGTCGACGAGCTCGCAGATGCCGCCCTCGCAGTAGACGCCCCGAAGCTGCCGGCTCTCCTGCTTGGTGTGGTACAGGCTGTCGATGTCGAAGCCCTTGGCGCTGTAGATGCCGCCCTTCGAGTCGCTGACCGCCACCACGCGGTAGCCCGCCCCCTGCAGCAGCCGCGCGACGTGGTAGCCCGCGTTGCCGAAGCCTTGGACCGCCACCGTCGTCGCGGCGGGATCCAGCCCCTTGCGCTGCGCGTAGGCCTGGATGACCACGAACGCGCCGCGCCCGGTGGCCTCGTCGCGCCCCAGGCTGCCGCCGAGCTCCACCGGCTTGCCGGTGATGACGCCCGGGGCCTTCACCCGCTTGATGGCCTGATACTCGTCGGCCATCCAGCCCATGATGCGCGCGTTGGTGTAGACGTCGGGCGCCGGGATGTCGACGTCCGGCCCGACGAAGTCGGCCATCGCCCGCATGTACGCGCGCGACAGGCGCTCGAGCTCCAGGCGCGACAGCTTCTTGGGATCGACGATGACGCCGCCCTTGCCGCCGCCGTAGGGCAGGCCGACCACCGAGCACTTGATCGTCATCCACAGCGCGAGCGCCTGGACCTCCTCGAGCGTGACGCCCGGGTGGTATCGAATGCCGCCCTTGGCCGGCCCGATCGCGTCGTTGTAGCGGCAGCGATAGGCTTGGAAGTACTGGGTGCGGCCGTCGTCCATGCGCACCGGCAGCGCCGCCGAGAGCGTCGACTTGGGCTGGCGCAGCGCGTCGATGACCTCGGCCTGGATGCCCGCCGCCTGACCGATGCGCACCAGACGTTCGATGGCGTCGGTGAAGACGTTCCCTGCGTCCATGCTGATCTCCCTCGCCGAATGATGTGAGTGACTCGACCTTCGCAAGCCGCGCCGCCGATGGCAACGGTCGCCGGGCGCTGCGCCTTCCCGGCCCGTTTCACGCTGCGCGCGGCGGAACTTCCGCGGCGGCCCCCTGTCGAACCCGGCGAACCCGAAAACGAGGACGACGTGGGCGGCGGCCGTGCGCCGGACGCCCCCGGTGCGCCGGGAGGACGACATGCGACAGCAGAACGGGACGCGGACGACGGGGCGTTTGGAGGTGGTGGTCGAGTGGCGCGGCACCGTGCTCGACGTGCGGCACCTGGGGCCGGCCGAGAGCTTCTCGGTGGGCGACGCGCCGGGCGCGGATCTGGCGCTCGAGCACCCCGCGCTGCCGGCCGGGCAGGCGGTGGTCGTGGCGCGGGTGGACGCCGGCGAGGCGCGCGTTTTCGCCCCGCCCGGTGGCCGTGGGCGCCTGCGGCTGGGTGACGCGACCGAGGACTTCGCCGGCGTGGCGAAGCTGGGCGTGGGCGCGCGGGCCCGGATCGAGCTGGGCGATCTGGCGCTGGTGTGCGGGCTGGTCGAGGCCGCCGCGGCGCCCACGCGCAAGGGGTCGGCGGGCCCGGACGCGCCCTTCCGGCGCGCGTGCATGGCGCTGGCGGCGGGCCTGCACCTGGCCTTCCTGGCGGTCGCGGCCTCGGCGCCGGTCGCCGCCGCCGGGCTGACCGTCGATCCCTTCGGCGGGCGGGATCGCTTCGTCGACGTGGTCCTGCTGCCCCGTGAGGCGCCGCGCCCGGAGGATCCCTTCGTGGCGCCGACGGTCGCGGCGGGCGGCGGCGAGGACGGCGGCGGTGAGGCCGAGCAGGCCGCCGCGGCCCCGACGCCCGTGCGCGCCGAGCGCCCGCGCGACACGGCGCCGGGCGCCGATCCCGAGGCCGAGGCGATGCGGGCGAAGGCCAAGGCGCGCGAGGTGGCGAAGGCGACGACGGTGGCGATCGAGAACGAGATGGCGGCGGTCTTCGGCGGCCAGACGCTGGGCAACGACGCCCACGCCGCGCTCAACGCGCTGCACGGCGACACCCGCGGCCTCACCGCCGGCCTGCACGGCAGCGACTTCGACCTGGCCGCGGGCCCTGGCGGCAACGGCGAGACCGTCGCGCTGACCACCGACGGGGGCGGCGTCCCCGGCCTGAACCGTCCCGGGGGCCCGGCTGGCCGGCGCGGCCCGAAGCGCCCCGGCGGCCGCCCGGGCCCCGAGGGCACGGCCGGCACCAAGGTGCCCCCGGTGACCGCGCTGCCCCCGACCGTCGAGGGCGCGCTGTCGAAGGAGGACGTGCGCCGCACGGTCGCGCGGTACCGGCGCGAGATCCGCTACTGCTATGAGAAGCGCCTGAACGTCGACCGGGATCTCAACGGCAAGGTGTCGGTGAAGTTCGTCATCGGCGGCACCGGCGACGTGCTGTTCGCGCGCGTGTTCGAGAGCACGATGCCCGATCCCGAGGTGGGCCGGTGCATGGAGCAGCGGATGATGCGGTGGCGCTTCCCGAAGCCGGCGGGCGGCGGGCAGGTGACCGTGCGGTATCCGTTCTTGTTCCGGCCGACGCACTGAGGCTCGGCCGGGGCAGGGGCTGGGCTGAACGTCATCGTGGTCCTGGTCGACCACGATGACCACGACGTGTGCGCGGGTGCTCGACGGGGACGCTGGAGAGAAGGGAGGACCCGGGCCCGGTCTTTCGACCGGGCCCGGGCGGGGTCGGGGCCCGTGCTGCGGCGCCATGTGGGGGAGAGCGGCGACGCAGCGTCGTGGGGGACGGTGGGCCCCTTTGGGCGTCGGGGTTGGGGGAACCCGCTCCCGGGGGAAGGAGCGTTTTTCCGACGTCTCACCGGTGCTCAACCTGGGCCTCTCTGGCCAAACTTCCGAGGGCGGTCACTTTTTTTCTCGGGGTTGCGCGCGCCCGCCTCCCGTGCGGAGATGACGCCCATGCCCTTCGTCCCTGCCCACGATCTCGTCGGCCCGGCCGACGCCCCCCGCCTGGCCTTCGTGCTGCACGGCATCCTCGGCTCGCGCCGCAACTGGGCCAGCTTCGGCCGGCGCCTGCTCGAGCGGCTGCCCGGCTGGCGCCTGTGTCTGGTCGACCTGCGCAACCACGGCGACAGCCACGGCGCGCACGGTCCGCACACGCTGCGGGCCTGCGCGGCCGATGTGGTGGCCCTGGCCGACGCGGTCGGCGCGCCCGACGCCGTGATCGGCCACTCCTTCGGCGGCAAGGTGGCCCTGGTGCATGCCCGGGAGCACCGGCCCGCGCCCCGCGACGTGTGGGTGCTGGACGCCGCGCCCGGGCCGCGCACGGGCGCGGCCGCCATCGGCGACGTCGAGCGCGTCATCCAGGCCGTGCGCCTGCTGCCGGTCCCCGCGCCGGACCGCAACGCGGTGAAGGCGCACTTCGCCGACCTGGGCTTCTCACCCATGCTGGCCGGCTGGATGACGACGAACGTGCGCCCGGGCGACGGTGGCCTGGTGTGGCGCTTCGACCTCGACGCCGTCGAGCAGATGCTGGCGGACTACGGGCGCGAGGATCTCTGGCCGCTGCTCGAGTCACCGCCCGAGGGCTGCACGCTGCACGTCCTGCGGGCGGGGCGCAGCGATCGCTGGGACGACGAGACGGTGGCGCGGCTCGAGGCGGCGCCCATCGACACGCCGGTGCTCGAGGACGCCGGGCACTGGGTGCACGTCGACGCGCCGGACGCGCTGATGCAGCTGCTGGTGGAGAGCCTCGCCTACTCGGCGTAGTCCGGCACGTACCGCTTCAGGTTGCGACGGAAGTTGCTGCGATCCAGCCCCGCGTGCTCGGCGGCGCGGGTGATGTTGCGCTCGCACTTCTCGAGCACGCCGCGCAGGTAGGCCGCGCGCACCGTGTGCTCGGCGTTGGCGATGGCGTCCTTCCACGGCAGATCGACGTCGACCAGATCGCCCAGCTGCTGGGGCGCCGCCTCGCCGCGCAGGGCGCGCTGGAACTCGGGCGGCAGGCTGCGCTCGGTCAGCTCCTCGCTGGTCTCGAAGATGGCGGCCCGCTCGATGACGTGCTGCAGCTCCCGGATGTTGCCCTTCCAGTCGTGCTTGCACAGGCGGTCGAGGCAGGCGGGCTCGATGCCCTTCACGTCGAGGCCGTGCCGCGCCACCTCCTGCTGCAACAGGAAGTGGGCCAGCCGCGGGATGTCCTCGCGCCGGGCGTTGAGCGGCGGCACCACGATCTCGACCACCTTCAGGCGGAAGTAGAGATCCTCGCGGAAGCTGCCGTCCGCCACGCCCGCCTTCAGATCCGAGTTGGTCGCCGCCAGCAGCCGCACGTCGACGACGCGATCACGCTGATCGCCCACCCGCCGCACGCGCCCGTCGTTGAGCACCTGCAGCAGCTTGTTCTGCATCTTGGGCGTCATGTTCCCGACCTCGTCGAGGAACAGCGTGCCGCCGTCGGCCACCTCGAACAGGCCGGGCTTGTCGGTCACCGCGCCGGTGAACGCGCCCTTGGCGTGCCCGAACAGCTCGGCCTCGAGCACGTCGGCGGCCAGCGTGCCGCAGTCGAGGTGCACGAACTCGCGGTCTGCGCGCCGGCTGAGATCGTGCAGCGCCCGCGCCAGCGCCGTCTTGCCCGCGCCCGTCGGCCCGGTGATGAGCACCGTGGCGTCCACGCGCGCCACGCGCTTCACCTGATTGATGACGCCCTCCATCGCGGGCGCCTTGCTCTCGAGCAGGGGGTGGCCGACGTCGTCGACACGCCGGCGCAGCGCCTGGTTCTCTTCGCGCAGGCGCTTCAGCCGCGCCGCCTGGCGCACCCGGTTGATGCACGCCTCGACGTCGAGGAAGGGCTTGGTGATGTAGTCGAAGGCCCCCAGCTTGGTCGCCCGCACGGCGTCCTCGATGCTGGCCTGGCCGGTCATGATGATGACCTCGACCTCGGGCCGCGAGCGCTTCACCAGCTCGAGCAGCTCGAGCCC
>JAUHXL010000487.1 GCA_030426945.1 bacterium
TGCGCGCCCTGGGCCTGCCCGGCCTGCAAGCGCGGGCCTGCCTGCTGCAAGCGCGGGTGCACCTCGAGGCCGGGGAGTTCAACGCGGCCGACCACCTGCTCGACGAGGCGGAGCACTGCTGGCCGCCGGAGCCGAAGGCCATGCCGCACGTCGAGCTGGGCCTCGCGCGCGCCCGCCGTGTGTTCTACGGCGGCGATCTGGCCGCGGCCGCCGCGCGCATCGACGCCCTCGAGGCGCAGGCGGATCTCGGGCCGCTCCTGGCGCACCGGCAGACCCAGGGGCGGCTGGCGCTGCTGAAGGCGCGCGTGGCCGGCGTCCGCGCGTCGTGGTTCCACGACGACACCCACCGGGCCACCTTCGACGCCGCGCTGGCGACGCTCGGGCGCGCGCTGCCCCGCCCGACCGCCTGGATCGAGGTCCTCACCGCCTTCCGCGACGTCGTCTTCTGGCAGCCCGACAAGGCCCAGGCGCGGCTCGAGGCCATCCTGGACGATCCGATCCAGTGGCCCGACGCGCCGCCCACCTTCGCGGTGATGTTCCACGTGCTGGCGGCCGCGCGCGAGGCCCAGGGGCACGACGGGGCCGAGCACCGCGAGCGCGGGGCCGGCCTGCTGCGCGAGGCGGGCGCCGCGCTGCCGCCCGAGGCCGCCGGCCTCGAGCGCCTACTGCGCCGCTGAGCCCGCGAACAGGGCCGGATCGTCGGCGCGGCGCAGACCGTCGAGCACGCCCTCGATGCGGGCCGCGAGCCGGACGCGCTCGACGGGCGCGGCGATGGTGCGCTCGACCACCTCCCCGATGGCGTGCACGTGCCGGGCGAGCACCAGCCGCCGATCGATCACGTCGGTCGCGCCGCCCACCGACTCGATCGCGCTCAGCAGCCGCAAGAGGACGCCCGCGTTTGCGCCGGCGAAGGTGCGGATCTGGTCGAAGGCCGTGTCGACGAAGGGGCCGAAGGGCTGCTCGACGCCCACCACGCGCAGGGCGGCGGGCGCCCCGTCGTGAACGCCCTGTTCGAAACGCAGGGACGGCGGCGTCGGTCGCTGCGCGAGACGCACCAGGATCGCCGACAGGTAGTCGACGCACATCACCGCCGTGGTCGTGTCGTTCACGCCCGGGGACAGCGCCCGCATGGCCATGTCCACCAGCTTGCGGATACCGAAGGCGCAGTCCTGCTCGGCCGTGCGGTGACGACCGATGTCGAAGGCGGCGCGGATGCGATCGACCTCGGCGTCGCCCGGCGCGTGCTCCCACACCACGGAGGCGAGCAGCCCGCCCTCGACGACGAACGCGCCGACGCCTCGATCGACCCGCACCGTCGTACGCCGCGCCTGGGCGAAGGCGAACAAGGCGTCGACATCCAGGTGCTCGAGGTAGCCGCTGCGGGGCGCGACCACGGGCTGCCAGGGTCGGGCGTCGAGATCCTCGGGCCGGGGCGGGGTGGACTCGCCCTCCTCGCCCGGCGGGAACTGACGCTCCACCGCCGCCAGCGTCTCGTCGGCGATGCGGGCGATGATGGTCGAGGCCTGGATCGACGAGGCCACGTGGTGGATGAAGTAGATCAGGATGCCGATCCCCCCGGCCGCCAACGCGGCGCCCACCGACACCGCCAGATCGGGCACGCCCACCCCGTCTTCGGGGCGCCGCACCGCGCGCAGGACGATGACGCAGTAGACGAACACGCCGGCGAAGGTGCCCAGGGCCACCTGCGTGACGCGATCCCGCATGAAGTTGCGCAGCACGCGCGAGGAGTACTGGCCGGCTGCGAGCGTGAGGGCGACGAGGGTCATCGAGAATGTGACGCCCACCAAGGTCACCATCGAGCCGGCGATGGTCGACAGGATCGCGCGGGCCCCGTCGGCGTCGGGACCGACCGCGCCGGCGTGCGGCTGCTGGACCCACAGCAGCAAGAGGGCCAGCCCGACCGCGCCCAGCGTGATCGTCAGCGGGACGAACCAGAAGCTGCCGAGCAGACGATCCCGAACACGTCGTAGGGTGTGCATCTCACCTCGCGAGCCATCCCCGGCGCCCCGGGACGGAGACCGTGGGGCGTCGCGCGGCCGGCCGTCGACCCCGCCGCCCGCGCCGCCTCGGGTGAACAGATGCGCCACCGCGCCGACCGGGCGCGGATCGGACGCTCGGCGGCGCCCCGACCTCCGAAGGTCTTGACGCCGCGACCCAGCGCGGGAACCATCACCCAGCCGCTCGCGGTCGCCGGTGGGCGCCGGCCGTACGAGGCTTCGGGCGAGGAGTTCCCATGTTCATCGAGACCACCGGCCGGGGGCCAGACGTCGTCCTGTTGACCGGGCTGCCGCAGCAGCCCGACGAGCTGCGTCCGCTGGCCGAGGGGCTGGCCACCACCTTCCGGGTGCACCTGGTGCACCTGCCCGGCTACGGGCGCTCACCGGCGCCGGCCCTGCCCTACGACTTCGAGGCCGTCGAGGCGCAGCTCGCCGCCGACCTGCGGGCGGCGGGCGTCGAGCGGGCCGCGCTGGTCGGCATGTCCGGCGGGGCGTACCGCGCGCTCAGCCTCGCGCTGTCCGCGCGCCTGCCCATCTGGGCGGTCGCCACGCTGGGCGCGCTGGGCCACGTGGACGAGGCCAACGCCCAGGCGCTGGCGGCCTACGCGGGGGCGCTCGACGCGGGCATGGATCTGGCCGCGATGGCGGCCGAGCGCGTCTACTCACCCGCCTACCGCGCGCGGGAGCCCGAGGCCGCGCTCGCCGCGATGCAGGCGCTGTTCGGCTCGCTCGATCGCGCGGTCACCGCGGCCGAGCTGCGGGCGATCATCGACGCGCCCGATCTGCGCCCCCACCTGCACCGCCTGCCGGTGCCGGTGTACCTGCGGGTCGGCGCGCTCGACCTCGCCACGCCCCCGGCCCTGTCCGAGGCGCTGCTCGAGCTCCTGCCCGACGCCCGCCTCGAGCAGGTCGAGGGCGTCGGCCACATGCTGCACCACGAGGACTTCGAGGGCACGCTGTCGGGCCTGCGCACCTTCCTGTTCCAGGCGCTGACGCCCGCCGAGCGCGAGCTGCTGGTGGCCAAGCGCCTCGAGAACACCCCCCGCGACGCCGCGGCCCTGCGCCGCGCGGTGATCGCGCTCACCAAGGATCTGCTGGGGGCCGACTACGGCAGCGGCTTCACGCTCGAGGACGTCGGCGGCACCTCGGTCATCAGCTGGGGTGACGGCGAGGGCGAGACCTACGCGCGCGCGGTGTGGCTGCCCTTCACCGGCCAGCCCATCGGCCTCGAGGGCACGCGCTGGACGCCGTCGTGGCCCGACAGCATCGAGGCCTGCCACCGGTTCACCGGCGTCGGCACGCAGGTCATCGAGCAGCACGTGGACGCGAACCCGTTGTTCGGGGATCTGTACGGCAAGCTGGGCTTCGTGGCGCAGGGGCGCGCGCTGCTGTTCGACGACCGCGCCCGCTTCATGGCGTGGATCGGCGCGATGAGCCGCCGGCCCATCTCGGCGGAGGTGCTCGACGAGGCCTCGCGGCACGTCCCGGCCCTGCGCGCGGCCCTGCTGCGCGCCGACCAGCTCGACGGCGTGCCCACCCACCCCGAGGGCCACCGCTACGCGTTCGGGCGGCGCTGACCGGGTCAGCGTCAGCGGGACGCCGTCGCGCGCGGACCGCCCACCCGGCGCGTCACCAGGGCTCGTGGGTCAGCGCCAGGCCGAGGAAGCGATAGGGATAGATGTTGCGCAGCTGCCCGTACGGGTTCACCCCCAGGTAGCCGTGCAGGTACAGCCCCAGCGCCTGCCGCGCCTCCCCCTCGGGGTGGAAGCGATAGCCCAGGTAGGCGTTCACGCCCGTGCGGCGCGTCTCGTCCGAGCGCGTCGCCTGCCAGACCCCCTCCTCCTGGCGGAAGGTGGGGATGCCATACTGCGGCCGGTTGCGCACCTCGACCGACAGCACGTTGACGCAGCAGTCGTCGGCCCAGAGACCCTCGCTGCGCTGCCACTGGTAGATGGCCCAGAACTCGAAGCGCGTGTCGCTGTGATCGAGCGGCAGATCCTCGGGCGCCGTCGTGCCCTCGAGCTCGACCCCATACCAGCCCAGATCACGATCGCTCAGGCGCACCAGGGTGCCCAGGCGCAGCGCGTGGTTGTTCTCGCGGCGGCCGTCGGGGTCGTTCAGCGTCACCTCGAGCTGCGTGTACTCATACGACACGTTGATCCGCGTGATGGGCAGCTCGACGTCCTTGCGGTAGATGGTGATCTCGTCCCCGAGGTGCGTGCACTCGTGGTACAGCGGCAGCCACGCGACCGCGATGTTCTGCAGGAACCCGTCGCTGGGGAAGCGGCGGATCACCCGCAGCACCGGCGCGCCGAAGCGGTAGTCGGTGCTGATCACCGGCGCGGTGAGGGCCTCGAACATGTCCTCGAGCACGTGCATGCTCAGCGGCAGTGACACCGAGAAGCCCCACACCGGGCGCCCGGCGTCGTCCCGCAAGGTGCCCGACCACAGCGGCAGATCCGCGGCGAGGTGGGCGTCGATCAGCAGCTTGAAGTCGCGCTGGGCGTCGTCTTCCGCCGCCGCGATGTCGAACTCTTTGAGGAGCTGGCTGTAGCCCACCTCGAGCTTCGTCATCGCGCCGTGGCTCTCGGCGACGAACGGGCGCGCGTAGGACGCCGGCTGCAGGAGGCCCCAGCCCAGGCCGTCGGGCGCCTCGGCGGCGGCGGGACGGGGCGCGGTGAGGAGGGGCGCGAGGAGGGCGACCACCAGCGTCGGACTCAACGAACGCATCGACTTCTCCGAAGGGCGTGTGCCGTCCGGAGGCGCCAAGGCGCTCGGCTGTGGCGCCCGTGGGCCCGAGGCGCCGATCGCGGGCCTCGACGAGGGCGGCCCGGACGTCCCCGACGTGCCCTCGGCGTCCGGCGCGCGTCAGGGCGTGGGCGCGGCCAGCAGCGCCTCGATGGCCTTGCTGAGCGCCGGCACCTCGTCGGCGTCGAAGCCGGGCAGCGTCTTCTGCACGGCGCCGTCCCGGCCGATCAGCCAGGCCGTCGGCATGACCTCGAGCTTCATCCGCTGCGGCCACGCGCCCTTGGGATCCCACCCGACCCAGAAGGTGAAGCCCGCCTTCTTCACGAAGTCGCGCAGCGTGTCCGCCGACTCGTCGACGCTGATCGCCACCACCGCGAACCCCTTGGGGCCGAAGCGCTCTTCGAGCGCCTGATAGACCGGCAGCGAGGCGCGGCAGGGTTCGCACCAGGTGGCCCAGATGTCGAGCAGCACCACCTTGCCCTTCAAGGCGGCCACGTCGAGGGGCTTGCCGTCGACGTCGGCGACGGGCTGCGTGAACAGGGCGGCGGGCTCGGCCGCGCGGGCGGCGAGCGGCAGGGCCAGCAGCAGGGCGGCGGTGGGCAGCAGCGCGCGGAGGGGGCTCGACATGATCACCTCGGGGGGACGGGGGCAGTGTTCGCGGGGGCGGTCAGCCCACGCAAGCCGGAAGAGACGTGCAGCGCGCCGGCGTCGTCGACGATCACCGCCTCGGCGGCGGGCAGGCGCTCGATCAGCTTCAGGCCGCGCTCGACGCCGAGCACGAAGACGCCGGTGGACAGGGCGTCGGCCTCGGTCGGCCGGCGCGCGAGGAT
>JAUHXL010000488.1 GCA_030426945.1 bacterium
GGCGCGACGGCCGTTCCCTCAGTACCACCCGTGCAGCTGGACGAAGAACTCGTCGCGGCCGCTGTCGAAGCGCTCTTCCGTGTTGGTCCAGTTGTGCCGGTACGTCGCTTGGATCTCGGCGTACGTGTAGACGTGCCACTCGAAACCGAAGGTCAGACGGTGGCCGGTGTCGTACTGGATCTCGGTGTCGGCGTCGAACCAGTCATAGCGCAGCTTGGTGTTGAAGCCCTGGAAGGCCAGGTAGCCCAGCTCGTGGAAGGCCGACAGGCCCAGGCCGTTGCGGCCGGTCTCGGGGAAGGTGTGGTTCAGGTGGAACTCGCCCAGGTAGATGAGCGAGAAGGGCACCCAGCCGGGCTGCTCGAAGTTCACCGCCCACTGGGCGCTGTAGGCGATCTGGTGGCCCTCGTCGCGGGTGCCGTAGATGGCCGAGCCGCCCAGGTGCCACCACAGGTCGCGCCAGCCCACGGACGCGGCGGTGCCGTAGCCGCCGTCCCCATCGATGGGCTCGTCCCACTGGTCGGCGGCGTTGAACACCATCAGGTGGGCGTACAGGTAGTTCGGGTTGATGCCCACCTCGACGCCGGTGACCTGGCGCTCGAAGTCGTGGGGCTGCCCCAGGATCAGCTGGCCCTGCCGCACGAAGGGCGTGTGGTCCTCGGTGCGCCAGCCGTGGGGCGGCAGGAAGCGGCCGGCCCGCACGTACAGCTGGTAGGGCAGGTCGTGGTACATCGCGAACCACTCGCGCACGAACGCCCGCTCGTAGAAGGCGTCGAACTCCTCGCCGCGCGACCCCTGGAAGCCCGCGTTCACCAGCATCGTCACCCGCCCGACGTTCAGCTTGCCCGGGTTGTAGGGCCGGTAGGCGAGGTAGACGTCGGCCTGCATGGGGAAGATGGCGGTGTCCTCCTCCTCGGCGAAGGGCACGTAGTACATCATCCGGCCGTCGGCGCCGATCTGCAGCGTCGGGTGGGGCTCGATGCCCGCGTAGCGCCCCGCGGTGCCGGGCGCGGGGACGTTGGCGGGCTGCGACTCGGGCGCGTCGCTCAGCGCGAGGGGCTGGCTGGTGGGCACCAGCTCGACGGTCTGGTAGGCCGAGTCGGCCGGCCGGTCGCCCCACGTCGGCAGCGTCTGCCGGCCGTAGAACAGGCCCGACTCGTTGCGCATCCCGCCGCCGGTGGGGCTGACGTGGCACACGTTGCAGTTCAGGCTGCACTTGCGCAGGGCCAGCTCGGGATCTTCCCAGCCGTCCGGGGCGACGTGGCAGGTGTCGCAGGCTCGCGCCGAGCGCACCGCGAATTGCGGCAGGGCGTGGGCGGCGCCCGCGACGGTCAGCGTCGCGACGAAGGGGAGCAGGGGCGAAAGCTTCAACTCACTCCTCCGGGGCGCCGGCGGCGATCCACGCCTCGAACACCTGGATCTGCATCTCGGGCAGCATCGGGCCTCCGTCCGGCATCACGCTCCACCCGTTGCGGGCGCGCAGCCGGTCGATGAGCAGGCTGTTGGCGGGATCGCCGCCGCCTCTCAGATCGCCGTTGTCGCCGCCGGCGTCGAAGCCGGCGTAGGTGGTCAGATCCAGGTTGCCCTCGGGCTCGGCGCCCCCGTGGCAGCCGGCGAACGCGCAGTTGAGCTCGACGATGGGCGCGATGTGCCCGTCCCAGGTGGGCCGCTCGGGCAGGTCGCCGGCGTCGGCCTCGACCCCCGCGTCGCCCTCGACCCCCATATCGGGCATCGGCGCCGCGTCCATCTCGGGGCCGGGCGTGCCGCGTGGCGTCCCGGCGGCCACCCACGCCTCGAGCTGCGCGCGCTCGGTGTCGGTGGGCTTGCTGCCCGAGGGCGGCATCGTCTGCTGCTGCACCGTCCGCACCAGGATCCGCTCGGCTTGCGCCACCGCCTGCTCGTAGGTGAACAGCGAGTTGGGCGCGCCGTTGGACACCGTCTGGCCATGACAGCGCCAGCAGTAGGCCGCCAGGATCGGCTGCACGTCCGCCTCCCACGTCGCCGTCTCGACGCCCTCGAGCTCGGCGAGCGTCTTGTCGCCGAAGCCAGGGCAGCCTGCCGCGCCGAGCAGCATCAGGAGCGCTGCCGGCGCCCACCATCGCGTCATCGGGAACTCCGTCTCTCAGGCGGTGGCGGCCAAGGTAAACTGACCCGCCGGCCCAAATCCAGACTCGCGCACCCCACACCTCGGTTGTGGTAGAACGCGGCTCCCGACCACCCCCCTTGTGGCCCCCGCGATGTCCCGCTCCGGTCTGCTGAACCCCTGGCTCGTCCTCCCGCTCGTCGGCGTCGCCGCCGCCGTGGCCCTCGCCGTGCAGCGCGCGCGGGTGCCGGCGCGCGCGGATTGGCAGGCGGCCGCCGACGCGGCCCGCGCCGATCTGCTGCCCGGCGACGGCGTCACCTGGACCCCCTACTGGGCCGGCGAGGCGCGGCTGGCGTTGCACGATCTGCCCGCGTTCCACCTGCCCGATCCCGCCGCGGCCGACCTGGCCCGCTACGACCGCGTGTGGTTGATGGGCGCCTTCGGGGTCGACGCCGACGACCTGCCCGCCGCGCAGGTGGCGTCGATCGATCGCCGCACCTTCGGCCGCGTCACCCTCGACCGGGTGCAGGTGGCCGGCGAGAAGGTGCACGCCGATCTGCGCGCCGAGCTCGAGGCGGTGCGCGTCACCCGCGTGCGCGGCGCGAAGTCCGAGGCCTGCGACTTCTGGGACGGCATCGGCTGGCACTGCACCCTGCGGCGCAGCCCGGACGACACGCGGCGCTGTCTGGCGACGCCCATCGCCCAGCAGCTGCGCCGCGATGCCCGCCCCGGCCGCCGCCTCATCGAGCCCAACCCCTGGGCCCGCTTCTGCGGCCTCGACGCCTGGATCAACGTCAGCCGCGACGTGCGCGTCATCGGCGAGGCCCCGCGGCGCTGCGTCTGGTATCACCCGCGCGCCGGCGAGACGGTGCGCCTCGCGTGGCCGGCCGACGCGCCCCGGGCCGAGCGCCTGGTCGTCGACTACGGCTTCACCGATCCGGTCACGGTCGCGCGCAACACGCCCTCGAAGGTGCAGCCGGCGACGCTGACCGCGCGCCGGGGCGAGGCGACGCTGGGCCAGCGCACCCTCGAGGCGGCGCCCGGTTGGCACCGCTGGACCGTGCCCCTGGCCGGCGACGGGCCCGTCGTGCTCGAGCTGACCACCACCGATCACCGCGACGCGCATCTGTGCATCGACGCCACGCTGCGGGGGCCGCGATGACGCTGAACCCCATCCACTGGCGCCACCACGGCGTCGGCCTGCTGCTGGCGGCCCTTCAGCTCTCCATGCTGGTGGCCACGAACGATCAGGTGGGCATCCCGCGCGACGAGAGCTTCTACTTCTACGCCGCCGACCGGGCGGGTGACTGGGTGCTGGGCCTGTTCGACGGCGAGGTCGAGTCGTTCTCGCGCGAAGAGGTCGACCGGGGCTTCAAGTACAACCACGAGCACCCGGTGCTGATGAAGCTGCTCTTCGGCGTCAGCCACCACGTGCTGCACGACCGCTGGGAGCTGGTCGACAGCAACATGCTGGCCTACCGCCTGCCGACGATGGTGTTGGCGGCGATGGCGGTGTGGCTGACCTTCCTGTTGGGCCGCATGGTGGGGGGCACGGCGGCCGGCGTCGTCGCGGGGCTGGCGCTGACCTTCATGCCGCGCGTCTTCTTCCACGCGCACCTGGCCTGCTTCGACGCGCCGGTCACCTTCATGTGGCTGCTGGTCTGCTACACCTTCCTGCGCGCGACGCGCAGCCGGCGGTGGGCGCTGGCGTCGGGCGTGGCGGTGGGCCTGGGCCTCGCGACCAAGCTCAACATCTTCTTCGTGCCCTTCGCCCTGCTGGGCGTCGCGGCGCTGGACACCTGGGCCTTCAAGCGGCGCACCGGCGCGTGGAGGGCGCCCGAGGGGGAGCGCGGTCCGCTCACCTACTACGGTTGGGTCGCGGCCTCGATGATCGTGCTGGGGCTGGGCGTGTTCCTGGCGCACTGGCCCTGGCTCTGGTTCGACACGGTGCCGCGCCTGAAGGCCTATTACGCCTTCCACGCCCGCCACGAGCACTACCCGGTGGACTACCTGGGCACGCTGTACTTCGAGCCGCCCTTCCCGGTGCACTTCCCCTTCGTCTTCACGCTGCTGTCGGTGCCGGTGGCCACCCTCGCCCTGGGCGCCGTGGGCTTCGTCGAGGTGGCCCGGCGCTTCCTGCGCCAGCTGCGTGATCCGACCGATCCGGATCGTCGCGGCGCCGAGGCCATGCTGCTGGTCAACGCGCTGGTGCCGCCGCTGGTGATCGCGCTGCCCTTCACCCCGATCTTCGGCGGCACCAAGCACTGGATGCCGGCGATGCCCTTCCTGTCGGTGATGGCCGGGGTGGGGGCGGTGTGCATGGGGCGCGGCCTGTGGCGCGCGGCGGCGCCGGCGCGGCAGGCGACGCTGGGCGCGGCGGTCGCGGCGCTGATGCTGGTGCCCGCCGCGTGGGCGACCTTCGCGTACGGGCCGCACGGCCCCGCGTACTACAACGCGCTGGCCGGCGGCCCGCCCGGGGCGGCCGCGCTGCGCATGCCGCGCAACTTCTGGGGTTATAGCACCGTCGAGGTGCTGCCCTTCCTCAACGAGGCGGTCGAGAAGGGCGGCCTCGTCTTCTGGCACAACGCGACGGCCGGCTCGGTGCGGGCCTACCAGCGGGACGCGTTGCTGCGCCAGGACATCCGCTACTCGGGCGACTGGACGGTGCCCTCGTCGGACTGGGGCGTCTATCACGATCAGCGCGAGAAGCTGCCCGAGGAGACCGACCTCTGGCGGGCCTACGGCACGGATTGGCCGGTCGACGGCTACTTCCTCGACGGCGTCCAGCTGATCGGGGTCTACCGCCGCGGGGCCGCCCCCGCGGCGCCGCCCATCCCGCCGGGCGGCCGCTGACGCACGCCGCTTCAGGCGTAGATCATCGAGCGGACGCGCGCGATCGCCGTGCGGGTGACCTCGGCGCCGACCTCGGTCGGCACGGTCACCATGTGGCCGGCGGGCACCGGCTCCCGCGGGAACACACCGGGGCCCACCGCCGCGTCGGCCAGATGGCGGGCGCCGGCGAGCAGCTCGCGGTGGGCGCGATCCTCGGTCGTCAGCGCGCTCGTGTCGTCGTTCGGCGCGTGGCGCGCCAGCACCACGTAGCGCGTCGGCAGCCCCCAGTCGGCCAGCAGCAGCGCGCTCAGCCGGCGGGCGTGGTCGACCGCGAAGCTGCGCAGGGCCTCGGAGGGCTGGCCGCCGGCGAGGTGCTCGGGCCACAGCGCCAGCGCCGCGCGGAGCAGCATCAGCTCGCCCACGTCGGCGAACAGCGAGAGCGTCCGCAGCTGCTCCGGGCGCGGGTGGCCGACCTCGGCCGCGAGGCTCTCGGCGGTCACCGCGCGGACGAAGTGGGCCAGCCACAGCTTGTTGGCCACCGCCGCGAGGGCCCGATCCTCCACCCCGTAGTTGGCGCGATGGACGGCGGTGGCGGCTCCGGCCAGGGCGCGCGGGGCGCCGAGGCGCGCGACGGCCTCGCGCACCGAGCCGGGCGCCTCGCGGCCGCGGAACTCGGCGG
>JAUHXL010000489.1 GCA_030426945.1 bacterium
CGAGTGGAAGGGCAGCGTGCTGCCGGATGGCTGGCGGCGGGCGGCGCCCTACGCGTCGGCCAAGGGCCTGCCGATGGCGCGCGTCGTCGAGGTGCTCATCGACCGCGCCAACCGGTGATCCACCGCCAGTGAGAGTGGCCGCGCTCCTGTTCGCCACGCTGTGGCCGGCGCTGGCGGGCGCGGCGCCGCGCTGCACGACGGCGGCGCCCGCCGACCGCGCGGCCTGCCGCAAGGTGTGGACGGTGCTGGTGTACCTGGCCGGCGACGCCGAGGATCTGCGGGCCCCCTTCGCCGCCGACCGGGCGGAGCTGCGCGCCGCGGGCGGCACCACCGAGACGATCGACGTCCTCGTCGCGCTCGACGGCCCCGAGCCGGACGGCGTGGCCTGGCTGCGCGTCGACGCCGCGGGCGAGACGGTGCTGCGCCGCGAGGACGAGGGGCGCCCGCCGGCCGCGCTGCTGGGGGACTTCCTGCGCTGGGGCGTCGCGGCGCACCCGGCGGACCACTACCTGGTGGTGCTCAGCGGGCACGGCCTGGGCTGGCGCCCGGTCGACCGGCGCGCCGACGCCGACACCCGTCGCTTCAGCGTGCGCGGCACCTGGGGCGGCTTCGGCTTCGACCAGAGCCAGGACACCGTCCTCGACACGCCGGGGCTGCGCGGCGCGCTCGACACCGTGGTCGATGGCCCCTTGGCCGGCCACCCGCTGGACCTGCTGGTGCTGGACGCCTGCCTGATGCAGTCGGTGGAGGTGGCGACGGAGCTGGCCGACGCCGCGCGCTACGTCGGCGGCTCGGCCCAGGTGCAGGCCTACCAGGGCCTGCCCTACGACCGGCTGCACCGCCTGCTGCGCGCGCCGCCTCACGCGGCGCCCGGCTGCGCCTTCGGCGACGCGCCCTGCGCGGTGGCGCGCGCGCTGCCCAAGATGGTGGGGCGCTCGATCGAGGCGGGCGAGGGGGCCCTCGAGGACGAGGTGCGCCAGCGCTACACCTTCGCGGTCGTCGACACCGCGGCGCTGCGGCTGCGGCTGCTGCCGGCGCTCGCTCGGCTGGCCGACGCCGTGGCCGAGGCGGTCGAGCGCACGCCGACCGCGGGCTTGGGGTTGGCCTTCGCGCTGGCCAAGAGCCGGCCGGTCGGCGCGCCGAGCCACGACTACCTGGGGGGCACGCGCGATCTCGGAGCCATGCTGGGGGTGTTCGAGGCCGAGGCGGGCGAGGCGCCCGGCGTGCTCCGGGCTGCGCGGCTGGCGCGGCTGGCGCTCGACGACGCGGTCAGCGGCTTCGCGCTCGGGGCCGCGCGACGCGGCGAGGGCTACGCCGGCACGCGCGGCGTCGCGGTGTGGCTGCCCTTCGACCGCGCCGACCTCGCCCGTCGCCTGTGCTTCTTCGAGGGTTCGCGGCTGCACCGCACGCTGGGCGTCGCCGCCGGCCAGCGACGCGGCCGGTGGCGGCGCATGCTCGAGGCGGTGCTGCCGCCCGACGCCGGACCGGGGAGCGACCCGCTGCCCGGCTGCCGCCCCTGAGCAGGGGGCATCCAGAATCGTGGGTGGCCCGGTCGCAGGTCCCGTCGTGATGGACGGGCTATCAGCTTTCAGCGGTCAGCTCTCAGCTCCGTCGCGACGGGTGGACCTTCGGCACGAAATCCCGACGTCTCGAGCTTGCCGACCCGCTGCAAGCCCAGCACCGCGAACGAGCCCGGCTGACCGCTGATAGCTGACAGCTGACAGCCGGTTGGAGGGAGCGCCGACCGCTCGTGAGCGGACCCCTGAGCAGGTCAGCGCACCAGATCGACGCCCATGTGGTGCGCCAGATCCACCGCGCCGCCGCCGTTGGCCACGCGGGCGTAGCCCCAGCGCTCGAGCTGGGCCGTCGCGTTGCCGCTGCGGGCGCCCGAGCGGCAATACGCGACCACGGGGCGGTCGGTGGCGCCGATGACGGCGCGGGCGGCGTCGAGGCGGTCGAGGGGCACGTTGACGGCGCCGGGCAGGTGGCCGGCCTCGAACTCGGGCGGCGTGCGGACATCGAGCAGCAGGACGTCGTCGGCCTTCAACAGATCGTCGAGCAGGCCACGCGGCTGGTGATGCCCGAAGAGGGCGCGCAGGAGCGTCTGCATGGGTTCCTCCGGTTTTGCAGGGGACACCGGCCCTTTTAGCATCGCCCGTGCCGTCGCCGAGCCGCCCAGCGGGCGCGGGTCCGGCCGCCGATGTCTCAGGGCGTCGCGTCGATGACGCGACGGGTGAAACGCAGCAGGTGCGCCGCCACCTGATCGGGGAACTCCATCAGGGTGTAGTGCGTGCCCCGCGGGAACTCGACGTACTCCGCGTCGGGCAGCCGGGCGGCCGCGCGGCGGGCGATGCTGGGCGGCGTCAGCGCGTCCCGCGCGCCGGCGGTGATCAGCACGGGCGCCTTCACCTCGGGCAGCCAGTCCTCGGTGCGGTGATCGTCGGCCAGCACCGCCATGCCCAGGTACACCTGCCAGTCGAGATCGAGCAGGGCGCTGAAGGCCTCGGGGAAGGTGGCGGGGCGCCCGGTGATCATGCCCAGGCGCTCGGCCAACGACGGCGCCAGGCGGCTGCGCGCGAAGCGCTTCAGCGCGGGGCGCGCGGGCGGCAGGGCGCGCCCCATCACCCGCGAGGCGATCTGCGCGATCGGCCGCCCGAGGGGCCCGAGGCGACCGGCCAGCACGTTGCGCAGCACCCGCTCGTGGGCGCCGTTGAGCAGCGCGATGCCCAGCACCTGCGACGGATGCCGCCGGTAGGCCTCCAGCGCGACCTGCACCCCGACGCTCCACCCGGCCAGCACGAAGCGGTCGATGCCCTCGGCCGCCAGCAGCCGGTCGAGATCCCGCACGTTGTCGGCGATGCGCAGCAGCCGCCGGTCGCGCGGCGTCTCGCTCTTGTGCTGGCCGCGGTAGTCCCAGATCAGCACGCGCAGGTGGGGCACCAGCAGCGGCATCACCTCGGCCCAGGCCGAGAAGGTGCCGCCGTAGCCGTTGCAGATGACCAGCCAGGGCGCCTCGGCGTCGGCGCCGTACACGCGATAGGTCAGTCGCGTACCGTCGAAGCTCTCGAAGACGTGTTCACGCAGCATGGGGTGGGGCGGTGGGCGCGGGATCAGACCGCGGCCATCGACTCGGCGTAGAAGCCGTCGAGGACGCTCTTGTACTTGGCCTCGACGGCCTTCCGCTTCACCTTCAGGCTCGGCGTCAGCTCCCCGGTCTCGATCGCGAAGTCGGTGGGCACCAGGTAGAACTTCTTGACCGTCTCGAAGCGCGCCAGCCCGGCGTTGAGCTGGTCGATGTAGCCCTGGAACAGCTCGATGACCTTGGGCTCCTTCGAGAGCTGCTCGTAGCTCTTGCCGCCCAGCCCGTTCTGCTCCGCCCAGGCTTGGATGCCCTCGGGATCCATGGCGATCAGCGCCGAGCAGTAGTTGCGCGCGTTGCCGTGCACCACGATGTTGCCGACGTAGGGGCAGATGGCCTTGAAGCCGCCCTCGAGCGCCTGGGGCGCGACGTACTTGCCGCCCGAGGTCTTGATCAGGTCCTTCTTGCGATCCGTGATCTTCAGGTGCCCGTCGGCGTCCACCTCGCCGATGTCGCCGGTGTGCAGCCAGCGCCCGTCCAGCGTCTCCTCGGTCACGTCGGGCAGCCGGTAGTAGCCGCGCATCACGCCGCGGCTCTTGAACAGGATCTCCCCGTCCTCGGCGATCTTCACCTCGGTGCCGGGCAGGGGCTTGCCCACCGTGCCGAACTTGTTCGAGTCGGGCAGGTTGACGAAGGACGCCGCGCTGCTCTCGGTCAGGCCGTAGCCCTCGAGGATCAACACGCCGGCCGCGTGGAAGAACTCGGCGATGTCGCGGTTGAGCGGCGCGCTGCCCGAGATGAAGAAGCGCAGCCGCCCACCGAAGACGTTGCGCACCTTCGAGAACACCAGCTTGTCGGCGATCGAGTACTTGAAGCCCAGCATGCCGCCCGGCGTGCGCCCGGCCTGCTTCTCCTTGCTGGCCTGCTTGCCGACGTCGGTGGCCCACTTGAAGATGGCCCACTTCAGCCCGCCGGCGGTCTTCGCGCCGTTGACGATCTTGTTGTAGACCTTCTCGAAGATGCGCGGCGCGGCCGCCATGAAGGTGGGCTTCACCACCGCGAGGTTGTCCACGATCTTCGGGATCTCACCGTCCACGGCGGTCGGGATGCCGATGGCGATGACGATGACCTCGAGCATCTTGCCGAACGAGTGCGACAGGGGCAGCCAAAGGAACTGCTTGTCGTCGTGTGACATGATGTTGACCTCCATCAGCGCCTCGCTGACGTACAGCCAACAGTCGTGGATCAGCTCCACGCCCTTGGGGCGACCGGTGGTGCCCGAGGTGTAGATGAGGGTGGCCAGGCGCTCCGGCGTGATGCGGTCGATCGTCTCGTCGTAGGCCTTGGGGTTGTCGGCGTCGTACTGCTGGCCGAGCGCCTCGAGGTCGCCGAGCGACATGACCCAGTCGTCGTCGCCGGCGTCGCCGTCGATGAGGATGATCTTCTTCAGATCGGGCAGCTGATCGCGCACCGACCGCAGCTTCTCGAGCTGCCCGCCGTTCTCGGCGACGCAGAACACCGAGCCCGAGTTCTCGAGGATGAACTGGCAGTCGTCGGCGGTGCTGCTGGGGTAGATGGTGGTCGTGGCGCCGCCCGCGCAGTTGATGCCGATGTCGGCCAGCAGCCACTCGACGCGCGTGCCGCAGAGGATGCTGACGCGCTCCTCGTCGGACAGCCCGAGGGACAGCAGGCCGCAGGCGATCGCGCGCACGCGGTCGCCGGTCTCGCGCCAGGTCAGGGCCTTGAAGCCGGCGCCCTCGCGATACGAGAACGACTCGAGGTCGGGGGTCTCGGCGACCCGCTGACGAAACATGTCGGCGACAGAGCGATACTTGGCCATCGGTACACCGCGAGCTAGGGTCGAAGGAACGGGCGAAGACGCCACCCAAAAAGACGGCGTCCCGGCTACTTATCGCGTCGAAACCCGCCCGGCAAGCGAAGCCGGCACCGAGCGTCGCCTAACGGGCGTCGGGGGCCTCGGCCACCGCCTCGGCGTGCGCGACATCCTGGTCGTCGCCCTGCACGAAGGTCTGCCCCTTGTACAGGCGCGCGAAGACGACGTAGGCGAAGGCGGTCAGCAGCATGAGCGCCGTGAAGAACCAGTAGTAGTTGGCGCCGTCGAGGGCCGAGGTGCCGTCCCCGGCCTTCATCTTGCCGACGACCCAGTTGACCAGCGCGGTGAACTGGTTGCCCAGCGAGACGCCCAGGAAGTACACGCCCATGATGAACGACTTCATCTTGTTGGGCGCCTGCGTGTAGGCGAACTCGAGCGAGACGATCGACACCAGCACCTCGGCGGCGGTCAGCACGAGGTAGGCGAGGAACTGCCAGCCGATGCTGGCCCGCGGGCCGGCCGCGATGCGATCGATCCACCACAGCACCTCGTTCGAGACGCGATCGGCGACGACCGCGGTGACGGCGTTCGGATCGGCCCCGGCCGAGAGCTGCCCGAGGAAGCGATACAGCACGTCGGCCAGGTAGCTGGCGTCGGGCACCGGCGGCACCAT
>JAUHXL010000490.1 GCA_030426945.1 bacterium
GAGGCCGGGCGCCCGGTTGTCGCCGACGCGCCTTCGGTGCTATTCATCCGCGCTTCGACCGAACCGGCAGGGGAGTGCCGCCCATGATTCGTCTCGCACACGCCGCCCGGGTGGCCGCCGCCGCCCTCCTGCTCAGCGCCTGCGACGACGGCGACAGCGGCGCGACCGTGGTGGACGCCGCCGCCGACAGCGGCTTCGTGCTCGGCGACGCGCAGCCGGCGGACCTGGGCCCGCCGCCCGCGGACGGCGCCCCGTCGCCGATGGACATGGGGGAGCCGGCCCCGGGGGACGACGCGGGGCCTGGGTCGGGCGGCGAGCTGCCCTGTGATCGGTTCAGCGACTTCGGGCTGCAGCGGGCCCTTGCGGCCGTGGCCGGCGCCGACGGTGGCGCCCACGCGCCCCGCGCGGTGAGCCTGGCCGACGGCGGGTGGGCGCTGGCCTGGCAGACGCCCAACGGGCAGGGCCAGCAGACCATCTGGGCGCGCACGTTCGACGCGCAGGGGTCGCCGCGCGGTGACGCGACGCAGGTCGGCGCGGGCCGCCTGCCCGAGTACGACCTGCTCGCTCGGGGTGACGGCCTCGTCGTGGTGTGGCTGTCGTCGCGCACGGTCGAAGGCGGCTTCGACGGCATCATGGTGCAGGGCCTGACGGCGACGGCCGCGCTCGACGGCGAGCCGGCGATGCTGCAGGGCACCTTCGACGTCGACTCGATCAGCGCCGCGTGGGTGCCGCAGGGCCAGGGCATGGTGGTCTACACGCGGGGTCGGCAGGGCGTCGGCGGCCTCTTCGCCCAGCCTCTGGCCACGACCGGCGCGTTGACCGAGGCGCCGGTGCAGCTGTCGGCCGCGGCCAGCGTCAGCCCGGCCCTGGTCGCTGGTGACGAGGGCACCTGGGGCGTGGCCTGGCAGGATCGCACCAGCGAGAACCCGGCGGATCTGGTGTTCGTCGTGCTCGACGACTTCGGCGAACCCTTCGACGAGCCCAACCGGCAGGCCGACGCGGGCGCGCAGGGTGACGTGCAGGTGGCCTTCGGGCGCGGCACCTACGCGGTGGGCTGGTCGCGCGTCGACGGCTTCGGCGCGATGGCCACCGTGGCCACGCTCTACGACACCGCGGGCGACGTGCTCGCCACGCCCACGCTCGACGGACCGGAGGGCTTCGGCACCGTGACCGACGTCGCCTGGCTCGAGCCCGACACCTTCGGCATCGCCTGGCAGGACTTCGACGACTCGATGGTGACCGTGGGCCTCACGCGCGTCACGACGCGCGGTCAGGTGACGGCGCCCCTCCGACTGCCGGTCGAGGCGGGCCACCAGCAGCGCGGACTCGTCGTCTCGGGCAGCGCCGCGAGCGTCTCGGCGTTCGTCGTCGACGATCCGATGCCGCCCCGCGCGGGGGGCTTCTCGGCCGACGCCCAGGTGCTGGTGGGTCGGCTGGGCCCCTGCCGCTGATCCGGCCCAGCGCGGCTCAGCCGCGCGGCGCCAGCTCGATCACCACGCCGTCGTCGGCCACCTCGGCCCGCAGCGCCGTCGACGCCAGCGCGGCGGCGCGGCTGGCCTCGCTCAGGTGGCTGACCAACATGCGCCGCGGCGCCAGGGCGTCCCGGTTCGCCTCGAGCTCGGCCACGCTCAGGTGGGCCCAGTAGCCCGAGTCGACCCCACTGCACTCACAGACGAAGAGGTCGGCGTCCCGCACCAGCGGGGCGAGGTCCGCCTGCCAGCCCGTGTCGCCGCTGAAGGCGAGCGTGTGCTCCGGCCCCTCGACCCGAAACGAGGTCGCGACGGCGAAGCGGTCGTGCAGCGCGCGGATCGTCGTGATCCGGCGCTGCAACACCTCGACGGTGCCCGGCACGCGCCAGGTGTGGAAGACCAGCGGGAAGGGCAGCCCCGTGCGCAGCAGCGACGGGTAGGCGTTCTCGCGCAGCTCGGTCACCCGCGCCTCGGTGCCGGGGGGGCCCGCGATGATGAGCGGGCGCGTCCGGCGGGTGACGAACTGCAGCTGGATGAGCAGCACCGCCAGCCCGCCGATGTGGTCGCCGTGCAGGTGCGTCAGGAAGACCCCGTCGAGCGCGCTCAGATCCATGCCGAGCTTGTGACACTGCATCAGGGCGGTGGGGCCAAAGTCGACGGTGAAGGCGCCGAGGGCGTCGTCCACCCAGTAGCAGCTGTGCGCGCGGCCCGCGCCGTTGAAGGCGTCGGCCGTGCCCAGGAACGTCAAGCGCGTCAAGTCAACCCCCTCGGACGCCCCGATTGTGAGGCCACGGCGGGTCGATTGAAAGAACCGCGCGTCACGCCGGGTGGGGGCGGCCGCGGGGCAGCACCAGGCTGAAGGCCGCCCCGCCGCCCTCGCGCGGCTCGAACAGCAGCCGGCCGCCCATGGCCTCGACCAGCAGGCGCGCGCTCGACAGGCCGAGGCCGAGGGCGCCCGCGGTGCGGCGCGTCGAGAAGAAGGGCTCGAAGATGTGCTCCTCGGCGCTGATCGGCACGCCGGGGCCGTCGTCGACCACGGACACGGTGACCGTGTCGTCCGGGTGCCCGGCGGCGTCGATCCACACCGAGTGGGTGGGTCCGATGGCCTCGCTGGCGTTGCGGATCAGCTGATACAGGGCCTCGGCGAGGCTCTCGCGGTCGGCCATTACGCTCAGCTCCGCCGGCACCGCGAGGTGCGGGGACAGCGTGAAGGGGGAGAGCGTCGCGAGCTGGTTGAGGGCGTCGTCGACGGCGTCGGACACACGCACGGGACGCGGCGTCGCCGCGGGCGCGGCGGCCAGCCGCCGCATGCAGCGGATGGTCTCGTGGATGCGCTTCGCCGCGCTGCGCATCTCGTCGCACATCTCGGTGAGCTCGTCGATCACCCCGTCGGACTGCGCCCCGCGCATGCCCCGCAGCATCATCGGCATCAGATCGGCGTTGGCGGCGATGGCGGTCAGCGGGTTGAGCACGTGGTGGGACAGCCCCGAGGCGATCATCCCGAAGGTCGCGAGCCGGCGTGAGACGTCGAGCTGCTGTGCGTAGGCGCTCGCGACGCCGACCAGGGGGTCGCCCGGCGCGTCGCCGCCCACCATGTCGCCGGTCAGCGGATCGCGCAGCAGCTCGACGGCGCGCTCCCGGCGGGGCATGCGGGGCAGGGGCGTGGCGTCGTCGTGCAGCGGCGTCATAGGTCCACCATCGGTCGCTGGGGTCGTCCGGTTGAGCGATTGCGCGACGCGGGGTGCGTACCTATCCTGCCGCGTCCCGGAACCGGAGGTGATCGATGCGGCTCGTGTACTTGTTGCCCCTCGCGGGCGTCGTGGCGGTGGCCTGCGGTGGCAAGCCGGCGCCCACCGGGGACGAGGGCCCCGCGCCCGCCGCCGCCGCCGCCGGCCCGGATGGCAACGAGCGCCTCGACCGCGCGATCGTCCCGACGCGCTATGTGCTCGATCTCACGGTGGATCCGGCGCAGCCGACCTTCAAGGGGGCGGTGGCGATCACGACCCGCGTCGAGGCCCCGACCCGCACCGTGCGGCTGCACGCCGAGGGCCTCGAGCTGGCCACGGCGCAAGCCGAGGTGGCGGGCGAGCGCCGGCCGGCCGAGGTGCGGACGGGCCCCAACGGCGGGCTGGCCCTCGACTTCGCCCAGCCCCTGCCCGCGGGCGAGGTGGTGCTGCACTTCGACTACGCCGGCAAGCTGGGGCAGGTGCCGCACGGCCTGTACCGGGTCGAGGAGGGCGACGCCTGGTACGCCTTCACCCAGTTCGAGGCCCTGCACGCGCGCGAGGCCTTCCCCTGCTTCGACCAGCCCGAGTTCAAGACGCCGTACACCACCACCCTGCGCGTGCCCGAGGGCCAGCTCGCCTTCACCAACGGCCCCGAGACCGCGCGCACCACCGAGGGCGGCGTCACCACCTTCACCTTCGCCGAGACGAAGCCGCTGCCCACCTACCTGGTGGCCTTCGCCATGGGCCCGCTCGAGGTCGTGCCCGCCCCGGCCGACGCCATCCCCGGCACGCCGCTGCGCATCCTCGCGACGCGCGGCAAGGGCAAGCTGGCCGGCTACGCCCTCGAGCGCACGCCGCTGCTGCACGCCTCGCTCAGCGCCTACTTCGATCTGCCGCACCCCTTCGCCAAGCTCGATCAGGTGGCGGTGCCCAACTTCGCCGCGGGCGCCATGGAGAACGTCGGGCTTGTGACCTACCGCGAGACGCTGCTGCTGCTCGACGGCGCCACCGCGCCCGCGCAGCGCAAGATGTGGAGCCAGGCGGTGGTCGCGCACGAGCTGGCCCACATGTGGTTCGGCAACCTGGTGACGCCCACCTGGTGGAACGACCTGTGGTTGAACGAGGCCTTCGCCACCTGGATGGGGGGCCGCACGGTCGCCGAGGTCGATCCCGCCCTCGAGATGGATCTCGAGCAGGTCTGGGGCGCGCAGTTCATCATGCTGGCCGACAGCAAGAAGGACACCCGCGCCATCCGTCAGCCCATCCGACACGGCGGCGACATCAACAACGCGTTCGACGGCATCACCTACGGCAAGGGCGCCGCGGTGCTGCGCATGCTCGAGGCGTGGGTGGGGGCCGAGGCCTTCCGCGAGGGCGTGCGCGCCTACGTGGGGGCCCACGCGCACGGCAACGCGACGACGGCCGATCTGATGAACGCCCTCGAGAAGGCCACCGGCAAGCCGGTGGGCGCGGTGGCGGCGGGCTTCCTCGACCAGCCGGGGGTGCCGCTGGTGCAGATGGCGCTCGAGTGCGCCGCCCGGGAGCCCGCGGCGCTGAAGCTGAAGCAGTCCCGCTACCTGCCGATCGGCAGCGCGGCCGCGCCGGGCAGCCCTTGGCGGGTGCCGGTGTGCGTGCGCTACGGCATCGGCGGCGAGGCTCACCGCCAGTGCACCGTGCTCGAGGGGCCCGAGGGCACGCTCACCCTCGCGGCGAAGGGCTGCCCCGACTGGGTGCACGGCAACGCCGATCAGAAGGGGTACTACCAGTGGACCCTGGCGCCGGAGGCCATGCGCGATCTGGCGGCGGCCCGCTACGACGATCTGACCCGGCCCGAGCGGGTGGCGCTGCCCGGCGTGCTGGCCGCCCTCGTCGACGCCGACGCGCTGCCCGTCGAGGCCTGGCTGGGGGCGGTCACCGCGCTGGGCAAGCGCAGCCATCGGCTCGTGATCGAGGGGGTGCTGGCGGCGCTCGGGCTGCTCGAGCGGGTGGCCGTCGACGACGCGTCCCGGCCGGCCTTCGAGGCGTGGGTGCGGGCGGTGCTGGCGCCGCACGCGGCGGCGCTGGGCGACGCCCCCCGCGAGGGCGAGAAGGTGGCGGACACCCTGCTGCGGCCGCAGGTGCTCAACGCGTTGGCGCACCTCGGGGGCGACGCCGACGTGCGGGCCAAGGCGCGCTCGACGGTGGACGCCTGGCTGAAGGATCACGGCGCGGTGGCGCCCGACGTGCTCGCGCAGGTCCTGCCGGTGGCGGCCTGGGGCGGCGACGCGGCGCTTTGGCAGCGCCTGCGGACCGCGCTCGACGACGACATCGATCCGATCACGCGCGTGGCGATCATCGGCGCGCTCGGCGCCTTCGAGGACCCGAAGCTGGCCACGCGCAGCCTCGA
>JAUHXL010000491.1 GCA_030426945.1 bacterium
GCCAGCCCGGTCAGCACGAGCGCGACGATGAGGCGGCGCTGCCAGACGACGCGCAGCGTGGCGACGGTCTGGCGGGCGGTGACGCCGGAGTCGGCCAAGAGGGGTGGGTCGCGCTCGGGGCGGGGGATGCGCCCGAGCAGGAAGCGCGCGAGCTGGGGATCGCCGTCCGCCTGCGCGCGCAGGAAGCGCGCGTGGCCCGGCAGCAGATCGGCCTTCACCAGCTGATCGGCGAGCCAGCGGTTCGCCTCGCTGGCCGACTTCGTGGTCACCAGCAGGTGCAGTCCGCCGCGCGCCTGCTGCGGCAGGTAGGCCGTCTTGTAGGCCTGCAGCCAGATCAGGGCGGGATCGACGCCCAGCAGGGGCAGCGTGATGCCGACCTGGGCGCGGCCGCGCTCGAGCTCGCCCGCCTCGGTGGCGACCCAGCGGTCGCCGTGCCATGCGTCCACGAAGACCTCACCGCTCTGGTGCAGGCTGCGCACCTCGACCTTCAGCGTGCGCCCCGGCGTCACCACCGACTGCGGCACGTCGATCACGAACTGGGTCGGCACGTACTTCAGGCGGCGGGCCGTGTTCGCGGTGGGCGTCGACAGCTCGAACCAGAAGGTCGGGTGCTGGGGCACGACGGTGAACCGGGCCAGGCCGTGGCGGTCGGTCGTGATCCGCGAGGGGAAGGCGACCTCGCTCTTCCCCTCCTTGGTGTCCAGCGCGACCTCGAGCTGCTGGGGGCGTCCCTCGAGGTCGGTCGCGCGCACGGTGAGCGTCGTCGGCAGGCCGCCGCCGGGCATCACCTGATCCGTCGGCACGATGTCGAGCGTGAAGGGCCCGCGATCCGGGCGCGGCGGGTGTTTCGGCTTGCCGTCACCGGCGGGCAGCGTCATCGGGGGCGCGCGATCGAGCACGTTGACCGTCATCTCGGCCAGCAGCGGGCCCTCTTCGCCGTCGGCCTCGAGCACCAGCTTGTACTTGCCGGGCGTGGACGGCGTGGGCACGGCGCCCTGGACGAAGGGCCCGGCGTGGCCCGCCAGCGTGAGCTGCTCACCCTCGACGCCTTCGTTCGAGACGAAGCGCACGCGGGCGCCGCCGAGGGGCTCGAAGCGGTTGTAGCGCAGGTCGCGCAGGGTCACGCGCAGGACCGCGGGCTCGCCGGCGACCCAGACATCGGGGCCGAAGACGTGCAGGCCGACGCGGGCGTCCACGGTGCTCAGAAGGATGCCGCCGAACACCACCAGGCCGAACCAGACCAGGCCGGCCGCGAACAGGACGCGGCGGTGGCGGTACAGGGCGCCGACGACGCCGGGCCGGTCGGCGTGGGGGACGAAGTCGGGGATGTCGAGGTCGTCGGAGGCGGGCGGGTCGGGGGACGGCGGCGGCGCGGCGCCGTCGACCGTGGAGGCGTCCGCGTCGGGCTCGGTGGGCCCGCTCACTCGACGCCCTCTTCGTCCTCGGTCGGCTCGTCCACGGTCGGCGCCAGCACCGCGAGGGCTTGCAGCCGCTCGACCCGCCGCGCGACCACCGCCTCGAAGGCCCTTTTGTGCTTGGCCGGCACCGGCGCCGCGCGGCGCATCTTCAGCGACTGCGGATCGATCCAGCGGCCGCCCTGCTTCACGCCGAAGTGCAGGTGGGGCCCGGTGGAGCGCCCGGTCGAGCCCACCTGCCCGATGACCTGCTTCTGCCGCACGTGGACGCCCCGCTCGATGCCGCGCCCGATGCGGTGCAGGTGCGCGTAGGCGCTGACCAGCCCGCCGCCGTGGTCGATGCGGATCAGGTTGCCGTTGGGACCCTTGCGCCCGGCGAAGATCACCTTGCCGTCGGCCATCGCGCGCACCGGCGTGCCGGTCGGCGCGGCGTAGTCCACGCCGTTGTGGGCCTTGGTGTAGCCCAGCACCGGATGTCGGCGGCGCTTGTTGAAGCGGCTCGAGACGCGCACGAACTTCAGCGGTGTCGCCAGGAAGGTCTTGCGCGCGCTGCGCCCGTCCTCGAGGTAGTACTGCCCCTGCTCGTCACCCGGCGGCTGGAACCAGAAGGTGCGGAAGGTGCCCACCTTGCCGGTGTACTCGGCCGCCAGGATGCGGCCGTAACGGATGAAGGCGCCGTCCTTGTGGATCTTCTCGACCACGACGCGGAAGCGATCGCCGGGCTGGGTGTCCTTGAAGAAGTCGATGTCCCAAGCGAAGACGTCGACGATGAGCGCGACGAGGGCGGGGGACTCACCGACGCGCTGCATGGCGCGGTAGAGCGAGCTCTTGATCTCGGCGCCGACCTCGGCCTCGACCACCTCGACGGGCACGTCCACCTTGCGGCCGACCAGGTTGCCCTCGGCGTCGCGGGCCACCTCGTAGATGTCGAGGGGGCCGTGCTCGAACTCGAAGCGCCGCAGCGCCTGCGTCTTCGGGTCGAGCTCGAGGGTGAACCGGGCGCCCGGGCGGGCGTCGCGGAAGTCGTACACCGCGCGCAGGGCCTGGACGATCTGGTGGACGTGCTGGGGGGTGGCGCCGAAGGCCTGGAGCGAGGCGGTGACCGTCTGATCCTTCTGCAGCACGCCGCCGTACTCGCCCGGCGGGCGCGGCGGAGGCGCCGCATCGGCCGTGGCCGCGGCGCCGCCCGCATCGGCGACGCCGCGATGCACCACCGCCGGCGCGGCCTCGATCATCGCCTGGGCCGAGGGCGCCGCGTCCGGCTCCGGTGCGTCGATCGCGCCGTCGTCGGTGACCCACAGCACCAGCCCGATGGCGGCCACCAGCACGCCGGCGCCCGCCGCCATGCGGCCGGGGGTCAGCTCCATCTGACGATCGTCGCGCAGCACCGGCTCTCCGTCGGGGCGTCGGGGGCGCGTGATCGTAGGGAGTCGGCCGGGCGGGCGCAACCGGCTCCGCCGAAGGCGGTCGTGGGCGTGGTCGTGGTCGTTGTCGAACCGGGCGGCGCGGTGGTGGGGGTCGACGACGACAGGGTGACCGCCGCCGGGGCGGCTCAGTCCACCCGCTCGAGCACGGCGCCGGCGCCGAGGCCGCCGGCGGCGCAGATGCCGAGCAGGGCGATCTGCTTGTCCTCGCGGTGCAGGGCGTTGGCCATCGTGGTCACCATGCGGGCGCCGGTGGCGCCGAAGGGGTGGCCGATGGCGACCGAGCCGCCGTGGATGTTCAGGCGATCCATCGGCACGTCGCCGACGGCCCTCTTGCGGCCCAGGCGCGCCTGGGCGAAGGCGTCGCTGCCGAGCATCTTCAGCACGCTCAGCACCTGCGCGGCGAAGGCCTCGTGCATGTCGAACAGATCGACGTCGCCGAAGGACAGGCCGGCGCGCTCGAGCGCCTTCGGCATGGCCAGCGCCGGCCCCATCAGCAGCTGATCGGCGGGATCGACGCCGACGTAGGACCACGAGCGGAACGCGGCCAGGGGCTGGTAGCCCAACGCGCGCGCCTTGTCTTCGCTCATCAGCAGCACGGCCGCCGCGCCGTCGGTCAGGGGGCTGCTGTTGCCGGCGGTCAGCGTGCCGTCCTTCGCGAACACCGGGCGCAGCTTCGCCAGCTTCTCGGTGCTGGTGTCGGCGCGCACCATCGTGTCGGCGAACACCTTCTTGCCCTCGGGCGTGGTGACCGCGGTGACCTCGGTGTCGAAGACGCCGTCCTGGATGGCCTTGGCCGCGCGGTGATGCGACTGCACGGCGAAGGCGTCCTGCGCCGCGCGGTCGACCTCGTTGCGCCGCGCCATCTTCTCGGCGGCCTCGCCCATCACCTCGCCGGTGGTGCGCTCGGCGATCTTCGGCACCTTGGGGAAGATGTCGGTGAAGGGCGCGAGCTGGGCCAGCACGCCCAGGTAGTCCTTCGGCGTGGCCTTGCCGCCCATCACGACGGGCGCCAGCGCGCGCACCACCTTCTGGGGCATCTTCAGCTCGGCGTTGCTGGTGCTGTCGCTGCCGCCGGCGATCATCACGTCGGCCTCGCCGCGCTCGATGGCGGCCGCGGCCAGCGTCACCGCCTGCAGGCCCGACGCGCAGGCGCGCGTGACGGTCATCGCCTCGACGCTGGGCGGCAGGCCCAGGTCGAGGGCGATCTCGCGGCCGACGTTGGGCGCGGCGCCGGGCAGGATGACCCCGCCCCACACCAGGCCGTCGATGGCCTCGTGCGGCACCGCCAGCTTCTCGAGCAGCGCGCGCACGGCGATCTCGCCCAGCGCGATGGTGTCGAGGGTCAGGAACTCCTTGAACGCCTTGACGAAAGGCGTGCGGATGCCGCCCACGACGACGGCGCGACGGCTCTTCTTGGGTGCGGGCATGGAAGACTCCTCAGGCGGTGCAGGAACGACGGTCGAGCCGGGTTCGCGCCCGGCGGCGAGCGGTCAGCGATGGACGGCGAGGCGTCCGCGGCGCCGCCACCGGGGCTCGTCGGCGACGGCGACGGCGACGGCATCACGCCTCAGGCGCCGATGAACATGCCGCCGCAGGCGCGGAACACCTGGCCGGTGAGGCCGGCGGCGTGGGGCGTGACCAGGAAGGTGAGCAGCTCGGCGACGTCTTGGGGCAGGCCGCCCTGGCCCAGGGCCGACAGGCGCCGCGCCACCTCGCGGTTGACGGCGGGCATGGCCGCGGTCAGGCGCGTCTCGATGAAGCCGGGCGCGACCGCGTTGACGGTCACGTCGCGGTCGGCCACCTGCGCGGCCAGCGCGCGCACGTAGCCGACCAGGCCGGCCTTCGACGCGGCGTAGTTGGTCTGGCCCACGTTGCCCGCGATGCCGGCGACGCTCGACAGGCACACGATGCGGCCGCCGTCGGCGACGGCGCCCTCCTCGAGCAGGCGCGCGTTGATCTTCATCACCGCGCCCAGGTTGACCGCGACCGCCTGGTCCCACCACTCGGGCTTCATGCGGGCCAACGTCTTGTCGCGCGTGATGCCGGCGTTGTGGATCACGCCGTCGACGCCCTCGAAGTCGTCGAGCAGCGCGTTCGCGATGGCGGCGGGCGCGTCGGCGTCGGTGATGTCCACCGTCAGCATCGAGCCCTCGATGGCGTGCACCACCTTCGACAGCGGGCCCTCGTCGCCGGGGCGGTCGAGGCAGACGACGTGCGCCCCCTCGGCCGCCAGCCGGTGCGCGGTGGCCGCGCCGATGCCGCGCGCCGCGCCGGTGACCAGCACCGTGCGACCCTCGAGCGGGCGCACCGGGCGCCCGCCGGCCGCGGCCACCTTGGCCGAGACGTGCCAGGGCTGGCCGGTCAGGAAGGCCGAACGCTCCGACAGCAGGAAGCGGGCGACCGGCGCCAGGTGCGCCTCGGCGCCCTCGCTCACGTACACGACGTGCGCGGTCGCGCCCTTGCGGCCGATCTCCTTGGCCAGCGAACGGACGAACCCGTCGAGCGCGGCGTGCGCGCCGGCGACGTCGGCGTTCTTCTGCTCGGCGGGCGGCCGCCCGAGCACCAGCACCCGCCCGTTGCTGCCCAGGCGGGGCAGCCAGGGGTGGAAGAAGTCGTACAGGCCGCGCAGGTCGTCGGCGTCGCGCACCGCGGTGGCGTCGAACACCAGCGCGTGGGCGCGCACGCCCTCGGGCGCGTCGCCCGCGGGGTGCAGCACCGGCGGCCGCCC
>JAUHXL010000492.1 GCA_030426945.1 bacterium
CGGAGAAGGCGGGCGCGTGGGACGGCGTGGTGAAGACCGGCCGCACGCACCTGATGGACGCGACGCCCATCCGGCTGGGCCAGGTGTTCGCGGGCTACGCGGCGCAGGTGCGCGACGCGCGCGCGCGGTTAGAGAGCGCGGCCGGTGCCCTCGCGGGCACGCTGGCCATCGGCGGCACCGCCGTCGGCACCGGCCTCAACACGCCCGCCGACTTCGGCGCCCGCGTCGCCGCGCGGCTCACCCTTCGCCTGCCGGACGCCGGTCCCTTCGCCGAGGCGCCCGATCACCGCGCCGCGCAGGCCGCGCGCGACGAGGCGGTCGCCGCCCACGGCGCGTTGCAGACCGCGGCGGTGGCGCTGTCGAAGATCGCCAACGATATTCGATGGTTGGGTTCGGGGCCGCGCACGGGGCTCGGCGAGCTGCGCCTGCCCGCGCTGCAGCCCGGCTCGTCGATCATGCCCGGCAAGGTCAACCCCGTGCTGTGCGAGAGCGTGATGCAGGTGGCCTGCCGCGTCACGGGCAACCAGGCGGCGGTCACCGCCGGCGCCTTCGGCGGGGTGGGCTCGATCTTCGAGCTCAACGTCGCCATGCCGATGATGGCCGAGGCGCTGCTCGAGTCGATCGACCTGCTGGCCAACGTGGCGCGCCTGTTCGCCGACAAGGTGGTCGTCGGGCTCGAGCCCGACCGCGAGGTCATCGCGCGCCACCTCGAGCGCTCGCTGATGCTGGTGACCGCGCTGGCGCCGGCCATCGGTTACGACGCGGCGTCGAAGGTGGCCAAGCGCGCCCTCGCCGAGGACCGCACGCTGCGCGCGGTGGTGCTCGACGAGGGGCTGCTGAGCGAGGACGAGGTCGATCGGCTGCTGGACCCGGCCGCGATGACGCGGCCGGACGGCTGATCGGCTGGCCTCAGGCCGCCGGCATCTCGGGCTCGAAGATCGAGATCACCGCGCCCACCGGGTCGGCGATGATCGCGAACGTGCCCACCTGCGGCACCTTGATCTCGGGCATCAGGATCTTGCTGCCCTTCGACTCGGCGGCCTCGCGGGCCTCGCGCAGGTTGCCGACGATGACGTGGCTGAGCCACGCGGCGGGGGCGCCGGGCTGCTGCTCGTGAATGCTGGCGACGGGGTTCTCACCCACGTTGAAGGTGTGCATGCCGCCGAACTCGCTGACGTTCCAGCCGAACACCTTCGGGTAGAAGTCGAGCGCGCCCTGGATGTCGGTCGTGTTCAGCTGCTCCCAGCAGAAGATGCCCGGGCCCATGTCATCCTGGCACAGAGCCTCGCCGTCCCCTTCCTTGCCGTGCCACGCGGTGATCCAGCCGCCCTGCGGATCGCCGATGACGGCGAAGATGCCCGCGCCGACGTCCATGGGACCGACCGCGACCGTGCCGCCGGCGGCCTTGGCCTTCTCGGCGGTGGCCGCGACGTCCTCGACGCTCACGTAGGGCATCCAGTGCGGCGGGTGCTCGGCGTCGCCGCCCATCTCGACGAAGCCGCCCTGGAAGCGGTCGCCGGCCTTGTGCATGACGTACTCGTCCATGCCCGTGCCCGGCGGCATGGGCATGCTCTCGGTGGTCCAGCCCACGAGCGAGCCGTAGAAGGCCTTCGACTTCTCGATGCTGGGCGTCATGCACTCGCGCCACACGAAGTGGCCGT
This sequence comes from bacterium, assembly GCA_030426945.1. Taxonomy (GTDB): domain Bacteria; phylum Myxococcota_A; class Bradymonadia; order UBA7976; family UBA1532; genus JACKDN01. The sequence goes on from JAUHXL010000492.1 coordinate 1,662, forward strand.
AACGGTACGACATGGGACATCCCTCCTGCGGGTGCCAGGCCGACCGAACGGTGGTCGGCTGATCGGTTGTGTCGCGCGCCGCGAACGGGCACGGTGCATACGTTCTGGCGGACGACGTTGACGCTGTCAACCCCGGCCGGAGAGGAGGCGCCGCTGGTCGTCGAGGATACCCGAGAGCGCCTGCTCGACACGGTGGAGGTCGCGCTGCGCGAGGACGGCCTGGCCCAACTCTCGCTGCGCCGCGTGGCGGCCCGCTGCGGCCTGTCGCACAACGCGCCCGGCGCGCTCTTCGGTGATCGCGCCGGGCTGTTGAGCGCCTTCGCGGCGCGCGGCTTTCGCCGCCTCGCGGCCGCCGCGCGGGTGGTCGAGGACGCCGCGGACGGCGGCGCCGCCCTCGCCGCCGTCGGCCGCGCCTACGTGGACTTCGCCGTCGAACAGCGCGACACGTTCGAGGTCATGTTCCGCCCCGAGCTGCTGCACACGGACGATCCGCAGCTGCTGGCCGCCCGCGACGCGGCCTACCTCAACCTGACCGCCGCCATCCGCCGCTGCGTCGCCGAGGGCCGCATCCCGCCCGAGCGCGCCGAGCTGGTCGGCGTCTCGGCCTGGTCGCTGGTGCACGGCCTCGCCACGCTGGTGCTGTGCGGCCACCTCGAGCGCCGCACCGGCCCCGCCGACCCCGCCGTGCTCGCCGACCGCGTCACCGCGCTGTTCGTCGATGCCGTCGTCGGCGGGACGCGGTAGCGTGGGGCGTTCATCGCCTGGGAGCGACCTCTGCGCCACCTGATCCTGCTGTCGCTGCTGACCGCCTGTGGTGGGCTCGACCCCACCCCGGCCACGCCGCCCCCGACGCCCGCGCCCGACGCCGCGGTGCCCGAGGCCGCGGCCCCCGACGCCGCGCCCCCCGACGCCGCGCCGCCCGCGCCCGACGCCGCGCCCCCGCCCCCGCGGCGCCGCTGCTTCGCCTACGCCGCCGGCCCCGTCTCGACCACCGGGGGGCTGGCGATCGTCGACAACACCGTGCGCCGCAAGCTGCGCGAGACGATGGAGGTGACCGTGCGCCGCTGGGACGTCGAGGCACAGCTCGACGACGCCGCCGCGCGCACGGCCTGCCGCACGAAGACCCTCGAGACCTGCGCCGCCGCCGAGGGCACCACCGCCTGCCGCTTCGCTGTCGCCTGGGGCGACGCCCCGACCTGGGACGCCGCCGAGACGGCGCAGAAGCCGCCCGAGAAGAAGAAGAAGAAGGGCAAGAAGCGGAAGGGCAAAGCGAAGAAGAAGCGGCGGGGGACGAAGGAGTGACCCGGCATGCGTGCCGGCGGGACCGCGCGGCTGGGCGCCGGCGGTCCGATTCGCTAAGATTCGCCGAACACCGTACGCGGGGCGGGTATGGACAGCGAGCGGGCCATCGAGCAGGCGGGCGCGGCCAGCGCCCGTAGCGAGGGCGATCCGGTCTCGGCGTTGCTCGACGAGCAGGGCGCGGCCGCGTCGGGGCAGTCGGCCGAGCTGAACGGGGTCGGCGCGGTGCGAGCCCGCGCGGCTGAGGCGCCGGTCAAGGACCAGCACGCCAAGGCGGTGGCGGGCGTCGCCGCGTCGTGGCGCCGCCATCGCCGCCGAGGGGGCGCGCGCGATGCGTTCGTGAACCAGGCACGCGGGGACGTCGACGGCATCGCGAAGGGCGATCGCGCTCGCCTGAAGGGCAACACGGGCGCCGGACGGGGCGCGGCCCGGCGGCTGCGCGCCGAGCAGGGCCAGAACGCGCCGCCGTCTCCGCCCGGGCCCGACGCGCCGGCCGGTCGGTTCAACGTGACGATCGGCGGGCAGGCGATCGGCGACTTCGCGTCCCTCGACGAGGTCGAGGCCGCCCTCGAGGAGCGTCGCGCGGATCTGGACGCGCTCGGGGCGCAGGGCGAGGTCAGCGTCGGCATCACGCTGACGCCCGCGGGCGCGGTCGTGCGCGAGGCGGCGGAGACCGTCTGGCACTTCTACCACCCGCGCGCGCGGGTGCACATCGACGGCCAGGGGGGTCAGGTCAGCGGCGACGCCACCGGCGCCGAAGACGCGGCCCCCGCGCCCGGCTATTTCCTCGCGTATCGGCCCGTCGTGGGCGCCGGCCACGGGGCCGAGGCGCCCGCGCCCGCGAACATCGAGCTGCGCAACCTGAGCATCAGCGGCTATCAGTCGGGCGGCCTCGAGATCTCACCCCAAGCCAGCGCCGAGATCCCCGCGGACCACCTGCCGGGGGGCTCGCCGCAGGCCCGCGACCGCTCCTTCGGGCGCGATCACGGCGGCAACGTCGCGTTCGTCTCGGGCGCCGTCGTGCAGGGCGTCGACTTCCGCAACCTGGGCAACGCCCACACGCCGGACGCCGAGCGCGTGTACGACGCGCGGGGGCAGCACGCGGGCTCGGAGGGTCACAACGGCTTCGGCGCGGGGGCGGTGATGATGCGCGGCGTCCAGAACAGCCGCATCGTCGACAATCGCTTCAGTGGCCTGGTCAACGGGGTGCACCGCAACCTCGACGCGGGCGGGGCGCGCGAGGACGGCAAGCACCTGCTGCACGGCGTCTATCTCAACAACCGATCGAGCGGCAACGAGGTCGCGCGCAACAGCTTCGAGGGGGTGTCGGGCGACGCGATCCGGGTGTCTCACGGCTCGAACGACAACCGCGTGCTGCGCAACGTGGCCCGCAACAGCGGGGCCCGGGGGCTGGTGTCCAACTGGCACGACGCGTCCAAGGGGCAGGCGGACAGCACGGGCACGCTGGTGCGCAACAACAAGGTGGGCGACCTCTACGGCTCGAAGGTGCAGGGCGGCGCCTACCATCGGCAGGTCAAGGGACGCTGACCGTCGCCGGGCCCGCCCCCTTGACACCCTCCGCCGCGCCGTGGACCCTCGCCGGTCCAACCCGAGGAGGGGTCGTGGCGACCAAGCGTTTCCTGTCGGGCATCCAGCCGTCCGGCGAGCTGCATCTGGGCAACTACTTCGGCGCGATCCGCCAGCACATCGCGCATCAGGACGACGCGTTCTACTTCATCGCGAACTACCACGCGATGACGTCGACGCGCGACGCGGAGCGGCTGCGCGCGTTCACCTTCGACGTGGCGGCGACCTACCTGGCGCTGGGCCTCGACCCGAACCGGGCCACCCTGTGGCGGCAGTCGGACGTGCCCGAGGTGTGCGAGCTGACCTGGCTGCTGATGACCGTCACCGGCATGGGCCTGCTCGAGCGCGCGCACTCGTACAAGGACAAGGTGGCCAACGGCATCGTGCCCTCGGCGGCGCTGTTCAACTACCCGGTGCTGATGGCCGCGGACATCCTCGCCTACGAGTCGGACGTGGTGCCCGTGGGCAAGGATCAGGTGCAGCACCTCGAGATGACCCGCGACATGGCGCAGTCTTTCAATGCGACCTACGGCGAGGTGTTCAAGCTGCCGGTCTTCCAGCTCGGCACGCCGGAGCCGGTGCCGGGCATCGACGGGCGCAAGATGTCGAAGAGCTACGACAACACCATCCCGATCATGGCCAAGGGCAAGGCGCTCAAGAAGCTGGTGATGTCGATCAAGACCGACTCGACGCCGCTGGAGGATCCCAAGGATCCCGACACGTGCAGCGTGTTCGCGTTCTACACGCTGTTCGCGGACGCCGAGCAGCAGGCCGCGATGCGCGCGAAGTACGCGGGCGGCAACTACGGGTACGGGCACGCCAAGCTGGCGCTGATCGAGGCGATCGACGACACCTTCGGTGAGGCCCGCGAGCGCCGCGCCTACTACGATGCGCACCCCGACGAGGTGGAGGACATCCTGCGCGCGGGCGCCGACAAGGCGCGGACGGTGGCGCGGGGCGTGCTGGACCGGGCGCGCGCGGCCTGCGGGCTGGGCTGACGGCGCCAGGACGCGCCGC
>JAUHXL010000493.1 GCA_030426945.1 bacterium
GCGAAGGTGAGCGACATCGGATCGGCGGGCAGCTCGCTGGTGAGGTCGAGCGTCAGGCGCACGGTGACGCCGCCGGGCAGCGAGGCGCCGGCCGTGCTGCGGTCGCGGTCGACGCGCACGGTGAGGCGCGCGCCGTCGGCCAGCGTCAGCGTCACCTCGGTCGGCGCGTCCCACTCGGCCGGCGCGTCGAGCTCGGCCTCCACCACCAGCCGGCGGGCGTTCCGCAGCCGCACGCGGGCCAACAGGCGGCGCAGGGCCAGGCCGCGGCGGCGCGGGGCCGGCGCCGCCGGCGGCTCGGGCGCGTCGGCCCGCGGCGCCTCGACCTCGTCGAGCGCCTCGTCGTCGGCGTCGGCGAAGCCGTCGGCGGCCTCGAGGTCGCGCGGCGCCGGCGCGCTCGTGGTCGGGGCGGGCGCGTCGAGGGCCTCGTCGTCCGCGTCGAGGACGTCGCGCGAGGTCGGCGCCGGGGCGTCGGTCACGGCCGGCGTCGGTGCCTTCGGCGCCGGGGCGCCGACCGTCGGCGCGGGCGTCGGCGCGCGCTCGGCCTTCGCCTCGGCGGCCTCCTCGCGCGCCTTCGCCGGCGCGGGCTCGGGCGCGCCGCGCTCGGCCTCGGCGTCGTCGCCCCGTCCGCCGAAGATGCGGCCGAGGAGGCCGCCCTTCGCGCTCTTCTTCTTCGCCTGGTCGCGCGACGGCGCGGCGCGGCCCCGCGCCGACGCGGGCGGCGCGCCCGGCGCCATCGCGGGCGGCGGGGCCATCGCCGCCGGGGGCGGCGGCCCCAGCAGGCGCGGGGCGGCGCCGCTCTCCATCAGCGGCCCGCCGCCGCCGGCCTGCGGCGAGGGCGCCGCCGCCGCCCGCAGCCCCAGCCCCTCGGCCGACAGCCCGGCGGTCATCGCGTGCGGCATCGTCTCGCGCCGCGCCGCCGCCCGCGGATCCACCGTCGCCTGCGCGCTGACCGCCACCCACGAGGTGCGCCGCGTCGCGATCTGGAAGGCCAGCCCCAGCGCCTCGATGGCGCCGTCCACCGCGCGCTGCCCCTCGGTGGCGGCGCGCGCCTCGAGATCCTCCACCTGCTCGCGGGCGAACAGGGCGGGCACGGCCGGGGCGCCGGCGTCGCGCTGGGCGGGCGCCTCGCAGGTGACGCGCCAGGGGCCGGCCGGCGTGTCCGCTTCGACCACGATCTCACCGCCCGCCACGTCGACCTCCACGGCGATCTGCGCCGGGCAGCCGGCGTACACGTCGGGCAGGCGCGCCTGGGCCACCCCGCGAACCGCGGCGCCGGACACGCGCAGGTTGGTCAGCAGGGGCGCCGAGGTGCGCCGCAGCACGCGCGCGACGGCCTTCTCGGCGTCCTCACCCGGCGCGACGATGGCCTCGACGCCCCGGCCCACGCGGGCTGCGGGCGTGGTGAGGCTGCGGTTCACGCCGTGGCCGACGCCCAGCACGTGCAGGCGGCAGCCGGCCGGCAGGCGCTGCTGGATGGCGCCGACGATGTCGGCCTCGCTGCCGATGAGGCCGTCGCTGACCAGCAACACCTGGCGCAGGGCGCGCGGGCGCAGCGGATCGAGGGCCTCGAGGATGCCCGTCTTCATCTCGGTGCCGCCCGACGCGCGCAGGCCGTCCAGCCAGCGGTGCGCCGCCGCCTTCTCGGCCGCCGTCGCCTTCACCGGCGCCGACTTCCAGCGGGTGACGTTCCAGGCGAAGGCCACCATCTCGAGCTGATCGTTCGGGCCCAGGGCGTCGATCAGCGCGTGGCACACCCGGCGCGCCTGCTCGAGGGGCTCACCGCCCATCGAGCCGCTGATGTCGAGCAGCAGGCACAGATCGCGATCGTGCGCCTGGGCGCCCAGCTCGTGCGCGGGCAGGGCGGGCGGCACCAGGGTCAGCGCGCCGAAGGCCCGGTCGCCGCGGCGGCCCACGTCCAGCGTCAGGCCGGGCGTCGGCGCGGCCACCGGCCAGCGCACGACGATGTCGCGGTCGAGCGCGGCGGCGTCGGCCAGCGTCACCGTGTCACCCGCGAGGTGCAGGGCGTGCGAGGGCGAGGCCGGTGCGCCGGTGCGGGCGTCGCGGATGGTCAGCGCCAGCGCGGCGCGCGCGCCGACCGGGCCGTCGAGCACGTCCACCGACACGCGCTGCGGATCCGCGGTCGAGCCGTTCAGGTAGCGCGGCGCGACGACGGTGGGGAAGCGCCAGGTCCACCCGGCGTCCTCCCACTGCAGGGGCTGGTCGAGCGTCAGCTCGGCGGTCACCGTGGCGCCCGGCGGCACGTTGCCCAGCTGCTGGGTGAACAGGCTGCTGCGATCCTGCTCCAGCAGCGCCGCGCTGCGGCCCTCGATCAGGGCCTCCTCGAAGGTGGCGCGCGCCTGCGCCTTCGTCTCGACGCGCCCCTCGATGCGGGTGTCGCCCAGCACGAATGCGTAGCCCGCCACCGCGGCGTCGGCGGGCAGCGGCACCTGGTAGGTGACGTGCAGCGGCTCCATGTGCGGGTTGGTGAAGGTCTGCGTCAGGACGACGCGGGCGCGCCCCCCGCAGGCGTCCGCGGCGACGTGCACGCCGCGCAGGGGCAGCGCGCGGCCATCGGCGGCGATCAGACGACCGCCGGCGGGCGGGGGCGGGGTGGGCTGGGTCTGCGCGAACATGGGGGCCTCCTGGGCCGTGGTGGTTTCACCCGCCCAACGGGGCCCGCCCCGGATTGGTGACAAAGAAAATGGTGAGAATGCTCGAGTGCCTGTAATTCAAGGGAAAAGCTGGGCGAAATCAGAGGCGGTGCCCCTGGGCGCCCGAGGCGAGTCGTTTGCAAACCTCGACCCACGCGCTGAACTCGCTCGCGCTCATCTCGTCCCGCGTCGCCGGCAGCACGGCAACCACCGCGCGAATGAGAGCGTGGGCGGGATTCTCCTCGAGAGGGTCGGCTACCGCATCCACTCTCGTGGCCTGAGTGCCGGCTGCACGGACTGTCACGGCGTTGATCATCACGAGGGCGGCCTTGCCGCGCGTGCGCGCGATCTCCGCCGGCTCCACATCGATCAGCTGCAGTCGGTCACACGACACTTCCAGCGGGTGGCGACTACAAAGGAACGCTCTGTACTTCACGACGCCGCTGGCCGAGACATCCGACTTCGAAGCGTAGCGAAGCAAAGCCTCGGAGTCGGCCAGGGTGGACATTGACGGCGAACCGCAGATCAGCCGACGGCCAGGCCATTGGGGACGAACCAGTCGCGGACGAGCCAGTCGGCCAGACTCGCGAGGCCATCCCCCCAATGCGTGACCTTCCCGCTGCGGCAACCCCGCGACGTATCCGCCACGAAGAAGAGCGACCGACCCGCGGGGGACAGCACCAACACGAGTTCGCGTTCGGTGTAGACGACCTCGATCGCAAGCCCGTCGTCGTCGAGCCAATCCAGTTCCACGGAGCTGCTCGGTGCATCGAGCAGCAAACGCAGGATCACCGCTCTCGCCACGGCGAGTGTCGTCTCGGCACCGGCGTCCTGCGGGGCCTCGGTTCGCAGTCGATCGAATGCGGCGCTCACCGGCGCAGGCAGAGCCTGCGAGACGGAGGACGCCGAGTCGGGCGGCGGCGGCCAGAGCGAGCCAACGGCACCGCTCGACTCGATACCGAAGATGCGGATGCCACTGGGCCGTACGCCCTCTCGGCCGTGGGTGTGTCGCCACGGCCCGCCGCTGACAGTCTGAGGCACGCCGCTGGCGGTAAGGTGGGCGCTGGCAGGCGTCGGGAGCGGGGGCGGTCCGAGGGTCACTGGAATCAACTGAACCCTCCACTGTCCGGTTCGACCGAGAAACGGGCGCGCGCCTCATCCGTGATGGCGTTCTCGAAGGTCGTCGACAACTTGCGCTTCAGTCGGTCAACCGCGTTCAACACGTCCTGAACTTCCACGGGGGGATCAAACGCTCGGATGGCGTCGAGGTCGAGGACGACGGGTGCCTCGCCCGCTGGCTGATGCGCCGTGACGACCACGATGTCGTCATCATCTGCGTTCACGACGACGCGCGAGAGGTGCTCGTGGACCGACCAGTCCGCTGCGCGGCGTGGTCCCACGGCCAGCATGGAGTCCGAGGTCTTGGGTGGAAAACGGTTGATGTATCGAACGCCAAGTCGAGCGACGCGGCGGCCCGCATCGAGTTGCACGAGCCCGTCCACGACTTCGTGGACGCTCTTGCGAAACGTTGCCCAGCCGGGGTAGGCGCCCACTCGGTGCACGCTGATCGCGTGCGGTCCAACGATGGCGACGTCGGCACCATCCTCGGATTCGAAGCGTACGGTGGAGGGCGCAGCGCCGAAGGTCACCGCCCCAGGCTGGCCGCCTACGAAGTCGGCGCGCACGTCCCAACTCGGAAGCGTCTGAGGTTTCTTCGAGTAGCGCGTCCGAATGGCCTCAACGTCATAGAGACGACCCGGCAGCGTTGCGTCCCAGGGTTCGCCCGGTGAGAACCGCAGCTCGACCAGCGCCTCACCGAGCGGTGGGTTTGGATAGCGCACTGACGTCTTCCCGTCCTCGGTCTCTGGCCCAGGTTTCGCACTACGGTCGGTTGTCCGCAACCTCTCGTTTGCATGGATGCCGCCCGGCCGGGCGTCGTTGCTGGCCAGCGCTGGCGCGCATCACTGCGCTCGCTTGCGGGCGCGGTGCACGTAGCGGCGGTCGAACTTCGCGTACTTGAACGCGCTGTCGAACAGGGCGCTGCAGTCGCCGCGCTCGACGCACTTCTCGATGACGTCGACGGCCAGCTTCTCGAAGCTGCGGCGGTCGAGGCGCAGCACCAGGTAGGGCTTCACCTGATCGCCCTGCTTGCCGCGGCGGCGGCCGCGGCCGTCCGAGCGCAGCACCTCGTGGAGCACCAGGCGCACGTCGTCGATCTGCGGCAGCTCCGAGAAGACGCCGCGCACGCCGGGCGCGTACTGGGTGCGGCCGAGCACGAACCAGTGCACCGCGCGCGTCTTCAGCTCGGTGTCGGACAGGCGCGACACCGGGTGCCACACGTCGATCTGCACCTTGTCGCCCTGCACGACCACCTTCTCCGAGGCGTGGCGCCGCGGCGGATCGACCAGGTACACGCCCATCAGCCGCTCGATCTGCATCTTCAGCGCGGCGTCGGGATCGTCCGCCGCGTAGATCGACTTCGTCGTCGGCACGACGCCGTCGGCGCGCCGGGGCGCGGGCTGCGCGCTGGCGAGGGCAGGCAGCAGCAGGCACAGCAGCCAGGCCCTCACCCGAAGTCCCGCTCCCGCTTCAGCTCCCGCGTCATCAGATCGGTCAGCGCCTGGGCGGGCGACTTCTGCTCGTAGATGACCTGGTACACCTGCTCGGCGATGGGCATCTCGACCCCCTCGCGCCGGCACAGATCCCAGGTGCTCTTGGCCGTCTTCACGCCCTCGGCCACCTCGTTCATCTCGCCGAGGATGTCGTCGAGCGTCCGCCCCTTCCCCAGCTCGACGCCCACGTGCCGGTTGCGGCTCAGCCCGCCGGTGCAGGTCAGCACCAGATCGCCCAT
>JAUHXL010000494.1 GCA_030426945.1 bacterium
ACCGTCGACGAGCTGGCCGGGTTCAAGGCCGACCTGATGGTCATGGCGTTCGTCAACGTGTTCGTGCCGGAGGTGGCGCGCGATACGCCGACCCACGGCTCGATCTGCTTCCACCCCTCGCTGCTGCCGCTGCATCGCGGGCCGTCCGCGGTGAACTGGCCGATCATCATGGGCAGCGACAAGTCCGGCTTCTGCTGGTTCTACCCGTCCGACGGGCTGGACGAGGGCGACATCCTGCTGGACTGGGAGTGCCCGATCGAGCCCGACGACACGGTGATCGACCTGTACTTCAAGAAGATCTACCCCGCCGCCGTCGACTCCGTGCTGGAGGTGGTGGACCTCTACCGCTCCGGCAACCCGCCGCACAAGGAGCAGGACGAGAGCCTGGCGACCTATGAGCGCCGCTGCACCAAGAAGCACGCGCATATCGACTGGCACAAGCCGGTCAAGCAGGTCTACGACCTGATCCGCGGCACCAACCCAGCCCCCGGTGCCTGGACCGAGTTCAACGGCAGCCCCCTCGATGTTTACGACTGCGCCCGCGTCCCGGGCGACGGGGTCTCCGGCCGCGTGATCGAGGTGTCCGACGAGGGCGTGACCGTCCAGTGCATCGGCGGGCGCATCCTGATCAAGCGGGTGCGGCCCGAGGGCGGCGGCAAGGTCGCCGCCGCGGAATGGGCGGCCTCGGTCGGCCTGGAGCCCAAGCAGAACCTCGGCTCCTGAACCAGAATTCTCGCCAAAAGGAAGACATCCATGTCTGACATCGAAATCGCCCGCGCCGCCAAGAAGAAACCCATCCAGGAAATCGGCGCGAAGCTGGGCATTCCAGACGAGCACCTGCTGCCCTTCGGCCATGACAAGGCCAAGGTGTCGGAGGACTTCATCAAGTCGCTGGCCGACCGCAAGGATGGCCATCTGATCCTGGTGACCGCGATCAACCCGACACCGGCCGGCGAAGGCAAGACGACGACCACCGTGGGGCTCGGCGACGGGCTGAACGCGATCGGCAAGAAGGCCGCCATCTGCATCCGCGAAGCCTCGCTCGGGCCGAACTTCGGCATGAAGGGCGGGGCGGCCGGCGGCGGCTATGCCCAGGTGGTGCCGATGGAGGACATGAACCTCCATTTCACCGGCGATTTCCACGCCATCACCTCGGCGCACAACCTGCTGGCGGCGATGCTGGACAACAGCATCTACTGGGGCAATCCGACCGATATCGACATCCGCCGCATCGCCCTGCGCCGGGTTCTGGACATGAATGACCGCGCGCTGCGCCAGATCGTCTGCAACCTCGGCGGCGTCGCCAACGGGTTCCCGCGCGAGGCCGGTTTCGACATCACCGTGGCCTCCGAGGTCATGGCGATCCTCTGCCTCGCCACCGACCTTGCCGACCTGGAGCGGCGCCTGGGCGACATCATCGTCGGCTACACCCGCGACAAGAAGCCGGTCTACTGCCGCGACATCAAGGCCGACGGCGCCATGGCGGTGCTGCTCAAGGACGCGATGCAGCCGAACCTCGTGCAGACGCTGGAGAACAACCCCGCCTTCGTCCACGGCGGTCCCTTCGCCAACATCGCCCACGGCTGCAACTCGGTCACCGCCACCCGCACCGCGCTCAAGCTGGCCGATCTGGTGCAGGAGGCCGGCTTCCCGGCAGGCGTGGTCAACATCATCACCGGCAATGGCCACACGGCGGGCGGGGGCGGCAGCCCGGCGGGCGTCGGCGGCGCGCCGGCCTGCGGGGACGACGAGGGATGTGGTGGTGCGCCGGCGGGCGCGGGCGGCGGACCGGCGGGCGGGGGCGGCAGCCCGGCGGGCGTCGGCGGCGCGCCGGCCGATCCGTGCCCCGAGCCTGCGGACGCCGGGCCCAGCGGCGTCGGCGGCGCGCCCGCCGACGACGGCTGCGCGCCCGACGCCGGCATCGCCGGCTGACGCCGCGCGCGTCACCCCGGCTCCCCATCGGCGCGCGCGACGCGCCACGCGGGGCCTCGTTTCCCCTGTGACGTTTCTGTATCATGCGCGCCCTCTATCGAAGGAGGCGCCCCCCATGGCCACGCTCGGACTCGAGACCCACGTCGTCGACGAGGACGTCCTTTCCCGCACCGTCGACCGCTTCCGCGCGGCGGGCATCCGCCTGCCCACCTTCGCGCAGCTGGCGGATCCCTCGACGCTGCCGGCCGACGTGGTGGCGAAGCTGCCCGACGTGGATCCCGACGCGCCCGATCCGGCCAACCTGTTCCGTGTGCACTGGTACAACGGCGCCGACCGCCGCGCGCTGGTCGACGTGCCCGAGTACATCGAGCTGCCCGAGGCGCTGACCGGCGTGAAGGCCCGCATCGTCGTGATGCTGGGCCGCACCTACCCGATGATCCGCGCGCACAAGGTGCTGGCCGCCTACGCCTGCCTGGTGCCGCGCCTGGTCACCGGGCAGTTCGATCCCGCCGCCCACAAGGCCGTCTGGCCCTCCACCGGCAACTACTGCCGGGGCGGCGTGGCCATCTCGCGCATCCTCGACTGCCACGGGGTCGCCGTGCTGCCCGAGGGCATGAGCCGCGAGCGCTTCGCCTGGCTCGAGCAGTGGGCGCACTCGCCCGACGACATCATCCGCACGGTCGGCACCGAGTCGAACGTCAAGGAGATCTACGACGAGTGCAACCGGCTGGAGCAGCTGCCGGATCACATCATCTTCAATCAATTCAGTGAGTTCGCGAACCACCTGGCGCACCTGAGCTGCACCGGCCCGGCGCTGGAGCGCGTCGTGAAGGCCCTGCCCGGGCGGCCGCGCCTGCGCGCGTACGTGTCGGCGACCGGCTCGGGCGGCACCCTGGGCGCGGGCAACTACCTGCGCGATCTGGGCGCGCTGACCATCGCCGTCGAGGCCCTCGAGTGCCCGACGCTGCTGGCCAACGGCTTCGGCGAGCACAACATCCAGGGCATCGGCGACAAGCACGTGCCGCTCATCCACGACGTGATGGGCACCGACGCCGTGTCGGCGATCAGCGAGGTGCACACCGACACGCTGTTCCTGCTGTTCAACACCGACGCCGGCCGCGAGTACCTGGTGAAGCGGCGTGGGCTGGATCCCGCCTTCGTCGCGCGCCTGGACGCGCTGGGCTTCTCGGGCATCTGCAACGTGCTGGCGGCCATCCGCACCGCGCGCCACTGGCGCATGGGCGAGGACGACGTGGTCATCACGATCGGCACCGACGGCGCCGAGCTGTACCAGACCGAGGTCGACCGCCTGATGCCGAAGTACTTCCCCGAGGGCTACGACGTCGTGTCGGCGGCCGAGACCTTCGGGCGCGCCATCCTGGCGGGCAGCACCGACAACTACCTCGAGATGGGCCAGGCCGAGCGCCACCGCATCTTCAACCTGGGCTACTACACCTGGGTCGAGCAGCAGGGCATCTCGCTGGCCGACTTCGAGGCGCGGCGCGATCCGGCCTTCTGGCGCGGCCTGCGCGACTACCTGCCGGTGTGGGACGGGCTGATCGACGAGATGAACGCGCGGATCGCGGGCTGAGCGGGGCCGAATGAGCAGCCCCCGGATGAGCAGCCCCCCGATCAGCAGCCACTGCGCCGCCTGCGACCGGGCCTTCGTGCCCGGGCCCGACCTGCCGCTCCCCTTCGCCTGCGCCTGTCCGCCCAACGGCTACGACCGGGTGCTGACGCCGCGGGTCGCGCCGCCGCCGCCGGGCTGGCGGCCGGACGACGATCCGCAGCCCTTCGTCGCCTGGCGCCGCCTGCTGGGCAGCCACGCGCTGGCGGTGCGGCACGGCCTCGGCGACGCCTGGTACGTCGACACCGTCCGCCGCCTCGACGCCGCGGTGGCCGCGGTCGACGGCGCCGGCTTCCGCCAGACGCCCACCGCGCCCGTCGACGTCCTGCCTGGCGTCGAGGTCTGGGCCAAGGACGAGACCGGCCACGTCGCGGGCAGCCACAAGGCGCGCCACCTGTTCGGCGTGCTGCTGCACCTCGAGGTCGCCCGCGCGCTCGGGTGGATCGACGCCATCCCGCCCCTGGCCATCGCGAGCTGCGGCAACGCCGCGCTGGCCGCCGCCGTGCTCGCGCGCGCCGCCGAGCAGCCGCTGACCGTCTTCATCCCGCCCGACGCCCACGCCTCGGTCGTCGCGCGGCTGGAGGCGCTGGGCGCCACCATCCAGGTGTGTCACCGGCAGCCCGGCGAGGCGGGCGACCCCTGTTACCTGCGCTTCCTCGAGGCGGTCGCCGCCGGCGCGGCGCCCTTCTGCTGCCAGGGCACGGCCAACGGCCTGACGCTCGAAGGCGGCCAGACGCTCGCTTTCGAGCTGGCCGCGTCGCTCGGTGACCGCGCCCTCGACCACCTGGTCGTGCAGGTCGGCGGCGGCGCCTTCGGCAGCGCCGTCGTGCTGGGCCTGCGAACGCTCCTCGACCTGGGCCTGTTGCCCGCCATGCCGCGCATCCACACCGTGCAGACGCAGGGCGCGGCCCCGCTGAAGCGCGCGTACGACCGGGTGAAGGCGCGCGCCGCGGCCGAGGGCGTCGAGCCGGCCCTGCGCCACGCCGCGACCCACAAGGCCGACTACATGTGGCCCTGGGAGAGCGCGCCGCAGAGCGTCGCGACCGGCATCCTGGACGACGAGACCTATGACTGGTGGTGGCTGTGCGCGGGCATGCTGCGCACGGGCGGCGAGGCGGTGGTGGCCGACGAGGACACCCTGCGCGCCGCTCGAGTTCGCGCGCACGCGGCAGGCGTGCGCGCGAGCCACACCGGCGCGGCCGGCCTGGCCGGCCTGATGACCTTGCACGCTCACGACCAGGTCGCGCCCGGGGCACGCGCGGCCGTGGTCTTCTCTGGAGTCGAACGATGACCCGCGTGGTCCGCGCGGCGATGACGCAGACGCGCAACGCCTATCCCCACATGCCCGATCACGTGGCCGATCTCGACGGCCTGGCCGACCAGCTCGAGGCCATCCGCGCCGCCAACGTGCAGCACCACGTCGACCTCATGCGCGCCGCCAAGGCCCGCGGCGTCCAGGTCATCTGCTTCGGCGAGCTGTTCACCGGACCCTACTTCGCCCACGAGACGCGCCCGGTGTGGCTCGACCTCGCCGAGCCGGCGCTCGACGGTCCGACCGTCCGGACGCTCGCCCCGGTGGCGCGCGAGCTGGGTTTGGTCGTGGTCGCGCCGCTCTACGAGTACGATGCCCGCGTCGACACGCGCTTCAACACGGCCGTCTTCATCGACGCCGACGGCACCGTCCTCGGCAGCTATCGCAAGACGCACGTGCCGCAGGGACAGAACGAGAAGGGGCCCTTCAGCGAGGGCTTCTACTTCGAACGCTCCGACGGCGGCATGGTCAACGACCACCCGGCCAACATTTCGAAGGTGAAGCACTTTCCGGTGTTCGAGACGGCGGTGGGTCGCCTCGGCTGCTGCATCTGCTACGACCGCCACTTCGAGGGCGTCGTCAGCACGCTGGCTCGGCAGGGCGCCGAGATCATCTTCAGCCCCG
>JAUHXL010000495.1 GCA_030426945.1 bacterium
GCGCTCACGACCAGCACCGGGGCGGTGCGGGCGGCCATGGTCAGGCAGTCGACCAGGGGCCGGTGGCCCAGGCCGTTCGTGGCGTCGGCGTCGATGAGCACCGCGAAGGGCGAGGGCTCGGATTCGCGGGTCAGCGCGTGGGTCACCGTCAGCGGATCGGCGTCGGGCGGCAGGCCGAGCAGACCGGCCAGCGCCCCGAGCGAGACGTCGCGGCCGTCCAGCCACAGCGGGATGATGCCACGCAGGGCCACCTCGGCGCGCAGCCACTCGAGCAGGCGCCGGCGGGCCTCGCGATCACGGCCGACGAGCTCGAGGCGCGCGCCCTCGCCGGCGTAGAGATCGGCCAGGGCGGCGCGCAGGGCGTCCTGGGCGGCCGACTGACCCACCGGCGGCCCGCCGGCGGCGAGGATCTGGGCGCCGAGGCCGGCGAGGGCCGCGTCCCCCGAGGCGCCCAGCGCGTCGACGGCGGCGGCGAGCAGCTCCTCGGCGGTGCCGCGCTCGGGCGCCTCGCGGGCGAGGAGCATGCACATGAGGGCCCGGGCCGGCTCGGGGGCGCTGGCCTCGGGGACCGGGGTGAAGGGGTCGGCCGCGGTGTCCAGCCCGCCCTGGGGCGGGGCCCCCCCCCGCAGCAGGTGATGCAGCACGGCGCCGACGCCATAGAGATCGGCGGCCGGCGCGCCGCGATCCGTGGCCTCGGGCGCGCGCAGGGCCGGAGGGGGTGGGGGGGCGTCGACCAGCAGGCGGGCGCGATGCCCCTCGGTGAGATCGACCGCGGCGACGGACAGGGCGCCGTGGGCGTGGCCGGTGGCGTGCAGGAGCGCGAGGCCGCGGGTGAGATCGGTGATCAGCGCGAGGGCCTCGTCCGGCGGGAGGCGTGGGTTGGGCAGGGGCGCGCCGGGGCGGGTGGCGAGCTCGATCCGCCAGACGCCGTCGGGATCACGCCGCAGAGCGCGCGGGGCCACCAGGTAAGGGTGCCGGCGGGGGGCGATGGCGACGGCCCGACCGAAGCGCCGCAGGGGCGGCGGTTCGGGCGCCGTCCGGTGTGCGGCGCCAGGTGTGTCGCGATGCATGGGTCCCCCGGCCAGACGTTCCCCAACGATCCGGACGCCCACCAGCTTCCCGCCTTGCGCGGAAAATGGCACGTTCTCGATCAGTCGGGGGGATCGGCGACAGGGAGGTGCGGCCCATCGACCACGTTGAAGGTGGCGATGGACTCGGTCTTGCCTTTGACGACGACGGCGCCGCGCGGCTCGACCGTGAAGGCGTCGCCCAGCCCCTCGAGGGTGTGCTGGGCGATCAGGATGTCGTCCCCGGCGGCCAAGCCCTCGAGGCGCGCGGCCAGGTTCACGCGGTCGCCGATGACCGTGTAGCTCGACAGGCGCTCGGAGCCGATGTTGCCCACCATCACCTCGCCCGAGGCCACCCCGATGCCGATGGCGGGGGCCGGCAGGCCGCGCGCGCGCCACGCCGCCTGCAACTGCTGGTGGCGGCGGCGCAGGGCGAGGCAGGCCCGGATCGCGCGCTCGGCGTGGTCGGGCGCGGCCACCGGGGCGCCCCAGAAGGCCATCACGCAGTCGCCGATGAACTTGTCGACGGTGCCCCCGTGGCGGAAGACCTCCTCGGTCATCGCGGCGAGGTGCTCGTTGAGCATCGCGACGAGGACGTCCACGTCGAGGCCCTCGGACACCGTGGTGAAGCCGCGCAGATCGGTGAAGATGACCGTCACCTCGCGCCGCCGGCCGCGCAGATAGTCGTCGGCGTCGTGGTGCAGCATCTCCTCGACCACCTGGTCGCTGACGTAGCGCTTGAAGATGCGCTTGAGGCGCTGACGGGACAGGTCCTCGAAGATCGCGGTGTCGACCTGCGAGCCGATGGCGGTCAGCACGCGGGCTTGGCGCGGGCCGAGATCCGCGCCGAGGACCGCCAGGCCCCCGATGACCAGGTCGTGCAAGATGAGCGGGACGCACAGGGCGCCGGCCCACGGGCCGACCCGGTCGCGGCGCACCAGGCCACGGGCCGCGAAGGCGTCGCGCACCAGCGCCTCGACGGCGCGCTCGGCGGCGGCGTCGGTGGGCGGGGTGCCGCGCGCGAAGCGCAGGCGGGCGAGGGCGTCCGGCTCGGTGGCGCGGGCGAGGCCCACCACCGCGGTGGCCGCCGGCACCGCGCGCAGCACCTCGGCCATCACCGCGTCGAGCATCGCCTCGAAGTCGAGCTGGGCGTCGCGGATGCGGTCGATGGCGTAGATGGCCTCGAGCTCGGCGTTGCGGTCGGCGAGGGCCTCGCTGACCAGCGCGTGGGCCAGGGCGCTGTCGGCCTGGCTCACGAAGGCGGCGGCGCGCGCCGCGGTCGCGTCGTCCAGGGTGACGCCGCGGGCGAGGACCGCGCCCAGCAAGCGGCCGGCGGGGGCGAGGGCCCAGGCCACGGCGTCGCCGACCGCGTGGTGCTGCCAGTCGGCGCGGCGCGGGAGATCGCCCACCAGCCCCTGCAGCGCCGGCGAGGCCGGCGAGGCCGGGCTCCAGGCGCCGGCCGCGAGGACGTACAGCGCGGCCTCGTCGGCGCCGAGCAGGTCGCGTAGCGCGCCCGCCAGCGCCGGCCCCAGCGCGCCCAGCCGCGGGTGCGCGTCGCGCAGCGCGTCCACGCGCAGGACGATGTCGAGCAGCTCGGCGGCGGGCAGCGCGCCGGTCACGTCGTCCCCCCCGGCGCGGCGGGGGCGCGACTTGCACCCCCGCGGTGGTTGCGGTATCGCAATGCCGCTTCGACGTGACGGCAGCGGAGGACGTCCATGGTCGCCCCGGTCATGAAAGCTCCCTACGCGGGCTTGTCGCCCGACCAGCTGGTCGCGGCATGGCGCAACATCTACGGGTCGCGGCGCCTGGACGACAAGGAGATCGCGCTCAAGCGCCAGAACCGCATCTACTTCCAGATCAGCGGCGCGGGCCACGAGGCCATCCTCACCGCGGCCGGCATGGCGCTGCGCCCTGGCGTGGACTACGTCATCTCGTACTACCGCGATCGGGCCCTGCAGCTGCAACTGGGCATGACCGCCGAGGAGGTGCTGCTCGCGGCGGTGGGCGCCAAGACCGACGTCACCAGCGGCGGGCGGCAGATGCCCTGCCACTGGAGCCACCCGCGCCTGCACGTCATCGGCAAGTCGAGCTGCGTCGGCACCCAGTTCCTGCAGGCGGTGGGCGCCGCCGAGGTCAGCTGGTACCTCGAGCGTGTCGCCGAGGCCCGCGCGGTGGTGGGCGGCCACGCCGAGGATGACGTCGTGCTGGTGACCACCGGCGAGGGCACCACCAGCGAGGGCGAGTTCTGGGAGGCGCTGAACACCGCGTCGAACAAGCGCCTGCCGGTCGTCTTCCTCGTCGAGGACAACGGCTACGCCATCAGCACGCCGGTCGAGGTGCAGACGGCGGGCGGCTCGATCAGCAACCTCGTGCGCGGCTTCCCGGATCTGCTCGTGCGCGAGGTGGACGGCTGCGATCTGGTGGCCAGCTACGAGGCGATGACCGAGGCGGTGGAGTACTGCCGGGCGCGCCGCGGCCCCGCCTTGGTGCACGCGCACGTCGTGCGCCCCTACAGCCACTCGATGAGCGACGACGAGCGCGCCTACCGCCCGGAGGTCGAGCGCGAGGCCGACGCCGCCCGCGACCCCTTCGTCACCGTCCCGCGCTTCCTGCTCGACGAGGGCGTCGTCGACGCCGACGGCCTCGCCGCGGTGAACGCCGAGGTCGACGCCGAGATCGCCGCTGCCACCACGGCCGCGCTCGCCGCGCCCACGCCGACGGCGGACGAGGTGTTCGAGTACATCTACAGCGCCGACGTCGACCCCACCTCGGACGCCTTCGAGCACCCGCCCCAGTTCGAGGACGGCGCGACCGAGGCCACGATGGTCGATCTGCTCAACGCCTGCCTACGCGACGAGATGGCGCGCGATCCGCGCATCGTCGTCTTCGGCCAGGACGTCGCCGACGCCAGCCGCGACGTGCTCGACCAGTGCAAGGGCAAGGGCGGCGTCTTCAAGGTGACCCACGGGCTGCAGGCCCGCTTCGGCCGCGACCGCGTGTTCAACTCGCCCCTGGCCGAGGCCAACATCGTCGGCCGCGCCATCGGCATGGCCGCGCGGGGGCTGAAGCCGGTGGTCGAGATCCAGTTCCTCGACTACATCTGGCCGGCCTATCAGCAGATCCGCAACGAGCTGGCCACCACGCGCTGGCGCTCGCACGACGGGTGGGCGGCGCCGGTGGTCATCCGCGTGCCCAGCGGCGGCTATCTGAAGGGCGGCGCGCCCTATCACAGCCAGAGCGCCGAGACGATCTTCGCCCACGTGCCTGGCCTGCGCGTGGTGATGCCGGCCACGGCGCTGGACGCCAACGGCCTGCTGCGCACGGCCATCCGCTGCGAGGATCCGGTCATCTTCCTCGAGCCCAAGCACCTGTACCGCCAGACCTACAACAAGGCGGCCTACCCCGGCCCCGATCACGCGATCCCCTTCGGGCGGGCGCGCCGGGTGCTGGCGGGGGACGATCTGACGCTGATCACCTACGGCGCCCTGGTGCACCGCAGCACCCAGGCGGCGCGGGCCGCCGAGAAGGACCACGGCGTGTCGGTCGACCTGCTGGACCTGCGGACGCTGTCCCCGTATGACTGGGAGGCGATCGCCGAGTCGGTCAAGCGGACCGGCAAGGCCCTTGTGGTCCACGAGGAGACGAAGGCCTGGGGCTATGGCGCCGAGATCGCCAGCCGCATCGGCGAGGAGCTCTTCGAGTGGCTCGACGCGCCCGTCCGGCGGGTCGCGGCGCTCGACTCCTTCGTGGCGTACCACCCGACCCTCGAGGACGCGATCCTGCCTCAGGTGCCCGACGTGCAGGCGGCCATCGAGTCGCTGCATCGCTACTGATCCCGCCCGGCGGCGGGCGGTGATCGGCCGATGACGCAACCGCCCGAGGACTTCTACGCGCTGGTGGGGCGCGCGCTGGCCCCCCGCTGCGGGGGCGGCGACGAGACGGTCGCGGCCCTCGGTCGGCCCTTCGACGCCGGCACCTTGGGGCGCTGGCAGGGGGCCGGCCTGCTGACGCCCGCCGAGGTCGAGGCGCTCGAGGGCCTGCGGGCGCGCGATCTGGCGACCGCGGCGGCCGTCGAGGCGGTGCTCGCCGAGGCCGCCCCGCCCGACGATCCGTCCGCCGAAGAGAGCGACTGGGGTTGGGGCTTCGGCAGCGGCGACCACACCGTGCCCGAGTACCGGCCCCAGCCGCCGCCCCCGACCGCCGGCGCCGAAGGCAGCTGGGACTGGTCGGCCGGCGAGAGCGACGACGGCAGCATCAGCATCGAGTCGGCCAGCCTGCTCAGCCACTCGCCGCGGCCACCCCCGGCGGCGCGCTTTCGCGTGGATCGTCGGGTGGAGCGCACCCGGCTGTTCGACGTGCACGAGGCGCGGGACCTGCTGCTCGGGCGTGATCTGGTGGTGCACCAGCTGCGCCCGGACGC
>JAUHXL010000496.1 GCA_030426945.1 bacterium
GCGTGGCTGCGTCGGTGGGCCGAGCGCGTGCGGGCGGACGGGCGGCCGGACGCGCTGCGCCGCGCCGAGATGAACCGCACCAACCCGAAGTACGTGCTGCGCAACTACCTGGCGCAGCTCGCCATCGACGCGGCCGAGGGGGGCGATCCCTCGCGCATCGGCGAGACGCTGGACGTGATGCGCCGCCCGTACGACGAGCAGCCGGGCCGCGAAGACTTCGCGGCGAAGCGTCCCGAGTGGGCGCGGCACCGGCCGGGGTGCTCGATGCTGAGCTGCAGCTCGTAGGGGGCCCGCGATCAGGCCTCGTCGCGCTCGACCACCCGACCCTTGTGCACGTCCACCAGCACGCCGATGCGCCGCAGGAAGGCGGTGGGCACGGTGCCGCCGATCTGCACGATCACCGCGTCGTTGGGGCGCTCGATGAGTCCGTCGGGGCCGTGGAGCGTGACCCGGTCGAGGTCGATGCGCTGCACCTCGGTCCGAAGCAGGAGCTCGACGCGCCCGGCGTCGACGGCGGCGTCGAGGCGCTCGCGCGTCTCGGGCGCGACGCGGGCGAAGGCGTCGCCGCGGTAGGACAAGCGGACCGTGGTGCCGGCCTCGTCGGCGAGCATCAGGGCGGACTCGACCGCCGAGTTGCCGCCACCCACCACCAGCACGTCCTGCCCGGCGTGGGCCTTTGGCTCGAGCAGGCGGTAGATCACCTTGCCCTGCTGCTCGCCGTCGACCCCCAGCTTGCGGGGGCTGCCGCGGCGGCCGACCGCGATGAGCGCGCGGCGCGTCCGGAGCGTCTCGCCGTCGGCGAGCTCGACGGTCAGGTGACCGTCGCCCCGCTCGATGCCCACCACCTTGGCGCGGCGCCGCACGTTGACCGGCGCGGCGGCCGTCTCGAGGATGTCCATCAGCTGCTCTTTGGTCAGCCGCGGACCCTTGACCGGATCGAGGCCGGGGAACGCGATCGGGCGCGTCAGCACCACCTTGCCGCGGGGGTAGTGCAGCACCGCGCCGCCGGGATCCTCCTGCTCGCACACGAGGTAGTCGACGCCCTTCGCCTGGGCCACCCGCGCGGCCGAGATGCCGGCGGGGCCGCCGCCGACGATGAGCAGGTCGAGCACGTCCGGTTGCTTCGTGCCGCAGAGGGACGCGAGGGCGGCTTCGGCGGCTTGGCGACCCTGCTCGACCGCGTTGCGGATGAGCCCCATGCCGCCGATCTCACCGGCCAGGAAGACACCCGGCACCGTCGTCTCGAACTGCGGGCTCACGCGGGGGATGTCGACCCCGCGCTTCGTGGTGCCAAAGACGAGGGTGATGGCGTCCATCGGACACGAGGCGGCGCAGGCGCCGTGGCCGATGCACGACGCCGCGTTGATGAGCGTCGCCCGCCCATCGATGACGCCCAGCACGTTCTTCTCGGGGCAGGCGGCGACGCAGGCGCCCGAGCCGATGCACTTCTGCGGGTCGACGTAAGGGTGCAGCGACACCGGCTGGTCGAGGCCCAGCTTCTCGGCCTGCGCGCGCAGCTTGCGGTTCTTCGACTCCTTGCGCCGGATGCGCCACTCGATGAACGCGAACAGCAGCACCAGCGGGCCGATGGTGGCCAGCAGCGTCTGGTACATCGCGCTCACCGTCCGAGCCGCCAGCGCAGGTCGGTGAAGACGAGCGTCACGGGGACGCGGGCGTCGGTGTGTTCGGCGGCGAGGCGCAGGTCGAAGCCGGCGGGGGTGCTCACCCAGGCGCCCGCCTCGACGGTGAGGGTGGTCTCGTCGAGATCGCTGCGGTCGGCGTAGGCCAGCCAGGTGGAGCGACCGCCGAGGTCGAACGCCAGCGGCCAGGGCGCGTCCGCGCGCGCGGTGAGGCCAAGGTGCAGGTCGTCCACGCTGTGGTCGTCGCCGCGACGGCCGAACCAACCCACCGCCGTGTCGAGCCAGGCCAGGGCCGCGACACGGTAGTCGACGCCGGGCGACCACGACGCGCCCTCGTCGCCCGCGAACAGCGCCCCGGAGAGCGTCAGGTCGCCGAGCGCGCCGGCGCGCAGGCGGGCGTCGGCCCAGGCCGTGTGACGGGTGACGTCGGTGAAGGGCGCGCCGGCGTCGAGCAGCGAGGGCAGGGGCGGGGCAGCGTAGCGTTCGTAACGGACGCTGGTGTCGAGCCACTCGGCGAGATCGACGCGGGCCAGGCCGAACAGCCGGGTGGGGTCGACGACGCTCCGGCCGTCGGGGGTGCCGTCGAGCCAGCCGTCCAGCTCGGCGCGCGCCACGACCAGCACCCTTCGGCCGCGGAGCGTCAGCGCCGGCGCCAAGGCGGCCCGGTCGAGGGCGCCGTCGAAGGCGCTGGCGAAGAGCGTGCCGTCGGCCACGAGCTCGAGGTCGTCGCCGAGCGCTACGGTGTGCGTCGCGGCGACGCCGCCCTGCGGCTGCTCGAGGCGGGGGCGCCGGTCGAGCGGCTCGGGGGCCACCCCGGCGAAGAGGCGCAGGCTGCCGAGGCCGACCTGCGCGCCGTCCAACGTCGCGGCGGCGAGGGGATCGCCGAGCGTCATGCGGCCGCCGCGCAGGTGCCAGGCTTCGCGGACGTAGGCGCCCTCGAGGCGTCGCACGTCGAACGCCGGCCGCGCGTGGCGTCGGCCCCAGGTGTCGTGGCTGCCGCGCACGTCGTGGCGGTACCACCAACGCTCCCCGTCGAGGTCCAGGCGGTGGTAGGGGGTCAGACGCAGATCGCGCTCGCCGTCCACCCAGACCGTGTCGGCGTACAGGCCGGCGACGCTCCGCCACCGCACGCTGGGGGGCTCGGCCTCGGCGCGGGCGCCCGCGGGCAGGGGGCGCGGCTCGGACCAGGCCGGGGGCGCCGCGGTCCACAGATCGGTCGCGCGCAGGGGATCGACGGCGGGGGGCTGGGGCTTGCGCGGCCCCGCGGCGGGCGCGGGCCCGGCGGGCTGCTTGCTGCGCGCGATGCGGGCGGTGGCGCCGACGCGCACGCCGAAGGGATCGGGCGGCGCGTCGGTTCGGCTGCTGGTCGGTCCCACCGCCACGACGGTGAGCGTCGTGGGGCCGAGGGTCACGCGGTCGCCCACGGCGACCCCCTGCCGCGCGCCCTCGTCGAGGTAGACGCCGTCGGCCGACACGCCGGTCACGACGGCGGCGAGGCCGATCGCGAGCAGGGCCCCCATCAGTCGTCGCCTCGGGGGTGGCAGCGCACGCACTCGGCGTCGAGGTACTGATAGTTGCGCACCTCGCGGTGTTCGGCGTCGGCCTCGGCGCGGCGGTGCTCGTGGCAGGTGGTGCACCCCAGCAGGCCGAAGTCCTCGGGGTGCGTGTGGCAGTCGCCGCACGCGCGCACGCCCTCGTGGGGCACGCGGAACACGTGGGCGTAGTGCGCCGGCTCCCAGGCCACCTGCGTGTGGCACTGGAGACACTCGGGGGCGTAGCGAACGTGGGTGGGCACGGCGCCCTCGAAGTCGGGCCGGTGGCAGCCGATGCAGGTGCGGGGGGTGCCGGTGTAGACATCGTCGACGTGGCAGCGCGCGCAGTCGACCTGCTGGTGGGCGCCCACGAGCGGGAAGATGTCGTCGTGCCGGCTGAAGTCGGCCGGACGCCAGGCCTGTTGCGTGTGGCACACGGTGCACTGGTCGGGATAGCCCGCGTGGGGCGGATCCGCGCCGTCGCGATCGGCGGCGTGGCAGCCGACGCAGGTGCGCGGCGTGCCCGCGTAGACGTCGCCGACGTGGCAGCGGCCGCAGTCGAGGGGCACGTGGGCGCCCTCGATCGGGTACCACTGGTCGTGGCCCGCGAAGTCGGCGGGGCGCCACGCCCGCTGGTTGTGGCAGCCGGTGCAGGCGTCCGGGAAGGCGCCGTGGGGGGGCTCGACACCCACGCGATCGTCGGCGTGGCAGCCGACGCAGGTGCGGGGCGTGCCGGCGAAGACGTCGTTGACGTGGCATCGCCCGCAGTCGAGGGGCTGGTGAGCGCCCTCGATGGGGTACCACTGATCGTGACCCGCGAAGGTCGAAGGGCGCCAGGCCTGCTGGGTGTGGCAGCCGGTGCAGTCGTCCTGGAAGCCCGCGTGCGTGGGCGTGGCCGCGGCGCGGTCGGCGGCGTGGCAGCCGACGCAGGTGCGGGGCGTGCCGGCGTAGACTTCGTTGACGTGGCAGCGGGCGCAGTCGACCTGCTGGTGGGCGCCCTCGATGGGGTACCACTGATCGTGGCCGGCGAAGTGGGTGGGACGCCAGGCCTGCTGGTCGTGGCAGTCGGTGCATTGGTCGGGGAAGCCGCCGTGGGGCGGCGCGGCGGCGTCGCGCGCGGCGGCGTGGCAGCCGACGCAGGTGCGGGGCGTGCCGGCGTAGACTTCATTGACGTGGCAGCGGGCGCAGTCGACCTGCTGGTGGGCGCCCTCGATGGGATACCACTGGTCGTGGCCGGCGAAGTTCGTCGGGCGCCACGCTGTCTCGGTGTGGCAGCCGGTGCACGCGTCGGGGAAGCCCGCGTGGGTCGGCGTCGCCCCGTCGCGGTCGGCGGCGTGGCAGCCGACGCAGGTGCGCGGGGTGCCTGGGTAGACGTCGTCGACGTGGCACGCGCGACACAGGATCTCGGTGTGGGCGCCGCGCAGGGGATAGAACAGATCGTGATCGGGCAGCTCGGCCGGGCGCCAGCCGACGGTGTCGTGGCAGTCGTCGCAGGTGTCGGGGAAGCGGGCGTGCGGGGGCGTGGCGCCCTCGCGGTCGGCGGCGTGGCAGCCGACGCAGGTGCGCGGGGTGCCGGCGAAGACGTCGTCGATGTGGCAGCGGGCGCAGTCGACCGTGCGGTGGGCGCCGGTGAGGGGGAAGAAGTCGTCGTGATCGACGCCGGTGGCCGGGCGCCACGCCGTCGTCCCGTGGCAGGCGCTGCAGTCGTCGGGGAAGCCGGCGTGGGTCGGCTCGGCGCCGTCGCGGTCGGCGGCGTGGCAGCCCAGGCAGGCGGTGGGCTGGGGGTCGGCGCGATCGGCGGCGTGGCAGGCCCCGCAGGCGGCCGCGCGGTGGGCGCCGTCGAGGGCGAAGGCGTCGTGCGCGGGCACGCGGGTCGGTTCCCAGGTCGTCTCGACGTGGCAGGTGGCGCAGAGGCTGCCGAAGTCCACGGATGCGTGATCGAAGAGGGCCGCGCGCACGTCGCCGCTGTGGCACTCGACGCAGTCGCTGCGCTGGATGGTGACGCCGGCGTGCTCGGTCTGGTCGGCGGTGCAGGCCGTCAGCGCCACCAGCAGCAGCGAGGCGGCGAGGGGGCGGGTCGTCGGTCGGATGTTCATTCGCGCCCCCTGGGGTGACAACGCAGGCAGGCGGTGGCCTCGAAGGTGTAGCCGCCCACGTCGTCGTGCTCCTCGGCCATCTCGCCCTGCGCGTGGGCGTGGCAGGTCATGCAGCTGAAGCTGCGGCTGCCGTTCGGGTGACAGTCCTGGCAGTCGCTCACCCCGCGGTGCGGCAGGGGGAAGAAGCGATCATGATCGGGCAGCGTCGCGGGCAGCC
>JAUHXL010000497.1 GCA_030426945.1 bacterium
TGACGCTGCGTCTCGACGGCGGGCTGGTGCCCGAGCCGCTGATCACCGAGGTCGAGCGGACCTACGCGCTGCGGGGGCTGGCCCCCTTGCTGGCCGAGTCGGGCGGGCTGTTCGACACCAGCGACCTCGGCGCGGTGCTGCACCTCACCGCCTGGGACGCGCGTCTGCGGCTCGCGCTGTCGGCGACGAACGGCGAGGGGCGCAACGCGCGCGAGCAGAACGAGGGCAAGACCATCGGCGCCACGCTCGGCCTGACGGCGCTGCGCACCGACGCCGGGCTCGACCTCGTGCTCTTCGGGGTGTATCGCGACGGCTCGGTCGGTGTCGGGCGGGCGCGCGATGATCGCTTCGGCGGCGGCTTCGCGCTGCGGCACCCGGACGCCGGCCTGGGCGCGCTGTTCCTGGCCGCGGATGGCTACGCGGGCGACTCGGATCGGCGCGCCCAGGGCATCGAAGCCTGGGCCGACGCCCGCCTGCTGTGGGACGCCCTGGGCGTGGCGGTGCGCTTCGAGCGCCTCACCTTCGAGCCGGGCGACGACGCCGAGGCGTCGCGGCAGCGGGTCACCGGCGCGCTCTTCGGTGACATCGACGCCTGGGCGGCCGGGCTGCAGCGCTTCCGGGTGTACCTGGCCTACGAGAACGACGGCGCCGACGAGGGCGCGAGCCCCTTCCCCGGCGTCCCCGAGGTGGCCGACGCCCACCGCGTGCTGCTGCGCGTCGAGGCGCGCGGCAGCCGCACCTTCTGAACGGCCCGACCCAGGAGCCCACCGTGCATCGCCTGATCGCCCGAGCGCTCGCCGCCCTGGCCGCGACGACCCTGGCCGCCTGCAGCGGGGCGGTGGACGATCCGCTGGCCGCGCGCGGCTTCACCGACGAGGATCGCGTCGCCGCCGAGCGCGCCGAGGGGGCGCCGCCGGCCGAAGGCGATCCGCTCGAGCCGGCCGCGCCCGCGATCCGCGTGCTGATCAACGAGGTCGCCGCCGCCGGTGAGCCCACCGACTGGTTCGAGGTGCTGAACGCTGGCGGCGCCACGGTCGACCTGACCGGCTGGCGCTTCACCGACGACCCCGAGGACGCCGCGTCGGGCGCCTACTTCGCCGACGGGCTGAGGCTGGCGCCGGGCGACCGGCACGTGCAGCCGGTGGACAAGGACGTCGTGGGGTTCGCCCTCGGCGGGGACGAGGCGCTCGGCCTGTTCGACGCCGACGGTCGCTGGGTGGACGGGGTGGACTGGGTCGAGGGCGACAGCCCCGAGGGGGCCAGCTTCGCGCGGCTGCCCGACGGGGGCGACTTCGCCACCGCGACGCCGACCCCCGGCGGGCCGAACGCCGCGCAGTGAGGCCCGGCTCGTCTCCTACTCGATGAAGGTGCCGCTGACCTCGATGGTGACGTCCGTGCCGCCCGCGTCGGTCTGCCCGACGGCCCGCACGGTGAAGGCCCCGGTGAGATCGAGCGCCTCGACGGTGGTGGTGCCGAACTCGAGGCGGACGCGACCGGCCGCCCGCTCGAGGTCGATGCGGTTGTCGGGCAGCACGTCGCCGGGCAGGGCGATGGCCAGATCGTCGAACTGCAGCACGTAGAAGTCGCCGTCGATCTCGAAGATGATCTCGAGATCGCCCGGCGCGCCGTCGGCCTTGGTGCCGATGACCGCGACGCCGTCGTCGGTGGACAGGTCGAGCTGCTCGCCCTCGGCCTCGCCGGTGATGCGCACGCTGGCGCCCGGACCGTAGGCGGTGAGGCCGTCGTTGTCGCTGACGCAAGCGTAGAGCTGGCGGCAGTCGCCGCCGGTCACCGCGTCGGCGCAGACGTCGGCCGAGCGCAGGTAGGTCGGCGCGGGATCGGGCTCGGCGAGGGCCGCCTCGATGTCCGCGCAGTCGTCGCAGTCGCCGCGGATGGCGAAGGCCTGCTCGCAGGCCTCGAAGGCGGGGCAGACGGCCGCGCAGTCGACCGACGCCGGGGCGCCGCCCATGCCGGGCTGGCCGCCCATGCCGGGCTGGCCGCCCATGCCGGGCTGGCCGCCCATGCCGGGCTGGCCGCCCATGCCGGGCTGGCCGCCGGCGCCCGGCTCGCCGCCCATGCCGGGCTGGCCGCCCGCGCCGGGCTCGCCACCGGCCCCGGGCTCGCCGCCGGCGCCGGGCTCGCCACCGGCGCCGGGCTCGCCGCCGGCGCCGGGCTGGCCGCCCGCGCCGGGCTGGCCGCCCGCGCCGGGCGCGCCGCCCGCGCCGGGCTGGCCACCCATGCCGGGCTGGCCGCCCGCGCCGGCGTCGGCCGCCGCGTCGTCATCGGAGTCCTCGTGGCAACCCACCGAGGCGGCCGCCGCCAGGCACACCAGGCATCCACCGATTCGCAGCCACATCGTCCCGCTCCTTCGCCGTGAACGCGCGGAGTGAAGCGCAGGCGGGCCGGCCGAATCCAGTGACTTCCCGGTGACGCGCAGGGGGCAGCCGCGCGGCTACGCCTCCCCCAGCAGCACCTCCAGCCGGCCCACCCGCCCGGCCCGGAGCCCGCCCACGCGCCGGGTGGTCAGCAGCGCCAGGACCGCGATCTCGACCAGCAGCCCCAACCACGCGCCCACCGCGCCCCACTGCAGCCAGATGCCCAGCACCACCGCCGCGGGCACCGTCAGCCCCCACGCGCAGGCCGTCGTGACGACCAGCGTGTAGCGCGTGTCGCCGGCCCCGCGCAGCGCCGACAGGTGCGTCATCACCACGGCGTCCATCATCTGGAAGCCGGCCGCGAGCAGGAACAGCGGCTCGGCCAGCGCGATGACCTCGGGATCCTGGCTGAAGGCGAGCGCCAACGTGTCGCCGAAGAACGCGAAGACCACGCTGAACCCGCCCATCACCCAGACCGACACGCGGCGCGCCGAGCGCATCGCTCGGTCGGCCGTCCGGGGGCGCCGCGCGCCCAGGTAGCGACCCACCAGGATGCCCGCCGCCTCACCCAAGCCGAAGCCGGGCAAGAACGAGATGCTGACGACGTTGACGACGATCTGGCTGGCCGCCAGGTGGGCCGCGCCCACCTGCGCCAGGGCCAGGTTCATCGCCGTGAACGACAGCGTGCCCAGCGAGAACTGCACCCCGGCGGGCAGGCCGATGGTCACCGTGCTGCGCAGCACCTCCCACGTCGGCCGCGAGGGCCGCCCGAACAGCAGGTGGAAGCGCACCGCGTACACCACCGCCATCGTCGCCGAGCCCAACCCGGTCGCGAGCGCCGCGCCCGCCGCGCCCATGGCCGGCACCGGCCCCCAGCCGAAGATGAAGACCAGATCGCCGACCACGTTGACCAGGTTGCCCGCCATGCTGGCCCACATCCGCGCCCGCGTGTCGCCGCGGCCCTGGAGCGCGGTCATCAGCCCCACCGCGACCCCGTCCACCGGGAGCAGCCAGGCGCGGCAGTCGATGAACGCGTCGGCGTGGCGCAGCACCTCGGCGTCGTCGCTGGCCCAGGGCGCCATCGCGCGCCAGATCAGCGCCAGGGACAGGCCGGCCAGCAGGCCGCCGATCGCGCCGACCAGCAGCGCCGCGCCCCCGCCGCGGGCGACGCGCCGGGCGTCGCCCGCCCCGTCCGCCGCCGAGATGATGCTCTGGGCGCCGCTCGCCAGCCCGCGGTAGAACGCCAGGACGGTGAAGGTCAGCACGACGGCGAGGCCCACGCCGGCCTGTGCCTCGGTCGACACGCGCCCCATCAGCAGCGTGTCGGTCACCCCCATCACCGTGAAGGACACCATGCCCAGCGCCAGCGGCCACGCCAGCGCCGTGACTTCTCTCACCCCGCCTGGACCACGCATGGCCCACCTCCTCATCGACCGGGTGGTGAACCCGGCCTCGAACGGCGAAGCGGACGGCGGTGACGGTGGATCCGGATCCGGGTCCAGAAGCGCCGAAGGCCGATCCGCTTCGCGAATCGGCCTTCGAAGACTCGAAGATCGCCTCGGGAAGCGCTACGCGGCTCGCACCCGCGCGGTGCGGATGCGCACCGACGGCTGGGTCTTGCCCATGAGGAAAGCGCAGCGAATCATCGAGAAGGTCTCCTGGCTGGTTTCGGCGAACGCACGTGAGGCTGAGACCGAACGCCGAACGGGATCAACGGAAAACGTACTCTCCATTGAGGTACGGACACTTACGGGTCAAGCTGAGCGACGGTGCGGCGCCTGGTCGTGGGCCGCGAGGGGGACGCATGGGGCGCGGACGGGTGGTGGTGGCGGCGGCGGTGGCGGTGGCGCTGGGGGTGGGCGCCTCGGCGGCGTCCGCGCCCGAGACGGCGACCCGGCTGCGGGCCGACGTCGTCGCGTTGGCCGGCGGCATCGGCCCCCGCGACGTCCGGCGGCATCCCGCCGCGCTGGGCAAGGCGGCGCGGTTCGTCGAGGCGGGGCTGGCCGCGGGCACCGGGCGCCCGGTGCGGCGACTGCCCTTCCGGGTGGCGGCCGGCGAGGTCGTCAACCTCGAGGTCGCGCTGCCCGGCGCCGTCGAGCCGCAGGCCATCGTGGTCGTCGGGGCCCACTACGACACGGTGCCCACGACGCCGGGCGCCGACGACAACGCGAGCGGCGTCGCGGTCCTGCTCGAGCTGGGGCGGCGGCTGAGCGGCGCGAAGCTGCCCCGCACGGTGCGCCTGGTGGCCTTCACCAACGAGGAGCCGCCCTTCTTCAAGACCGACCACATGGGCAGCGTGGTGTACGCCCGCGCGGCCGCGGCCGCAGGCGACCGGGTGGTGGCGATGCTGTCGCTCGAGACCCTGGGCTATTACGATCCGCGACCGGGCAGCCAGTCGTACCCGCCCGGCCTGGGGCTGCTCTACCCTGATCGCGGCGACTACCTGGCCTTCGTGGGCAACACCGGGTCGGCGGCGCTGGTGAAGACCGCCCTCGAGGCCTTCCGGGGCGCGGTCGACTTCCCGGCGGAGTCGATCGCGGCGCCCGCCTTCGTCACCGGCATCGACTTCAGCGATCACTGGAGCTTCTGGCAGGCGGGCTATCCGCAGGCGGTGATGGTGACCGACACCGCCTTCATGCGGAACCGCCACTACCACGAGCCCACCGACACACCGGAGCGCCTCGACTACGACCGCCTCGCGCGGGTGACCGACGGCCTCGAGGCGGTGGTGCGTCGGCTGGCCGGCGCGCCGGCGAACTGAAGGGGGTGCAAGCCCCACGCGCGCGCTGGCGGCAAGCCGGTGCCGTGGCCGTGCTCCACGACGACCCCGGCGACGACGCCCCCAGAGGCGGGCATCGCGCCCACCCGAGCCTCAGGCCAGCAGGCTGCGCAGCATCCAGGCGGTCTTCTCGTGCACCTGCATGCGCTGGGTCAGCAGGTCGACCGTCACGTCGTCGCCGGCCTTGTCGGCCTGCGGCATCAGGCCGCGGGCGGTACGGATGACCGCCTCGTGACCGTCGACGAGGCGCTTGACCATCTCCATCGCGGCGGGCACCTCGTCCTCCTCGGTGATCGAGGTGCGGGCCGCGTAGGCCTTGTAGC
>JAUHXL010000498.1 GCA_030426945.1 bacterium
CCGCCGCCGACGGCGCCGTCTGGCTGGGCCACGACGGCGGCTCGACGCGTTGGGAGCCTTCGGGCGTCCAGCGCTGGGGGGCGGCCGAGGGGCACCCGCCGGGGGTGGTGCGCGCGCTGCGCCTCGATCACGAGGGCGGGCTGTGGATCGGCACCTACGGCGGCGGCCTCGGCTACCTCGCCGGCGGCCGCCTCCGCACCCTCACCCGCGACGCCGGGCTGCCCGACGACGTGGTGTCGGCGCTGCTGATCGACGAGGCCGACCACGTCTGGATGAACGGCAACGCCGGCCTCTTCGCCGCGCGCCGCCACGATCTGGTCACCGCCCTCGGGCGCCCGGGGTGGCGGCCGCCGGTCGTCACGTTCCCCACCGGCGAGGGCAACGGCATCGGTCAGCCCTCCGCGCTGCGCGGAGCAGACGGCCGGCTGTGGTTCGCCACGATGGACGGCGTGGTGCGGGTCGATCCGAGCGCCGCGCGGCGCGATCCGGTCTCCCCGACGCCCGTCATCGAGGCGGCCGACCTCGATGGCCACCCCCTGGCGCTCGACGGCAGCAGCGAGGTGCACCCAGGGCCGGGCGAGCTGACGGTGGGCTTCACCGTCGCCGAGCTCCACCGCCCGGAGCTGCTGCGCTTCGAGTATCGAATGGCCGGCGGCACCTGGGTGCCCGCGGGCGATCAGCGCACCGTGCGCATCCACAACCTGCCCCCCGGGCGGCACCGCTTCGAGGTGCGGACGGTGGACGGCGCCGGGCGGCCCTCGGACGCGCTGGGGTCGTTGTCGTTCCGCCTCCAGCCGACCTGGCACCAGGTGCCGGCGGTGCGCCTGCTGTTGGCCTTGGCGCTGGTGGCGCTGGGGGGCGCGTTGGGCGCGGCGCGCATCGTCGGGCTGAAGCGGCGCGCGCGCGCGATGGCCGAAGAGATCGAGCAGCGGAAGCGCGCCGAGGTGGCGCTCGTGGCCGAGCAGGAGCAGCGCCTGCAGCTGCAGGCCCAGCTGGATCACGCGCGCCGGCTCGAGGCCATCGGGCGGCTCGCCG
The DNA here is from genome assembly GCA_030426945.1 of bacterium. Lineage (GTDB taxonomy): Bacteria > Myxococcota_A > Bradymonadia > UBA7976 > UBA1532 > JACKDN01. The sequence goes on from JAUHXL010000498.1 coordinate 1,036, forward strand.
GCGGGGTCGCGCACGACTTCAACAACCTGCTGACGGTGACGACGAGCTACACCCAGCTGCTGCAGATGGACCTCGAGCCGCCGCCGGACAGCGACACCGCGGAGTTCCTGCAGGGCATCGCCGATTGCACGCAGAAGGCGGCCGAGCTGACCGCTCAGCTCTTGACCTTCGGGCGCCGGCAGCACCTCGACCGCCGCACCTTCGACCTCGGTGAGGTGGTCACGGGCCTGATGCCGATGCTGCGGCGCCTGGTGCGGGCGGACGTCTCGCTCGAGCTCGCGCCCCACGAGGGCCCGCTGGCGGTCTGCGTGGATCGCGGGCAGGTCGAGCAGGCGGTGGTCAACCTCGTCGCCAACGCGGCCGCCGCGATGCCTTCGGGCGGCACCATCGGCCTGTCCCTGGCTCTCGCCCGGCCCGAGGACGCGGCGCTTCGGTGGCCGGATCTCGACTTCACCGCGCCGGTGGCGCAGCTGTCGGTGCGCGACACCGGCGAAGGCATCCCGCCCGAGGTGCTGCCTCACATCTTCGAGCCCTTCTTCACCACGCGGCACGCGGGGGCGGGGACCGGCCTCGGGCTGGCGTCGGTGCACGGCTTCGTCGAACAGAGCGGCGGCCAGGTGCGGGTCCACAGCACGCCGGGCGAGGGCACTCGGTTCGACGTCTTCTTGCCCTGCGCGCCCGCGGGGGACGCGGCGGTCGGCCGCGGGGCGAAGGGCCCGGCGGCGCCAGCGGTCACGCCCGACACGATCGAGGTGCGGGGCCACGTGTTGCTGTGCGACGACGCCGAAGCGGTGCGCCGAAGCGTCGGCGACCTGCTCGCGTCGCGGGGCCTGCGGGTGTCGGTGGCGGCCTCCGGCGCCGAGGCCCTGGCCATCCTGGACGCGCAGGCGGGCTCGATCGACGCGCTGGTGACGGACGTGGTGATGCCGGGCATGCCGGGTCCGGCCCTGGCCGAGGCCGCGCGGCGTCGGGTGCCCCAGCTGCCGGTGCTGTTCATCACCGGCTACGCCGACCGGCACGATCTGAGCGCGCACGCGGCCGAGGGCCCCACGGCGGTCGTGCTGAAGCCCTTCGACGCGGGCCGCCTCGTCGGGGCGCTGCGGGGGCTGCTCGTCCGCGAGGGCCAGGGCGCCGACGACGACGCGCGCGCCTGACCCGGTCAGAGCCGATAGCCGACGTACAGCTCGACGTACAGCGAGGTCCAGGTCAGGTCTTCGCCTTCGAGCGTCACGCCGGGCGCGTCGGCGTAGGCGTTGACGCCGGTGTGAAAGGCCGGGCCGTTGTAGCCGGCGCCCACCTTGAACGTGGCCTTGCGGCCCAGGTGCCAGCCCTCGTCGACGCCCTCGGCGTACATCGGGCCGAGGCCCAACAGCACCACCGGGGCGACGAACCAGCCGCCGTCGCTGACCCACTGGTGGCCGTAGCCGCCCCCGAGGGTGCCCCCGGTGAGGGCGACGCCGTCGTCGTCTTGGACGACGAAGCGGACGCGGTCGACGGAGGCCAGCACGAGCCACGAGCCGGCGCTCGCGCGCTGCCAGGCCGACTGCACGAAGGCCGCGCGCAGCGAGAAGGCGGGGTCGAACAGGTAGGCCACGGTGGCGCCCAGGCGGCTGACTTCGGCGTCCGGCAGGATCGCGCAGTTGGGCGACGGGCCGGCGTCGCAGGCGCCCTCGCCCAGCTCGGCGAACAGGCCCTCGTACACCTGCAGGTAGAAGTCGACCGCCCAGTGTTCGCCGTACCAGTACAGCGACCAGTCGAGGGCGTCGGTGTCGCCGTGGGTGTCGTCGTCCTCGACGCGGTCGACCGCGACCGACAGGCTGCCGCCGAAGCCCCCGTAGGCCACCGCCAGGCCCAGGTTCAGCGGGCTGTTGGGCGCGTAGCGCAGCGTCTCGCCGGACTCGGCGGCCAGTTCGAACTCCAGGGCGCCGAGGCTGAAGAAGGGGCGCACCGACAGGGTGCGGTCGTCGGGCGCCTCGACGGCGGGGGCGCCTTGGAGGGCGCCGGCGATCAGCAGGGACAGCATGGCAAGCCACGATACACCGGGCGGGCGCCGCGCCAACCTCTTGCGTCGGGCGGGCCGACACCGCAGCCTCGGGGGCGGTCAGCGGGGAGAGACGCGATGGGAGTGCGGGGCGCCGCGGCGCTGTGGATCGGGCTGTGGGCGGTGGGCTGCGACGACGGCGGGGCCGGCGCCGAGCCGGGCGGCGAGGCGGGCGCGCCGGATCGGGGCGTGCTGACGGACGCGACGCCGGTGGACATGGCGCCGCCGCCGGTGGACGTGGCGCCGCCGCCGCCGGTGGACGCGGCGCCGGCCGACGCGGCGCCGCCCTGCGCGCCGGGCGCCGCGCGGTGCGCCGACCGCAGCACCGCCGAGGTGTGCGACGCGGACGGCGCGTGGCAGAGCGCGCCGTGCGGCATGGGCGAGGCGTGCAGCGCGGGCGTGTGTGCCTGCGTCGAGGGCGCGTCGCTCGGCTGCGCCGACGGCGCCGCGCTGCTGTTGTGCGGCGCCGACGGGCCGGTGCGCGAGGACTGCCCCCGCGGCCAGCTCTGCCGCGACGGCGTGTGCGGCGCGGTGGCTTGCGCGTCCGACAACGCCTGCGACAGCGACACCTGGTGCCTCGAGGGGACCTGTACGCCCTACCCGGGCTCGCCGCGCGGCGACCGGAACCCCGGCTGCCGGCTGCCCTTCGCGCTCGGCGACTTCTCGCCGGCGGTGCAGTGCCGGTGGGAGAGCGGGCAGGTGTCGATGCAGCCAATCGCCATCGACCTCGACGGGGACGCGGTGCCCGAGATCCTGTTCGTGGCGGGCGGGACGCTCATCGCGGTGCGCGGCGATGACTGCACCGAGGTGGCGCGCAGCCAGCAGGTGCTGCTCAGCGGCGAGTCGGCGCTGGCCGCGGGCGACATCGACGCCGACGGCAAGGTCGAGGTGGTGGCCCTCGGCGGGACCGGCATCACGGTGTTCGACGAGACGCTCGGCTTCCAGTGGGGCGCGGTCGCGCCGCCGGTGGGGCTGGCCGGGGCGCCGGCCATCGCGGACCTCGACGGGGACGGGATGCCCGAGGTGGTGATCGGCGGGCTGGCGCTGAACGGCGAAGACGGCAGCGTGCACGGTCGGGCGGCGGTCGAGCCGCCGAGCCACGGGTTCGGACCCATCCCCGCCATCGCCGACGTGGACGGCGACGGGCGGCAGGAGGTGCTGTACGGCAACCGCATGTACGACGCCGAGATGAACGACATCACGCCGCCGCTGATGCAGGCGCTGCGGCCGGGGCACGTGGCGGTGGCCGACTTCGATCCCCTGACGCCCGAGCCCGAGATCGCGGTGGTGTCGGGCACGACGCAGGTGCGGGTGCAGCGGCTGGACGGCGAGCTGATCTTCGGGCCCTACCAGGTGCCCGAGTCGATGTGGGCGGGCGGGGCGCCCAACGTGGCCGACTTCGACGGCGACGGGCGGCCCGAGATCGGGACGGCGGGGTCGTCGATGTACGCGGTGTTCGACCTCGACTGCGTGGCCGAGCCGCTGCCCGAGGGGTGCGCCGCCGAGGGCATCCGGTGGCTGAAGGTGACGCGCGACACGTCGAGCGGCTCGACCGGCAGCACCACCTTCGACTTCGAGGGCGATGGCAAGGTCGAGGTGGTCTACAACGACGAGTGCTTCCTGCGGGTGTACGACGGGACCACCGGCGACGTGCTGCTGGCGCTGGCCAACACGACGGGCACGCTGATCGAGGCGCCGATCGTGTTGGACGTGGACGGCGACTTCAACTCGGAGATCGTGGTGGGCAGCGACCGCGGGTTCGCGTGCCCGGATCCCGACCCCGACACCGGCACGCCGCCGCGGCAGACGAACGGCATCACGGTGCTGCGCGACGTGACCGACCGGTGGGTGCACAGCCGGCCCATCTGGAACCAGAACGCCTACAGCATCACCAACGTGGAGAACGACGGCACCATCCCGCGGCGGCCCGAGCCGAACTGGGAGCGCTTCAACAGCTTCCGCCAGAACGCCGAGCCCGAGGACAAGGCGCTCGAGGCGCCCGACCTGACCGTGGGCGGCGACGGCGCGGGGGCGCGGGAGGGGTGCGGCGCGCCGGTGACGCTCGAGGCGACGGTGTTCAACCGAGGCACGCAGCCCATCTCGCGCGGCGTGAAGGTGGGCTTCTTCGACCGCCCGCCGCGCGACGAGGGCGCGGTGCTGCTGTGCGAGGGGCGCACGATGCAGCGGCTGGCCCCCGGCGACAGCGAGCGCGTGGCCTGCTTCTGGAACGGGGCGGGCGAGGGGCGCACCACGGTGCACGTCGAGGCCGACCTGACGCTCGACGGCGGCGAGGTGGTCGAAGGCAACGCCGAGTGCGCCGAGGGCAACAACGGCAGCACGTTCATCGTGCCGGCGTGCCGCTGAGCGTGAGCGGGTGGATCGCCGCC
>JAUHXL010000499.1 GCA_030426945.1 bacterium
CGAGCTTCGCGTCCACCGGCGGCGGCAGCCCGTCGTCCTCGGCCTCGACCTCGACCTCGGGCGCCGCCGCGGGCGCGGGCGCGGGGGGCGCCGGCCGTCGCCGCGCGCGCTTCACCCGCAGCGCCTTGAGGTGCGCGAACTCGCGCACCCGCTGCTCGTTGGTCGGCTCCCGCTGCCGGTTGGCCTCGATGACCAGCTCCTCGACCTCGAGCGGATCGCCGATGGGCCGCACCAGCACCGGCACCTCGCTCAGCCCCAGCCGCCGCGCGGCGTCCAGGCGGCGGTGCCCGCTGATGACCGTGCCGTCGGGCGTCACCAGCAGCGGGTGGATGATGCCGTGCATCTGCACCCGGGCCACCAGCTCGTCGTCGGCGCGGTCGCCGTAGATGGCGTCGTTGAGGGGGTGCCCGCGCAGCTCGTTGACCAGCAGGCGGCGGACGATCATCGGTTCATCGGCCATGGCGGCGGCATGTAGCACGACGCCGGCCCGGGATCACCCCCGGCGGCGCGCGACGAGGCGGCCGGCCGCGCCGATGGCGCGTCGCGTGAGGCGCGTCGCCCGATCGCGGCTGGGCGCGGCGACGCCGTCCGGGGCCCGCAGCCAGGCGACCGAGGGCCCGCGGTCGAGCACGCCGTCGAGGTTGTAGACGTTGATCTGGTCGGCCGGCACGTCCGCCGCGGCGGCCGCGGCCAGGTCGGCGGCCAGGTCGGCGGGATCGGCGTACAGCTTCGACGGGTACACCCCCTCGCCCACCAGCCCCAGATCCAACCCCGCGCGGTCACCGAAGTGGCGCCGGCCGTCGCGCCCGTAGGCCTGCACCAGGTGCGGCCCGTACAGCCGCCCGCCCAGGCGCTGGCCGAGCAGCGCGCAGGCCGCGTCGGCGAACAGCGTGCGGTACGCCTGCAGGCTGACCACGTCCCAGTCCGCCGCGTCCACCGGCAGGCCCAGCGCGTCGCGTAGCGCGCGGCCGCCCACGCCGCCGCCGTCGACCACGAAGGGCAGCGTCGTCAGGTGCACCCGCCAGCCCTCGAAGTGCAGGTCGTCGACCAGCGCGCGGTACGTCGCCTCGGCCGCCCGCACGCGCGCGGCGCTGGGCGCGGCGCGCAGCGCGGCCCACGCCGTGCGCAGATCCGGCGGGCGCCGCCGCAGGGCGGTCTCGAGCGCCATCACGCGCCCGTGCGCCGGCTCCAGATCCACCACCAGCGTCGTCGGCGCGTGCCCCCGCGCCACCCACGCGCGCGTCAGCGAGGTCGCCGCCGCCGCGAACACCTTGGCGTTGTCCGCCCCGGCCCAGTAGCCGTCCTCCTCGGCCAACAGCAGCCACGGCCGCACCTCGACGCCGGCGCGCTCGGCGGCGTCCACCAGCGCCCAGCGCGCGTCCTCGGCGGGATCGGTCACCTTCCAGGCGAGGTTCACCGCCAGGCCGCGCGACGCGAGCAGCGGCAGGGCCTCGGCCACGGCCGCCGGCGAGACGAACTCCGCCCACAGGCCAGCGAACGGCGGTGGGATCACGAATCGAAGGGGGGCGCGTCGTCGTTCCACGCGCTGATCCAAGCCCCGCGCGCCTCGACCACCTCGAGGAAGCCCGCGAAGTCGGCGTGGCGGCCCAGGGTCGCGGTGTCGGCGATGACCATCAGCAGGCGGCGCGCGCGGGTCAGCGCCACGTTCAGGCGCCTCCGATCACTGACGAAGCCCACGTTCCCTTCCGCGTTGCTGCGCACCAGGTCGACGACGATGGCCTCCTTCTCGCGCCCCTGGAAGCCGTCGACGGTGCCGATCTCGAGCCCCTGGGCCGCCACGTCGGCCAGCGCCTCCGTCAGCCGCCGCCGCTGCGCGTCGTAGGGGGTGATCACCGCCAGATCCGTCGGCGCCAGCCCGCGCCCCAGCAGGCGCCGAACCTCGGCCTCGGTGCGCGCCGCCTGCCCCTCGTTGTAGCTGCTGCCGCCCGGCTGCTCCTGCGCGTCGTCCCAGCCCTTGCCCGCCGTGTCGATCAGCACAAGCGGCGCGTCGCGCAGGGGATCGGCCGCCACGCCGGGCAGCTGCTCCAGGCGGTGCTCGGCCACGCTGGGGTGCGCCTCGAGCTTGCCGCGGTAACGGCTCTCGGACGGAAAAGCCATGAGATCCGCGTGCATCCGGTACTGCACGTTCAGCATGCGCACGGTCAACGGCCAGCGCTGGGCCACCCGCTCGAAGATCGTCCGCCCCAGCCCCGCGCGCTCGGCCTCGAGGTCCAGCACCGTCGGCGGCAGCTGCTCGGGATCGCCGGCCATGACCACCTTGGCCACCCGCCGCAGCGGCACCAGCGCCACGGGATCCGGCGCCTGCGTGGCCTCGTCCAGCAGCAGCACGTCGAAGCGCCGCCCGGCCAACAGATCGGCGTCGGCGCCGGCCGCCGTCGACAGCACGACCTGGCAGCGGTCGAGGATGGCCGCCTGGGCGCGCCGAAGCTGCGCCCGCGCGTCGCCCTCCAGCCGCCGCGCCTCCCGGTGCATCTCGATGCGCTCGTTGCGCCCCAACGTGCCGCGCTCGCGCCGCGCGTCGATCTTGTGCCGCAGCTGCCGCGCCTCCGCCATCCAGCTGCGCGCCAGCTGATAGCCCTCGGTCTGCTCGATGAGCCGATCCAGCGAGCGCGCCTCCACCGCCGGCGCCACCCGCGCCGGGTGGCCCAGCCGCACGATCTCGACCCCCGCGTCGGCCAATCGCTCGGCCAGGTTGTCCACCGCCACGTTGCTCATCGCGCAGGCCAGCACCGTCTCGCCGCGGGCCGCGAGCTGCCGCGCGATCTCCACCAGCGTGCGCGTCTTGCCCGTGCCCGGCGGCCCGTGCACCAGCGCGATCTCCCGCGCGCCCAGCGCGGTGTCGGTGGCCTCCATCTGGCTCAGATCCAGCCCCTCGTCGAAGGGCGTCCAGGCCGGCGTGGGCTCGACGGCCGGCGCCAGCTCGCCCCACAGCACCTGGCGCAGCCGCGCCTCGTCGGACCTGCCCGGCGCGTCGCGGAACGCGGCGATGGCCTTGTCCCCGCGATCGAAGGTGGCCTGCGGATCGTCGCGATCCACGTTGAAGTGGCCGGTGAGCAGGCGATCGGGCACCTCGCCGTCGACCATCACGCCCAGCTGGCCACGGCGGTAGCGAGCGACCGTCGCGCGCTGCGCGGCCTCGTCGTCGGGCTCGGTCCACCACAACCGCACCGGATCGCCGGGGCCGATGCGCGCGCGATCCAGCTCCGGCGCGGTCAGCCAGAGCAGCGTGCGGTCGCCCGGCGCCGCCGCGACCTCGGCCACCTCGGCCCGACGCACGGCGTCGCCCGCCAGGACCCGCGCGGCCAACGGCACGCCGGCGCGCAGCGCCTGCAAGCGCGCCGTGCTGGACGCGCGCTCGCGGCGCCAGAGGGATTGCAGCTGTTCGAGCGCCTCGCGCCAGGTGGCCATGCCGCCGCTCCGGTGCTGCGGGGGAGCCGACACGATACATGAACCCGACGCGAGGTCGTCAGCGGCGGCTACGGGGGGTCGATTTGGGGCCAAACTTGGGCGCCGTCGCCCCCGCCGCGAAGATCAGGCGGATCACGCGATAGCGCTGCCCCGCGAAGGGCGCGAGCAGCTCGAGCATGCGCGCGTCGTCGGCCCGCGCCTCGCCGGCCAGCAGCCAGGCCACCGAGTTGGGCAGGTGGTAGTCGCCGGTCGGCACCGCGTCGGGCCAGCCGAGCCCACCGCCCAGCGCCGACTGCACCGTCCAGGGGCCCAGGCCGGGCAGCGTGCGCAGGCGCCGCGCGAGCTCGGGCGGCGGGTGCACGCGCAGGCGATCGAGCGAGCGGGCGCGGCGCGCGACGGCGCGCATCGTCTCGGCCTGCCGCGCCCCGACGCCCGCCGCGCGGTAGGCCCAGCCGGGCAGAGACGCCAGCGTCGAGGGCGCCGGGGGCAGGCGCAGGCCGGCCGGCCCCGGCGCGACCTCGCCGTGGGACAGCGTCAGGGCGCGCCACGACCGCGCGGCGTCGATCCAGGTGACGAGCTGGCGCAGGATGGTGGGCAGCAGGCTCTGGGTGACCTGGCCGGTGTCGATCAGGCGCAGGCCCGGGAAGCGCCCCACGAGATCGGTGATCGCGGGGTGGTCGGACACGAGGGCGGCGGGCTCGTCGCGCAGGCCGAGCAGCCCGGGCGCGGCCTCCACCGCCCACGCGGCGCCGGGGCCCCAGGCCGCGACGCGCAGGGCGGCGCCGTCGTCCACCGCGCGCCACGTCACCGGCGCGCAGTCCGGCGCGAAGGTGGCGCGCCACACCTCGTCGCGGGCCAGCGTCATCGTCGGATCCGCGCCGCCGATGGCCAACATCCGCAGCGTCGCCCGCAGGTCGTAGTGGGCCGGCCGCGGCAGCTCGACCTCGGCGTCCGGCGCGGCGCTCACCCCTTCGTCGCGGCCACCAGCCGGTTGGCCAGGGCCCGCACGAAGGCGCCCACCCAGCTGTTCAGGCCCACCGCGTCGGACAGCGTGTCGCCGCGCACCACCAGCAGGTCGGCGTCGGTCTCGGCGGCGACGCTGGCGCTGCGCGGCTGCTGCGTGAAGACCGCCATCTCGCCGAAGACGTCGCCCGGACCCAAGCGGGCGAGCACCTCCGGGCGCCCGCCGCCCTCGCGGAACACCACCAGGCGGCCGGCGACGATGATGAAGGCCTCGTCGCCCGCGTCGCCCTCGGTCACCACGCGCTGACCCGCCGGCACGTGGCGGCGCGGCAGGTGCCACGCGCCCCGCGCGAAGGCCTCGAGCGACTCGCTCATCGCCAGCGCGTCGGGGAAGCGGGCGTCGGGATCGGGGGCCAGCGCCTTCATCGCGACCGCGGCCAGACCCGGCGGCAGGCGGGGATCGTCGCACAGGGTCATCGGGTGGGCGATCTCGCAGCGATGCGCGGCCACCAGCACGCGCATCGGCGGCCCGGGCTCGTGGGGCGGCCGGCCCGTGAGGATGTGGTACAGCAGGCCGCCGAGGGCGAAGACGTCGGTGCGCGCGTCGATCAGGGCCGGATCGCCCTTGGTCTGCTCCGGTGGCATGTACACCGGCGTGCCCACGACGCCCTTCGGCGTGCGCCGCCCGCTCGGCAGCTCCACCCACTCGATGGCGCGCTCGCCGTCCGCCGGCTTGGGCATCACGTGCGCGATGCCCCAGTCCATGACGTACACCTGCCCGAAGTCGCCGACCATGACGTTCTCGGGCTTCAGGTCGCGGTGCACCACGCCGCGGCTGTGCGCGTAGCCCACCGCCTCGCATACCTTCACCAGCACGCGCAGCAGGCCGTCGAGGTGCTCGGGGGCCAGGCGATCCGCGCCCAGGCGCTCGATCATCGCTTCGAGCGACTGGCCGCGCACCAGCTTCATGCTGAAGAAGGGCGCGCCGTCCTCGGCGGTGCCCACCTCGTGCACCGGCACGATGCAGGGGTGCTCGAGCTGGCCGGTGAGGCGGGCCTCCTCGAGGA
>JAUHXL010000500.1 GCA_030426945.1 bacterium
GCGGCGGCCACGCGGTCCGGCGCGGGCTGCAGCGCGGGGCGGGGCGGCGGCGCGGCGGCGGCCGCGGGCGGCGCCGGCGCCGGCATCACCGCGCGGGTCGGCGCGGGCGCGGCGGCCGGGGGCGGCATCGCGGCGGGCGGCGGCTCGGCGGCGGCCACCGCCGGCGCGTCGTCCAGCGGCGCGGCCTCCTCGACCCCCGGGGCGGCCTCGGCCAGCGCGGCCTCGCCGGTGGTCGCGGCCTCGACCGCCGCGTGGCGACCGGCCGGCGTGGTGTCGATGCGCTTGGCCGGACCCTCGGCCACCGGCTGCGGCTCGCCCTTCGGCGCGCGCCACGCGGCGCCCTTGTCGACGCGCCGCGTCTTGCCGCCCTCGAGCGTCCAGTTCGCGTTGTTGTGGTTCAGGCGCACGGTGATCGAGGCGCCCTCGGCCGTCTTCACGGTGTCGTCGGCGAAGACCTCGGCGTCGACGGCGAGCGCGCGGGCCGGCGCGCCCTCGGCGGCGCGGGTGGCCGTGACCTCGCCCTCGACGGCCAGCACGACGCCGGCCGGCGTGTCGTCCCCGGCCGCCGCCGGGGGCGGTGACTCGGGCTCGGACGCGCTGCAGCCCAGCCACAGGCCGGCCAGCAACAGCAGGGGGAGGAAGCAGCGCACGTTCGGCACTCTAGTGCGTGCGCGGCCGTCGTACAACGCGCGCCCCGCGGTCGGTTCACTTCGAACGCTGGTCGTACGCGCCATCCCAGTCCGCCCCCGGCGGGGCCGCGCGCAGGGCCTCGATGCGCGCGCCCATCACCCGCGCCGGGCCATCGTCGGGGTGCCGCGCGCGGAAGGCCGCGAAGGCCGCCGCGGCGCCGTCCCAGTCCTGCGCGCGGTAGCGGCCCAGCGCCTCGGCGTACAGCGCCAGGTCGTCGGGCGACAGCCGCGCCGCGCCGGGCAGGCCCACCAGCTCGTACACGCGCACGGTGCCCCCGCGCCCCTTCACGCGCACGCGGTCGACCTCGCGGAAGACGAACCCCTCGCCGGCCGCCGCGCGCGTCGTCTCGCCGACCAGGATGTCGACGCCCATCTCCTTGGTCAGCGGCTCGAGGCGCGCGCCCAGGTTCACCGCGTCGCCCATCACCGTGTAGTCGAAGCGCAGGTCCGAGCCCATGTTGCCGGCCGAGACGACGCCGGTGTTCAGGCCGACGCCGATGCGGATGGCGGGCAGGCCGCGCTCGGCCCACGCGCGGTTCAAGGGCGCCAGGGCGTCGACCATGGCCAGCGCCGTGCGGCAGGCCGCCGCCGCGTGATCGGGCTGGTCGAGGGGCGCGCCGTAGACCGCCATCACCGCGTCGCCGATGTACTTGTCCAGCATGCCGCGCTCGTCGAGCACCAGCCGGGTCATGGGGTTGAGGTACTCGTTGAGGAACTTGGACAGATCCTCGGGCTGCATGCCCTCGCTGAAGCTCGAGAAGCCGCGGATGTCCGAGAACAGCACCGTCACCTCGCGGCGCTCGCCGCCCAGCCCCAGGCGGCCGGGCTCGGCGATGATGCGGCTGACCAGCGCGGGCGCCACGTACTGCGAGAACGCCGCGCGCAGCTTGGCCTTCTCGCGGCCCTCGCTGACCAGCGCGGTGCTGACCCCCACCAGGGCCACGGCCACGCAGGTCAACAGCGGCGCGGCCATCTCGACCACCAACCCCTGCCCGAACAGCACCTGGGCGACGCCGAAGTAGGCCGGCATCAGCACGACCGCGCCCACGGCGCCCAGCCAGGGGCGGCGCTGGCGCAGGGGGCGGAACTGCATCAGGGCGATCAGCAGGCCCAGCAGCACCACGGCCAGCAGCCCGGCGCCGGGGCCCGCCGGCCGCATCAGCCCGCCGTGCAGGGCGTTGTGGGCCAGCGTCGCGTGCACCTCGACGCCGGGCATCGACTCGTCGAAGGGCGTCGTGACGCGGTCGCGCGCGGCGTCGGTGAAGCCGACGAAGACGATCTTGTCCTTCAGGGCGTCCTTCGGCGCCGTGCCGTCGAGCACGGCGGCGGCCGAGACGATGGGGAAGGTGCCCGCCGGGCCCAGCCAGCCCAGGTGGACGGTGCCGTCGAGGTCGACGGGCAGCCGGCGCTCGCCGAGGTGGACGAAGGGCTCGCCGGCGACCCACGACAGGTCGTCCCCGCTGCCGCTGCGCGCCGCCGCCAAGCCCAGCGGCGCGTAGAACCGGCCCGAGCGCTCGATGACCGCGAAGGTGCGGCGGACGGCGCCGTCGGCGTCGCGGGCGATGTTGACGTGGCCCGCCCCCGCGGCCACCTCGGCGAGCAGGGGCAGCGAGGCGTAGACGCCGTAGGCGGCCACCGGCGGGCGCTCGTCGGCGGGCCCCTCCACGGCGACGGCCTCGTCGATGCGGGCGGGGCGCAGGCCCTCGGGCTCGGGCGCGTCAGGCGGAGCGGGCTCGCCGTCGAGGAAGAACAGCAGGGCGAAGTGGACGACGCCCAGGCGCTTCGAGGCGTCGCGCAGGGTGACGTCGCCGCGGGTCTCGGCGAGGACGGCCTCGAGGGCCGCGCGGGCCTGCTTCTCGAGGTCGGTCTGCGCGGCGGCGAGGGCCTCGAAGGCGCCCTGCACCTGCTCGACGACGCCGGGCGGCAGCACCTCTTCGGGGGCGGCGAAGAAGGCGTCGATGGCGACCACGGCGGGCTCGTAGGCGGCCACCGCGTCCAGCACGCGGGCCCAGCCGGCGCGCTTGCTGAAGGCGTCGGGGGCCGCCTGTCGCAGGGCGTCGTCGAAGCCGAGGATGACGATGCGGTCGTCGGCCGGCGCCTGGGCGCCGCGCACGGCGAAGCGGGCGTCGACGGTCAGGAACTCGAGGGCCTGCAGGCCGGGGACGTCGAAGTCGCGGGCGTAGTGATGCGCGGCGCTCAGCAGGGCGCAGAGGACGGTGGTCGCCAGCGCCGCCCAGAGGGGCGTGTTGTGGCGCGGGCCTGCCTGGGGTTTGCCTGCGGGTCGGGCCATGACCGGGCGAGCTTGCCGCGGGGCGCGGCGGTTGTCCATGTGCGTGGCCACCGCCCTGGCCAGGCCGCGGACGGCGCTGTGGGCGACGAACGCTGGCGCACATGTTGCTCGACGGCGGGCCGTCCCAGGAGGTCCCCATGCGCCTGCGCCCCGTCGCCGCTTCCCTGCTGCTGCTCACCGCCTGCGCCGACGAGGGCGCCGAGCGCGGCGCGCCGGTCGAGCCCCCGGTCGCGCTGGGCGGCAAGGCCGACGTGTCCGAGCGGGTCACGCTGCGCGGCGCGCTCGACTTCGGCGAGGCCGCCACCGGCGAGATGACCGAGGATCTCCAGTTCGACGCGTATACCTTCGCGGCGCGCGCCGGCGCGGTGGTCGACCTCGAGATCACGCAGCGCGGCACCACGCGGCGCATCGACACGACGTTGTTCGTCTACGGCCCGGGCGTCGGCGGCAGCTTCGGCACGACCGCGCTCGCGGCCGACGACGACAGCGGGTGGGGGCCGCACGCGCGGCTGCGCGGGCTGACGCTGGACGCGGGCGGCACGTACCTGGTGGTCGTCGGCACCCACGACGCGCGCGGCCGCGGCAGCTATCGGCTGGCGCTCGACTGCCCGGGCGGCGACTGCGCGCCGGCGCCCCAGCCCGAGCCGTCCGCCTGCCCCGATCTGATCGCCCAGGGCGTCGAGGCCTGCGTCGCCGACCAGCTGAGCGACACCGAGGCCGGCTGGACCGCGCCCGACGCCTTCGAGGCCTGCCTCGACGCCGAGCCCTTCGCCGTCGGCTACGACGCGCAGTGCGCCGCGGCCCCCGTGCCCGCCTGCGACCTGCCTTACGAGCAGGCGTGGGGCGCCCTCGTCGGCCCCTGCCGCGACGCGCTCGCGCCCCGCTTCGAGGCGCCCGGCTGCGTCTTCGGCGACACCTGGCAGGACCTCTGGCGCACGCCCGGCGTGGCGGTGACCGCCGAGCGCCGCCTGCGCGCCCCCGACGGCCTCGACGCCCTCACCGGCCGGCAGATCGTCGCCGCGATGCAGGCCGCCGGGCACACCGACGTGGATTCCCTCGACGCCGCCTTCGAGCGCGCCGACGCCGGCGAGATCAACCTGGTCGACCTGTGGGATGCGACGAACGGCCGCGCCTTCGTCGGCGTCGAGTTCGGCGCCGGCGACACCTCGGTCGGCGCGATCTTCCCCGCCGAGGGCGCCGAGCCCGTCGCGGTCAACGGCGACGGCGACCTGTACCAGTGCGCCGTGACCCCCGGCCCCGCCGGCCGCGACTGCAGCGCCGACGCCGACTGCGCCGGGGGCCTCACCTGCGCCGGCCGCGCCGACGGCGTCGGCCGCTGCGCCGACACGTCGCGCCACCCCGCCGAGGGCACCGAGTGCAGCGCCGACACCGCCTGCGCCGCGGGCCTTCTGTGCGCCGGCATCAGCCGCGACCCGTCCTGGGGCCTGTGCCTGCCCGCCTGGATGCGCCAGACCTTCGTGAGCGCGGGCGCGACCACGCTGGACGCCGACGCCGGCGAGCTGACCCTCGACATCCCCGCCCGCGGCCTGGCCAGCGTCGACATGGACGTCGTCTTCGGCGCCGAGGTGGTCACCGAAGGCGCCACCCACCTGACCATCACGCTGACCAACCCCTCCGGCAACGAGGTCACCGTCTTCGACGCCCCCGTCGCCCACGACACCCACTGGATCGACGTCGTGCCCCGCGGCTTCAGCGGCGACGAGGACGTCAACGGCACGTGGACCCTGCGCGTCATCGACGGCGGCCGCGTCGGCCTGACGCTGGAGCGCTGGCACCTGACCATCGGCAGCCGCTGGGACTGAGCGGCGTCGACGGCTCGTACGACCCCCGCCCCGACGACCGTGCGCGCCGGCACCAGCCGTCGCCACCCCCACCTTGCGCATGGCCGCGCGCCCACCCGCGCAGCCTGGCGGTCCCCCCGTCCCGGGACGCCACAGGCGTCCCGCGGACACGATGTAGGACTGTACTTATTATAAGTGCAGAACTACATTATGTCGGTGGATCGTCCTGCCGACATGTTCGACCGGGTGTGGGAGTGGAACGCCCTCGCACGCTTCGCCGGCGATGCCCGGGCCGGCGCCACCCTCGGCATCGTCTCGGGGCGGCGCAGACAGGGAAAGTCCTTCCTGCTCCAGTGTCTGTGCGAGGCCACCGGAGGCTTCTACTACGAGGCCATCGAGGCGACCGAGGCCGACTCGCTGCGGCACTTGGGGCAACGGCTGGCGGCGCACGTGGGGGCGCCGGGGCGGATCGCGTTCGACGGCTGGCCGGCGGCGGTGGACGCGTTGCTCGAGCTGGGCCGGCGGGACGAGCCGGTGGTCGTGGTGCTGGACGAGTTCCCCTATCTGGCCCACGCCAGCCCGTCGTTGCCGTCGATCATCCAGGGCGCGCTCGCCCACCGCGGCGAGCGGCGCAGCGCGTCGCGCGCGCGCCTGATCCTGTGCGGCTCGGCG
>JAUHXL010000501.1 GCA_030426945.1 bacterium
ACCGCCGAGCAGAAGGGCCACGGCCCCATCGAGATCGCCAAGGAGAGCATCGAGCTGCGCTACGCGCTGGCCGACTGGGGCCAGATCTGGGCCAACCCGACGCTGTACTTCGAGGTGGGCCGCCACAACGCCGAGGAGAACTTCGTCGAGCTGAAGGTGCTGCTCGGCGGCGAGATCGCGCCGGGGCTGCACAGCGGCCTGAACCTGGTGCTCGAGCGCGTCGTCGGCGGTCCCGAGACGCACGAGTACAAGGTCACCGGCGGCATCTCGAAGACCCTCGTCGACACCGAGCTGTCCATCGGCGCCGAGGCCGAGGTCGAGCTGATCGACGACAAGGACGGCCGCTTCGACTTCATCGAGAAGAAGTACGTCGTCGGCCCCAGCATCTCGTGGCAGCCCAGCAAGCACGTCCACCTGCTGCTGACGCCGCTGTTCGGCGTCGCGCAGGAGAAGGCCGGCGACGAGGAAGAGACGACCTTCATCGTCCAGAACTGGCTGGTCGCCGGCTGGGACTATTGATCGCCCCGCTCCGGCTCAGCCCCCCGCGAACACGCTGGGGAACCGCGCCAGGAAGCCCACGGTCCGTTCCAGCTCGCGCAGATCGACGCACTCGCCGATCTTGTGCGTGTTCTGCTCGACGCCGGGCCCCACCCCGAACATGGGCGGATAGGTCACCGCGCCGGCCCGCACCCAGCCCTTCTCGGCGGGGATGCCGAAGGGCGGCGCGTCGGCCGGCACCGGGAAGCCCACGCCGTCGGTGCTGAAGATCCAGCGATCCACGCGCGGCTCGCGCCTCAGGTTGCCCATGCTGCCGTCGGTCGGGATGGTCGGGCCGACCACCTGCCGGTAGGTGCGCACCGCGGCGTCGATGGCCGGGTGCTCGGCGGGGGTGGCCCAGCCGGGGTAGACCTGCGCGTTGCCCGGCACGGTGCCCTTCCAGGTCGGCGCGTCGTAGATGGGCACGCGCACGTCGACGGTCAGCCCGGCCGCCCGCGCCGCCTCGACGCTGCCCATGCGCGCGACGTCGGCCAGCGCCGCCTCGGCGGTCTCGCCGAGCGTCAGCCGGCGGTCGAAGCGGAACGTGAAGCGCTCGGGCACCGCGCAGTCGCTCGGCGTGTCCAGCGACGCCCACGACGCGGTGCGGCTGCCCGGGCCGAGGAAGGCGTCCTCGAGGAAGCCCTCGCCGCGGGCATAGCGCGCGGTCGCCTCGACCAGGATCAGCGCGCCGTGCTCCAGCGGGTTCAGCCCCTCCCAGGGCATCGACCCGTGGCAGGATCGCCCGGTGATCTCGACCTCGATCTGCATCCGCCCGCGCTGCCCGCGGTAGATGCCCAGCGAGCCCTTCTTCGCGTCGCCGGTGCCCTCGGTCAGCACCACCACGTCGGGCACCTTCCACGGGGGCAGCTCGGGCAGCTCGTGGTGCAGCACGTGGTGCGGCCCGCCGCCGTCGTTGTCCTCCTCGGCCACCGTGCCGTAGCAGCGCACCACGCAGCCGCGCAGCGCGCCCTCGGCGGTCAGCTCGACCAGGATGCGGCTGGCGACGATCTGCGCGACCACCCCGCCCAGCTGATCGGCGCTGCCCCGCCCGAACAGCAGGTGCTCCCACTGATCGTCGGGCGGCAGCCAGCCCAGCTCGCGCCGCAGGAAGTCGCGGTCGACCTCGCCCTCGACGCGCCCGTCGTAGGCGTCGACGCCCCCGATCTTGCTGCGCCAGGCGCCGCGCAGGGCCTGCACGGTGTCGGTGTGGCCGTCGAACCAGACCACCTTCTTCTGCTCGGGCGGCGTCGGGTCGTCGGGATCCTCGATCTGCCACACCAGGTTGCCGAAGCCGTCGAAGAAGACGTCCTCGGGCGACCGCACCGCGCCGATCTCGACGATTCGCCGCTTCAGGTACTCCAGGCGCGGCCCCTCGTGGTTGCTCAGCCCACAGCGCGGATCGGCCTCGACGTGGTCGGCCGGCACCCGGATCGCCTCGGCCAGGATCTCGCGGGCCAAGGGCAGGTCACGCGCGGCCAGCGCCATCACCCGTTCATCCAACGACGACATGGTTGCCTCCCACGGCGGCCAGGCGCTCGGCCAGGTCGGGCACCTTCGCGCCCGCCAGCAACGCCATGATCACGTACAGCTTCTCGTTCGCCTCGCGCGCCAGGTCGACGCGGAAGCGATCCATCACGCCGGGGCTGACCTCGGCGCCGATGTCGGCGGGCAGGCAGTGCATGTACAGCGCCTCGTTCGTCCGCGCCATGCGCGCCTCGTCGCAGATCCACCCGGTGTGGCGCGCGTTGAGCGCCAGCATCTTCTGCTCGATGTCGGCCAGCTCGACCTCGCCGGCGCCCACGCGCGCCTGCATCAGATCCATCGGCCCCCAGCTCTTGGGGTAGACGACGTCGGCGTCGCGGAAGGCATCGTCCATGTCGTGCACCACGCGGAACGTACCGCCGCTGCGGTCGGCGTGCGTGTGGGCCAGGGTCATCGGCTCGTCCAGCAGCTCGTAGCCCGGCGGGTGCGCCAACGTCACGTGCGCGCCGAAGCGGGTGAGCAGCGTGGCCAGGCCCTGGGGCACCGACAGCGGCTTGGCGTAGCTGGGCGAGTAGGCCCAGCTGATGGCGACGCGCTTGCCGCGGAGATCGCCCACGCGCTGCTGCAGCCAGCGCAGATCGGCCAGCGTCTGCGTCGGGTGATCGATGTCGCACTGCAGGTTGACCAGGGGCACCTTGCGGTCGTCGCGCGTCGCGTCGAGGTAGCCCTGCACGCCGGCCAGCACCTCGCGCATGAAGCGGTTGCCCGCGCCGAGCACCTTGTCGTGCCGCACGCCCAGCGCGTGCGCGTTCATGCCGATCATCGCGCCCGTCTCGGCCGCGGTCTCGCCGTGCGCGACCTGCGTGCTGCTGCCGTCGACGATGACCGGCTGCATGCCCAGGCGGGCCGCCGCGCCGGCCCAGGCCGACTTGGTGCGCGTCGAGTTGTCGAAGAACATCGCGTAGGCCAGCTGCGCGGGCAGCAGGTCGGTGCGGACGCCGGCGCGATCGAGGCGGGCGAAGGCCTCGGCCAGCGCGAGCAGCTGCCGCAGCGCGCTGTCGCTGAAGTCCGAGGTGGTCAGCAGGCTGCGCCCGTACAGCGCAGCGAGCCCCTCGGCGTGCAGGGTGATGGGCTTCATGCGGTACCCCCAGGTGAACGGGGGCCCTGCGTTGGCACATCTCATGCCAGCCCGCGGGGGGCGCCGCTGCGGCCGCGTGTCACCGATTGGTCACGGGGTGGGCCGGGCAGGTGCGGCTTGGCAACGGCGGCGGCGCCCTGTCCAATGGGGCGCCGAGGAGGTTGCATGACCCCGCCCGAGACCCGCCTGCGCGCCCGCTTCGTCATCGGGCCGGACGCCGTGCACACCGACGCGACGGTCGTGGTGCGCGACGGCAGCGTCGCTACCCTCCGACCGGCCGCGCCGGGCGACACGGATCTGGGCGAGGTCGCCCTCGCGCCCGGCCTGATCAACGCGCACAGCCACGCCTTTCAGCGCGCCCTGCGCGGCCGCACCGAGCACCTCCGGGCGGGTCGCGAGGACGAGGACTTCTGGTCCTGGCGCGACCTGATGTATCGGACCGCCAACGCGCTCGATCCCGACGACGTCGAGGCGGTGTCGCGGATGGCCTTCCTCGAGATGGCCAAAGGCGGCGTCACGACCGTCGGCGAGTTCCACTACCTGCACCACGCGCCCGACGGCGCGCCCTACGCCGATCCCAACGCGCTGGCCCACCGCGTCGTCCGCGCCGCCCGCGACGTCGGCCTGCGCGTCGCGCTGCTGCGCGTCCTGTATCACCGAGCCGGCCCGGGCCGACCGGCCGAGGCGCTGCAGCGGCGCTTCGTCGATCCCGACGTCGACACCGCGCTCGACCGCGTCGACGCCCTCGCCGCCCACTGGCGCGGCGACGCCGCGGTCAGCGTCGGCCTCGCCCCGCACAGCGTGCGCGCGGTGCCGCGCGGCTGGCTCGAGGCCGTCGCCCGCGCCGCCGGCGATCGCGTGGTGCACCTGCACGCGTGCGAGCAGCGCGCCGAGCTGGCGCAGTGCGCCGCCGAGCACGGGATGTCGCCCGTCGCGCTGATCGACGCCTGCGGCCTGCTCGGTCCGCGGACGACGCTGGTGCACGCCACCCACCTCGACGACGACGCCTTCGCGCGCGTCGCGCGCGCCCGCCCGACGATCGCCGCCTGCCCGGGCACCGAGCGCAACCTGGGCGACGGCTTCCTGCCCGCCGCCGAGCTGCTCGCCCGGCGCGTGCCCATCGCCCTCGGCAGCGACGGCCAGGCCGACATCGACCTGTTCAACGAGATGCGGCTGGTCGAGTACCACGAGCGCCTGCGCGCCGAGCGCCGCAACGTGCTCGCCCGCGCCCACGGCGCCTGGCATCCGGCGCCCGCCGACGGCCGCCTCGAGGTGGCCGATCTGCTGTGGCCCATGGCCACCACCCACGGCGCGCGCAGCCTGGGCCTGCCCGTCGGCGCCCTCGCGCCCGGCGCGCCCGCCGACCTCGTGGCCCTGGATCTACGCCACCCCCGCCTGGCCGCCACCACCGCGCGCACCCTGCTGGCCGATCTCGCCTTCAGCGCCGGCCCCGACTGCGTCCGCGCCACCTGGGTGGCCGGCCGCCCGGTCGTCGTCGACGGCCGACACCCCGCCCAAGAGGCGACCCTCGACGCCTTCCGTCGCGTGATGCGGCGGCTCGACGCCGGCTGATCACGAATTGGCGACCGCGCGCCGGGCGGCGTTAAGCTCACAGACATGCGAGGTCCACTCACCGAGACGCAGATGGCCCGCTTCGACCGCGACGGCTTCGTGGTCGTCCCGCGGGTCTTCCCCCCGTCGGCCGTCGCCCAGCTGAGCGCCGCCTTCGGGCGCCTGGCCGACGCGGCGGCCCGCGCCCACACCGACGACGCCGCCCCCGGCACCGCCCTCTTCGTCACCGAGCCGGGCGATCCGCCGCGCATCCACCGCGTCGTCTGGTGCGCCGGCGCCGATCCCACCCTGGACCGCCTCGGTCGCCACGCGCGCCTGGTCTCCATCGCCGCGCAGCTCCTGCAGAGCCCCGTGCTGGACCAGCTCATCAGCCAGGCCCACTTCAAGCACCCCGGCGACGGCGTCGCCTTCCCCTGGCATCAGGACAGCGCGCACCGCCGCCACGGCACGCCGGCCTGGACCGACCTGGACGGCAAGGGCAGCTTCGTCGAGCTCGCGCTGGCCATCGATCCGGTCGGCCCCGACAACGGCCCCCTGCGCTTCCTGCCCGGCAGCCACCGCGCGGGCCACCGACCCTACGACGCCGACACCCGCACGCTGCCGCCGGCGCACGTCGACGCCCGCGACGCGATCGCGCCCGCGCTGATGCCGGGCGATCTCGTCGCCTTCGGCGCCTTCACCGTGCATGGCAGCGAGGCCAACACCGGCGCCCGCCCCCGCCG
>JAUHXL010000502.1 GCA_030426945.1 bacterium
GTGATGCAGGCGGCCTCGCCCGGCGCGAAGTGGCAGTCGTTGGGATCGCCGCGGAAGGCGACGCTGATGCCCGGGTTGCCGGGGTACTGCAGCGCGCGGCTGCTCTCGATGCGGCCGGTCCAGCGGGACGGATCGGCGCCGTCCGGGCGCAGGTTCAGCGCCAGGTCGAGCTGGGACAGCCCGGAGGGCACCGGGCTGGCGCTGACGTCGTCGGAGTAGATCGAGAAGCCCTCGGCGTTGTCGGCCGGATAGCAGGCGGCGTTGTCGTTGGCGCAGAACGCGCGGCTGACCGGCCAGTCCCAGCTCTCGTCGATGGTCGAGGTGAGCACCGCGTCGAACTCGGCGCGGCCGAGGCTGCCCTCGCGGAAGGCCCACCAGCGCCGCACCAGGGCGTTGCCCACGTCGTCGATGGCCCGCGCGGCGGTGGGCTCGTTGCCCGCGGCCACCGCGTCGGCCCAGGGCTGCAGCTGGTCGGTGCCGAAGTTGGCCAGGTAGTACACCGTGCCCGACCAGCGCCCGGCCGGGCTGTTCAGGAAGCCCAGATCGACGGTCACCGCCGGCGCGCCGGGCGTGAAGACGGTGAGGATGCCGGTCCACACGGGGAAGTCAGGGGTCTCTGCGCCCTCGAGGTCGATGCGCTGCGAGGCGCCCGCCGCCAGGGTGATCTCGAGGGACGGCACCGCGTCGAGCGGCTGCTCGTCGGTGCCGATGCGCAGCCAACTCAGCGGATCGGTGGTGACCGTCTCGCGGCCGGTGATGGCGCCGCCGCCCATGAACACCACCGTGTGCTGCGTCTTCTTCACGGTGAAGGTGCGCGTCTGGTCGGTGGTGTTGGTGAGCCGGAAGCTGCCGTCCTGCTGCATCGCCGTGAAGACCAGCCGCGCCGGCCGCACGACGTCGGCGTCCTCGGGGTAGGCCACCGCCGCCGCGGGGCGCGCGTCGGGGGTGATGAGATCGTCCGGCGCGTTGGGCAGGCAGACGCCGTTCATCCCGTCCGCCGCCTCGCAGCGATAGCCCGCCGCGCAGCCCTCGCCGCCCCCCGGCGTGGTGCAGGGCAGGCGGCAGGCGCGCTTGTGACAGACGCGCGTGCCCTTGCAGTCGGCGTCCACCCGGCAGTCCGAGTAGCACCCGCCGTCGATGCAGTTCTGGCTCTCGGGGCAGTCGCGGTCGTGGCGGCAGGGCGCGATGGCCTGCCCCGCGGCCTGGCGCAGCATCATCTCGGCCGGCTCGATGCAGGTGCCGTCCACGCACAGCGTGTCGCCGATGCAGCCGGCCACCAGGCCGTCCGCCTCGCACTCGATGCGGCCGTTCGGCCCGTCGATCTCGCCGCCGCGGCAGGGCGTCCAGCAGGCCGGATCCGCGGGCGGATCCAGCGTCTGCCCGGTGTCGGCGAGGCAGACGCCGTCGTCGCACACGCTGCCGTCGCGGCAGGCGTCCGCGGCGTCGCAGAAACAGCCCAGGGTGCCGAGCTGACAGCGCGGCGCCTGGCAGATGTCGTCGATGCAGGCCTGGGGGCGCCCCGACTCGTCCCGGTCGCAGCCCCCGCCGAGGCGGCAGTCGCAGCCGGTGCTGCCCGGCGCGCAGCCTTCGACGCACACGCCGCCGGCCTCGCACACCAGCCCCGGTCCGCAGTCCCCCGCCGGATCGCAGGCGCAGCCCAGGTTGCCCGCGGGGCACGGCGCCGCCACGCACAGGCCGGCGCTGCACACGTAGCGCCCGTCGGGCTGATCGGTGCACTCGCCCGCCGCCGTGCAGGGGCAGCCGGGATCCCCCAGCGCGTCGCAGATCGCGTCGCCCGCGTCGAGCTCGCCGCAGCCGACCAGCAGCAGGGCGCCCAGGAACAAGGATCTCATCTGGCTATGCCTCATCGTCAGAGCCCCTGGCGCAGGCTGAGCAGCATGCCGAAGACGAGGACCGCGTGATCCTCCTCGGGCACGAAGTACAAGGTGTCCCGCACCTCGACGGCCCGCCGGCTCAGCTTGCCGCCGCCGAGGATCTCCTCGAGGCAGCCCTGCAGGCCGGCGTCGTCCAGATCGAGGCACTGGGTGCTCTCGACGGCGCCGTAGAACACCTGATCCGCGTAGGGATCGAGGAAGTCGGCGCCGCTGATGCGGTGGCCGACGCGGGCGCCGACCTCGAGCCACTCGAGCGCGCGCCACCCGGCGCCGAGCCCGGTGGCCAGGCCCGTGTCCTGGGCGGTGTCGGTGCCGAAGGCGAGGCCGGTGTCGAAGCGCGCGTAGGTGTGCTGGCCGGACCAGCCGACGCCCAGCCGCGCTTCCGCGGCGAAGACATCGTCGACGCCGTCGGCGAAGAGGCCCACCCCGGCAGTGCTCACGCCGATCCACCACGGGCCGGCCGCGTCCACCGGCGGCGGCACCGTCACGTGGACCTCGGTGGGGCCGCCGGCCCCGGGCTGGGCACCCCGCGCGTCGAGCGCCTGCTCGACCACCACGCGAATCTGCGCCGAATCCGGGGGCAGCGGCGTCACCACGACGGGCTCCGCGGGCACCGGCAGGCATTTGGGCAGCAGGGCCACGTAGACGCCGCGGAAGGTCGCCTGGCTGGGCGGCGGGCGCTCCTGAATCCGCTGGGGATCGACCCCCGCGTCGTAGAGCCACGACAGCACGCGCAGCGCCCGGCCGCGGGCCCGCAGGATCTGCGCCGGGATCTCGCCGCCCAGGGCCTGACTCACCGCGCCGTCGAACGCCATGTCGTCGTAGCGCCCCTGCACCGTGACGCAGGTGTTGGCCAGCTCGGGCCGCTTCATGCAGTCGGCGACCTGCGTGAGCTCGCGGATCCAGGCAGGCGAGAACGACGCGTCGGCCTCGGAGCCGGTGGGCGCGCCCTCGAGCTGCCACACCCCCTTCGTGCAATGCGCCGGCGTCTCGCTCGGACCGTCGGCCGCGAAGGCCAGGGCCGGGTACACGAGCGCTAGCGCCACCAGGTGACCGATGTGCATCTACCCCTCCTCCGATGAGCGCTCCCACATGCCGACCGGGTCGAATGGGCCGAGAGCTCGTGGCGCGCCCCTCCGCGCTGCGGCGCACCCTACGCGTGCCCGGCCGCGGAGGAAAGCTCTCAAACCAATCGCTGGGCCCGAACGCGACCGCCTCGAGGGCGCGGCGTCACCGCGCGGGCCGACGGCGACCGGCTGCCCGCCACGACCTCCCCGATGACCGCGGCCCACCCGTGGGCCGAGCGTGTTGCAGAGCCCGCGCCGTCGGCGTACCCCGGTGTCGACCCCCACCACCCGGAGACGCACCGTGAAGACCGACCTGTTCCCCTCGCACTGGCCCCCTGCGCACCCCGACCGCATCCAGCTCTACTCGCTCGCGACGCCCAACGGCCAGAAGGCGGCCATCGCCCTCGAAGAGATGGAGCTGCCCTACGAGGCGCACCGCATCGACATCATGGCGGGCGACCAGTTCGATCCCGAGTTCGTGCGGCTGAACCCCAACTCGAAGATCCCGACGCTGCTCGATCCCAACGGCCCCGGCGGCGAGCCGATCACCATCATGGAGTCGGGCGCCATCCTGCACTACCTCGCCCGCCGCACCGGCAAGCTGCTGCCCACCGATCCGCGGGGCGAGAACGAGGTGCTGCAGTGGCTGTTCTTCCAGGTGGGCCACGTGGGGCCGATGCTCGGGCAGTTCGGGCACTTCTACAAGTTCGCCAAGGACAAGACGGACGACTACGGCGAGAAGCGCTACGGCGCCGAGGTGACGCGTCTGTTGGGCGTCATCGAGGCGCGGCTGGAAGGGCGCGACTTCCTCGTCGGGGACTTCACGGTCGCCGACATCGCCACCGTGCCGTGGATCACCGCGCTCGACTTCTACGAGGGCAAGGACTACGTCGGCTACGCCGACTTCCCGCGCGTCGACGCCTGGGTGCAGCGCGTGCTGGCCCGCCCCGCCGTGCAGCGCGGCGTCAAGGTCTGCGCGTTCTGAGGGTCAGCGCAGTCGTTGTTCGGAACCCGATGGTCCACCGCACCCCCCGCCGGATTGGCCGGGCTGTCGGGTCTTCGCCTGCTCCTACCGCGCATCGCACCTCGCCACGTCGTTCTGAAGCGGGCACGACGCTCGGAGCCCGGCAGAACGCTGATAGCTGATAGCTGACAGCCGGTCGGCCTCGAGCACCGGCGGTACCTGGAGCACGGATCAGCGCAGCCCGTACTTGTTCAGCTTGTCGATCAGGGTCACCCGGCTGACCCCGAGCTGACGGGCGGCCTCGCTCTGGTTGCCGCCGGCGCGGGCGAGCGCCTCGCCCACCACCCGCTTCTCGAAACGCGCGACGCGGGCCTTCAGGTCGAGGGCCGGCGCGCCGTCGGCCGCCTCGTGCAGGTCGGCGACGTCGTCGATGACCGGGCCGTCGGCCAGGGCCACCAACGACTCGACCACGTGCTCCAGCTCGCGCACGTTGCCCGGCCAGGGCATCGCCTCGAGGCGGCGGAGCAGGCGGGGCGCGAGGCGCACGTCGGCCAGGCCGAACTGGGCGCCGAAGCGGCGGGCGAAGTGCTCGGCCAGCGGCGCGACGTCCTCGGGGCGCTCGCGCAGGGGCGGCAGGTGGATGGTGACGACGTTCAGGCGGTAGTACAGGTCTTGCCGGAAGCGCCCGGCCTCGACCTCGGCCCGCAGGTCGCGGTGCGTCGCGGCTACCAGCCGCACGTCCACGCGCTCGGCCCGGTCGGCGCCCACGGCGCGCATCTCCCCGTCCTGCAGCGTGCGTAGCAGCGCGCCCTGGATGCGCAGGTCCAGCTCGCCCACCTCGTCGAGCAGCAGCGTGCCGCCGTCCGCCTCACCGAAGACGCCCCGCCGCGCCTTGGCCGCGCCGGTGAAGGCGCCCGCCTTGTGGCCGAACAGCTCGGCCTCGGCCAGCGAGTCGGTCAGCGCGGCGCAGTTGAAGCGCACGTAGGGACGGTCGGCCCGCGCCGAGGCCCGCACCAGCGCGCGCGCCACGAGCTCCTTGCCCGTGCCCGTCTCGCCGGTGATCAACACGGTCACGTCGCGCCCGGCCGCGCGCTCGACCCGCTCTGCCACGCGGCGCATCGCCTCGCTCTCGAACACCATGTGGCGCGCCAGCGCCAGCTCGGCCCGCAGCCGCCGGTTCTCGTCGGTCAGCCGCGCCGTCTCGAGCGCGCGCCGCACCACCCGCACGATCTCGTCGTTGTCGAAAGGCTTGGCGAAGTAGTCGATGGCGCCCCGCTTCATCGCCTCGACCGCCGCGCGCTCGTTGCCGTGCGCGGTGATGAGGATCACCTTCGGCGCGCGCGGCCGCGCGACGACCGCGTCCAGCAGACCCATACCGTCGAGCTTCGGCATGCGCAGATCGCTCAACACGAGGTCGACGCCGCCGGCCTCGACGCGCGCGAGCCCCGCCTGCCCGTCCGGGGCCTCGTCGACGGCGAAGCCCTCCTCTTCCAGCAGCGCCCGCAGCGCGTAGCGCACCGCCGGC
>JAUHXL010000033.1 GCA_030426945.1 bacterium
GCGTCCTCGGCGAAGGCGGCCTTCAGCTGGCGATCCGCCAGGGCATGGCGGGCGCAGACCAGCACGCCCGAGGTCTCGACGTCGAGGCGGTGCGCCGGCCGGGGTACGGGCTGCCCCTCCGGCGTGACGATCTGCAGCCAATGCGTGAGCGTGGTGACGAAGCGCGTCGCGGTGGGGTGCACCGCCAGGCCGGCCGGCTTGTCCAGCACCAGCAGATCCGCGTCCTGCGCGAGCACCGTCGGGGCCGCCGCCGACGCGCCGGCGTCGGGCACCGGGCGCCGCACCCACAGCCGCTGCCCCGCGCGCACCGCCGACGACTTCTTCAGGGGTCGCTGGGGCTCGTCGAGGTCGACGACGGTGAGCCGGGCGGCGCGGGCGCGCGACAGGCGGCGCACGCGCAGCGCGACGAAGCGGTCGAGGCGCATACCGTCGGCCCCTGGATCGACCTGGAGGCGCCAGCCGGCTTCGGGCAGATCGTCGGTGGGAGGGATCTCTTCGGTCATCGCCGGGGGGCCGGCGTGATCACTCGACGTCGACCTCGACCTCGAGCCGAGCGCCGGTCACCTTGCCGGGAGGGGTCGCGATCACGCCGTAGACCCGCCCGACGGTGCCCTTGGTGATGCTCACCTGGCCGACGGGGGCGCCGTCGCGGTAGAGCGTGCCCGACCGCCGGGCCAGCTTCTTCCCCTTCGGGAGCAGGATGTGCAGCGTCACCGACTGCCCGTCGGCGGCGGGCAGGGCGCGCACCACGGTCGCACGCACGGTGGTCGCGGCGGCCTCCACCGGGGGCGGAGGCGGGGGCGGCCGTACGGGCGGGGGCGGCTTGGACGGGCGGCGGGCGCGCGGCTTGGGCCGCTTCGGCGGCGGCGGGGCCGCCTCGGGCACCTCGACCACCGGCCCGGTGTAGGGCTTGGGCGGCGGCGGCGCGGGCTTGGGCGACAGCGTCGCGCCGACGCTGTAGACCGACGTGCCGTCTTGCGCGAAGACCCGCACGAAGAACTTGTTGGGGATCTTCTCGACCTCGGTGGCGAACACGTAGGTCGTCTGGTTCGCCAGCACCAGCGTGCGGTCGAGGCGGTTGCCGAACTCGTCGAAGAAGCCGACCTCGCCGCCGAGCAACCGATCCGGCGTGTCGATGTTGACCACCAGCCTTAGGCGGCCCTGCTCGACGATGTCGACGTACTTCCAGTCGGTGTTGTCGCCCTCGGGCCCGTCGAGGCGGTCGGTGATGGTGCGGTCGACGTAGACGGCCAGCGCCTGGTCGCGCACCTCGTCGCCCTCCTGGGCGCTGTCGATGGTCGGCGCGACCGCGCCGCAGGCGGCCAGGTTCATCGCGACGGCGAGCAGGGGCAGGCGGCGGAGCAGGCTCACGGCACCACCACCACCCGGCGCTTGGTGCCGATCTGGCCGACGCTCAGCCGGGTGACGGCCTGCGCCCGCTTGCCCGAGGCCTGCGTGATGCTGAAGTCGCTGCCCTGCAGCTTCTTCCCGTTGTCGTCCAGCACGTAGCCCCCCATGCCCTTCGCGATGCCGTGCGACTCGCCCCGGTTCAGGTGGATGGTCGCGCCGCCGCCGCGGGCAGGCAGCAGCCGCACGATGGTCGCGGGGATGCCCGCGGGCGCCGTCGCCCGCGGCCGACGGGGCTGCGGCGCCGGCCGCGTGCCGCTCGGGCGACCGCCGCGCGCCCGGGGCCGGGGCTCGATGGGCACCGCCTCCGGGATGGGCGCGGCGAGCAGATCCTCGCCGAGCCCGACGGCCTCGGGCCGCACGTCGTCTTCGGGGTTGTGGTCGAAGCGCTGGAAGATGGCCTCGATGGTGTAGACGCTCGCGCCCTTGTCGGCCCGCAGCTCGATGAAGTGCGTGCCCGGCTCCACCCGCAGCTCGATGACGTCCTTCTCGAGCTCCGCGGAGTGCGCGCGCGACGCCAGCAGGACGCCGAAGCGATCCCGCACGTTGACCGTCGACTGCACCCGCTTGTTGTCCCAGTAGACCGTCAGCGTCAGGAAGCCCTTGTCGGCCACCTTCACGAACTTGAAGTCCGTGTTGTCGCCGCCCTCGGCGTCGACGTAGTCGTCGGTCAGCTTGTCCGGGAACAGCTGCAGGGCGCCGCCCCGCTCGAAATCGGGGCCGGAACGGGAGTCCGGCTTGATCTCGACATCACCGCAGCCGGCGGCGGCGAGGGCCAGCGCGAACAGGGGGAGAGCAGCTCGCATGCCGTCAGAGGGCTAGCACCGGGTCGAACGGAGTGTCAAGCGCGCGTCGCTCGCGGTTGCCGGCCGGCGCCGCGGGTGGCATCCTGCCGGTCGTTTCAAGGGCGCAGGGGACGCTCCGGCCGTGGCCCAGCACCGCATCTTCCGGCAGACCTCCGAGTCGCTCGCGACCGCCCTCGAGGACGGGGTGAAGGAGATCCTCGGGCGCACGCTTCCGGTGGTCACCGGGCCGCCCCTCCGCGAGAAGTTCACGCGGATGCCGGCGCTGGGCGTCTACCTGTACCGGGTGAACGTGCGGCCGAGGCGGCGCGAGGATCTGCCCACGCTGGTCTGCCAGATCGACGACCAGGGTGATGTGCGCGAGTTCTACCAGGACCCACCCCTGCGCATCGGCCTCGACTACCTCGTGAGCGCGTGGGCCGACGAGGACGCCGAGCAGCAGGAGCTGCTCGGCGCCGCGATGCGGGCGCTGCTCAGCCTGCCGGTGCTCGAGGGCGAGGCCCTCGACGGCGACGCGTTCGATCCCGAGACGCGCATCCCGGTGCGGCCGATCGAGGACCTGTCCGTCGAGTTCCTGATGTCGCTGTGGCGAGGCTTCGGTGAGCATCTGCGCCCGGCGGTGGGCTACTCGTGCCTGCTCCGCCTCGAGTCGCCGCGGCGCTCGGAGGATCTGCGAAGGGTCGATCGGCGGCGGGTCGCGGTGGACGTTTTCTGAGGCTCGCCGGGGGCGATCCTCCGGACTTGCGCGCGGGCTGATGCCGTGCGACACAGTCGGTTCGGCGGCGGGAAGCCGAAGCGCGTAGAGGAATTGAGGAGGATTCCATGGCTGAGTACTTGTCACCCGGTGTCTACGTCGAGGAGGTCCCGGGGGCGAGCAAGCCGATCGAGGCGGTGGGCACGAGCACCGTCGGCTTCATCGGCGAGAGCAGCAAGGGCCCGGTCAACCAGGTGGTCTTCTGCCCGAACTGGTCGACCTTCGTGAAGAACTTCGGTGACTTCGCCGACAGCGACCACCTGGCTCACGCCGTCTACGGCTTCTTCAACAACGGCGGCTCGCGCTGCTTCGTGCTCAACGTCGGCAAGGGCGAGGGCGACAAGCCGGCGCGCTTCATCGGTCACGACAAGGGCCCGGGCGAGCGCACCGGCCTGCACGCGTTCGAAGAGGTGGACGAGATCAACATCGTCTGCGCGCCCGGCCAGACGGAGCCCGCCATCCAGGACGCGGTGCTGACGCACTGTGAGAAGATGCGCTACCGGTTCGCGATCCTCGACGCGCCGGAGACCATCGAGAAGGGCGGCGTCGACAAGCTGGGCAAGCCCCGCGACTCGAAGTACGGCGCCTACTACTTCCCGTGGATCGAGGTGTACGACCCCCAGAAGGGCAACATCTTCGTCCCGCCGTCGGGCCACATGGCCGGCGTCTACGCGCGGAGCGACGCGGAGCGCGGGGTCCACAAGGCCCCGGCCAACGAGATCGTCCGCGGCGCCCTGGGCCTGAAGTACAACATCACCAAGGGCGAGCAGGATCTGCTCAACCCCAAGGGCATCAACTGCATCCGCGAGTTCCCCAACCGGGGCATCCGGGTGTGGGGCGCGCGCACCATCTCGAGCGACCCGGAGTGGCGCTACGTGAACGTGCGCCGGCTGTTCAACATGGTCGAGCAGTCGATCGAGAACGGCACGCAGTGGGTGGTGTTCGAGCCCAACGACCAGAAGCTGTGGAAGCGCGTGTCGCGCAACATCACCGCCTTCCTGCTGCGCGTGTGGCGCGACGGGGCCCTGTTCGGTGAGACGCCGGAGCAGGCCTTCTACGTGAAGTGCGACGGTGAGACCAACCCGCCGGAGGTCATCGACGCCGGGCAGATGGTCTGCGAGATCGGCATGTGCCCGACAAAGCCCGCCGAGTTTGTTATCTTCCGGATCGGCCAGATGCCGACCGGCGGCGACGTTTCCGAGTAGCTCCGCCGCGGGCGGGTGGTGTCCGAACTGGAATGATGATTCGCGGGCCGCCGTTAGGGGTCGGACCCGCTTGACGGAGAAGAGCCATGGCGTCCGACAACAGGCGACAGCACGACTACATCGGTCAGTTCAACTTCCGCGTCGAAATCGACGGGGTCACGACCGCGGCGTTCAAGAACGTCGAGGGCCTCGACAGCGAGACCGAGGTCATCGAGTACCAGGACGGCGACGACCTGTTCCTGCGCAAGCGGCCCGGTCGCACGAAGTACAGCAACATCGTCCTCAAGCGCGGCTACGTCTCGACCGACGAGCTGTGGCAGTGGCGCAAGCGGGTCATGGAGGGCAAGGTCGACCGCAAGAGCGGCTCGATCGTGCTCAACAACGACAACGGCGACGAGGTCATGCGCTACAACTTCTTCGAGGCGTGGCCCTGCAAGTGGAAGGGCTTCAGCCTCGACGGGAAGGGCACCGACGTCGCCGTCGAGGAGCTCGAGTTCGTCGTCGAGCGCTGGGAGCGGGTGCAGGCGGGCGGCTGAGGTTCGTTCGCGGGCACCCTCGGAGGAGCGTGACGCGTCCCGACGCGAAGAAAAACGCCCTCTCGAACACCCGCCCGATGACCGACTGAATCGTCTACGAGACCGTGGGCCCGGCGCTGGTCGCCGCACGGGTTCCGAAGAAGCGCACGCCGCCCGTCGGTGCTGCGCTTCTCGTGCGCCCGGGGTCCGCGTGTCGGGAAGGACACGATGGCTTTCCAGACCGAGTTTCCGTTCACCCTGCCCAAGGGCTTCGTCGACAACGACGGCAACCTGCACCGCGAGGGCGTGATGCGCCTGGCCACGGCCAAGGACGAGATCGCCCCGCTGCAGGACTACCGGGTGCAGCAGAACCGGGCCTATCTGGTGATCATCCTGCTGTCGCGGGTGATCTCCAAGCTGGGCACGCTGAGCAGCATCAACCCCAGCATCATCGAGAAGATGTTCTCGTCCGACCTCGCGTATCTGCAGGAGTTCTACCGGCGGATCAACGAGGAGGGCTCGGCGAAGGTCAAGACGTCGTGCCCGTCGTGCGGACACAGCTACGAGCTGGATCTGGGGGTCGATCTGGGGGAATCGTGAGCTACCCCCTGGAGCGCATCTTCCAGGAGGTAGCCTACATCGCCTACCACTTCCACTGGTCGCTCGACGACATCCTGACCATGGAGCACCGCGAGCGGCAGATGTGGATCAAGGAGATCTCGGCGATCAACAAAGAGATCAACGACTCACGCCGCTGACGCATCGGCGGGGCGCGGGATGCGCCGCCCCCGACGGACGCTCCCGCGGCTGGGTGAGCGGGCACCGAGCGCGCGGCCGCCGCGTCGGTCACCCCGCGGACGTGTCCCGAGGAAGAGTGCCATGGCAGAGGTTCGGGCGCCGGGCGTCTACTACCAGCCGAGCGAACAGCGCATCCCGCCGCTCGAGCTGCGCGAGACCGGGCGCCCGGTCTTCTTCGGCATCACGCGGCGAGGCCCCCTCGATCGACCCGTGCGGGTCACCAGCATGGATCGCTTCGTCGAGCTCTTCGGGGAGCCGCTGACCGAGGGCTACCTGGGCGCGTCTCTGCGCGGCTTCTTCGACAACGGCGGCGAGACCTGCTTCGTGCAGCGCGTCGCGCGCGTCGAGGGCGCGCCGGGCGAGGCGGTCGCCGTCGCGGCGGGGCGCACCCTGCTCGATCGGGCCGGGCAGCCGTCCCTGCGGCTGTCGGCGCAGGATCCCGGCACCTGGGGCAACGAGCTGCGGATCACGCTGCGCGCCGGCGCCCGCAACCAGACCTTCCTGACCCGCGACGCGGACGGCGGCGCCGAGGTGCTGCAGGTCAAGAGCACGCACGCGCTGACCGTCGGCACGCTGGTGCGGGTCCACGATGCGGACGCGGAGCACTGGGCCGCGGTGACCCGCGTCGACGGCAAGGTCGTGCAGATCAGCCCGCCCTTGGGGCGGCGCTTCGCGTCGGCCGCGCCCACCTACGTGGAGCCCCACGCCTTCGATCTGGAGGTGCGCTGGTTCGAGAAGGTGGAGCGCTTCGAGCAGCTGTCGCTCTTCGGGGCCAGCCCGACTTATGTGGAGCGGGTGGTCAACGAGCGCAGCCGGCTGGTGCGCGTGCAGGCGCTGCGCCCGGACTCGCCGCCCTCGCTCTGCCTGCCGATGGAGCAGCTGGACGCCGGGCTCGACGGGGGCGCGGACGGTCTCGAGGATCTCGGCCCCGAGGACTTCATCGGGCACGATCACGGGCCCGGCGCGCGGCGGGGTATCGAGGGGCTGGTCGACGAGGCCGACATCGACCTGCTGGTGCTGCCCGATCTGATGGCGGCCTTCGAGCGGAGCCGGCGCTTCCACACCCTGCGCGACGTCGAGGTGGTGCAGGACGCCGCGATCGCTCACTGCGAGCGGTCGCGCTGCCGCTTCGCGGTGCTCGACCTGCCGCCGGGCTGTGATCACGAGGAGGCCCTGCGCTGGCGGCGGCAGTACGACTCGGCGCACGCCGCGCTGTACTACCCCTGGGTGGTGGTGCTCGAGGGGGGCGGGCGGCGGCGCACGGTGCCCCCGTCGGGGCACGTCGCGGGCATCATCGCGCGCTCGGATCGCGACCATGGCGTCCACAAGGCGCCGGCCAACGAGGTCGTCGAGGGCATCGTCGATCTCGACATGCTGCTGCAGGACGCCCACCTCGCCCGGCTGAACGACGCGGGCGTCAACTGCCTGCGGCCCTTCGCCGCTCGCGGGCTGCGGGTGTGGGGCGCGCGGACGACGAGCAGCGATCCCGAGTGGCGCTACGTGAACGTCCGGCGGACGGTCAGCACCATCGCCGCGGACATCGAGGAGGGCACCCAGTGGGCCGTCTTCGAGCCCAACGATCGGCGGCTGTGGAAGCGGCTGACGCGGCTGGTGGTCGCCTACCTGGCGCAGCTGCGGGAGCGCGGCATGCTGGCGGGCGAGACCCCCGAGCAGGCCTTCTTCGTGCAGTGCGACACCGAGACGAATCCCCCTGATTCCATCGACCGCGGTATGCTGGTCGCCCGAATCGGGCTGGCGGTGACTCGGCCGGTCGAGTTCATCGTGTTCCGGCTGTCGCAGCGCCTCGAGGATCAGGCGCAGGACGAGGAGGAGTAGCCGTGCCCACGACGCGTCCCTTCGGCAAGTTCCGCTTCGTCGTCGAGATCGACGGCCTGAGCCTGGCGCACTTCCAGTCGGTCAGCGGGCTGAGCCACGAGATCGAGGTGCTCGCCCAGCAGGAAGGCGGCATCAACGACCGGATGCACAAGCTGCCCGGGCAGGGCAGCTACCCCAACGTCGTGCTGAAGGTCGGCTACATCGACAACCGGCTGCTCGAGGGCTGGCACTTCGGCTTCTCCAAGGCGCCGGGCGGCGTGGGACGGAAGAACGGCAGCATCGTGATGCTGGACGACGCGGGGCAGGAGAAGGCCCGCTGGAACTTCACCCGGGCCTGGCCGGTGAAGTGGGAGGGTCCGGAGCTGGACGCCTCGCAGAGCCAGATCATGGTGGAGTCGGTCGAGATCGCTCACGAAGGCATCACGCGAGGCTGATCATGGCGACGCACTCCGAGCCCATCGGTCTCGACGTCGTCGGCGCCCCCGACGTGGGGCTCGGCGCGCAGTTCGCCGACTTCGCGGGCCGCCTGGGCGACCGCTTCACGCGCTTCGGCGCCGACGGCAGCATGGGCGCCACCCCCCTGGCCGGCGCTGTCTTTGATCGCTGGACGCTGCCGCTCGGGGCCGAGGGCGGCATCGACGTCTTCGGTCTCGACGCCCTCGACGGCTTCGCCCGCGACTGGGGCAGCTACGACGGCTACGACGACGCCGGGCTGTTCGGCCTCGACGCCCCCTTCGTGGTGCCGGTGGATCCGGTGGCGCACCCGGCGGGCATCGACTCGACGGGCCTGAGCGCGGCGCCGCGGCGCGGGCGGCGGCTCGTGCCGGTCGCCGCTGGGCCGCGTCCGGAGGCCGCGCCCTCACCCCGCCCGCGTGAGCAGTGGCGGGCGGCCCCCGGTGGGGCGCTGTCGCCGTACCCGCGCGCGCTCGGCCGCGCGGGCGCCGTCGACGCCTCGCTCCTTCGCTTCCCCGACGCCCGCGCCACGGTGCACGGCGCCGGCGCCCCGGTGGTGCTCGCCGAGGCCGGCCCCACGCCCGACTGGACCGCGGCCGATGGTCTGGCGCCCGCGGCGCGCGGCGCCGAGCTCCTGCTCGACGCCGTGGGTGATCGCTGGCAGCCGCCGACGGCCGAGGCGGTGTCGACCTGGCTGGTGCCCGCCGACGCGCCCGTGGCGCATCGGCGCGCGGCGCAGGGCCGGCCGGCCAGCGCGCGCCCGGGGCGCTGGGGCTTCGGTCCGTTGGCCGCCGTCGCGCTGGCGGCGCCGCCGGTCGCGTCGGGGGCGCCGGGCGATCTGGCCGCGCGCGCCGAGGCCTTCGAGGCGGGCGCCGAGTCCTTCGAGACCTCGGCGGAGGCCGCGCCCGCGCTGGGGCGGGCGCCGAGCGAAGGTCCCGTCGCTCTGCCGACCTGGGTCGACACCTCGGTGGGTGATCTGATCCGCCCGGTGGCGTCCGCCCCCGCGGGCACCGCGCCGTCCGCCGAGCCCACCGCCCGGGCTGGGTTGCCCCGCAGCGCCGGCCCGCTCGCGGCCCCCGCCGCGGTGCCCGGTCGGCCGGCCCTCCGCGGCGCCGCGGCGCCGATCGCGTCGCGCGCCGTCGGCGCCTCGCCTCGCGTCCCCGTTCGAGCCGGCTTCGAGCGCGCCTCGCCCCTGCGGGCCGCCGGCACGGTCGCTGCGCTCCGCGCGGCCGCGCCCGGTCGCAGCGGCGCGGCGGGTGCGCCGGCGCCGTCGGTCTTCCGGACCGCTCCCGCCGGTGCGGCGCAGGTCGCGGGCGCTTCGTGGGCGGCGCGGATCGCGGCGGCGCCCGGCACGCCCTGGACGCCGGGCGTCGCGGCGTCCGTCGAGCCGAGCCCGGCCCGGTCGCGCGGCGGCGCGCCCTGGACGCCGGGCGGCACGCCCTGGACACCGCCGGGCGTCGCGCCGGGCCTCTCTGCTCGCGGCACCCCCTGGCGCCCGGCCGGCGCCGCGCGCGCCGTCGCGACCGAGCAGCAGATCGCCGGGCGCACCGCGATCGGCCGCGCCGGGGCCCCGTCCCCGGCCGCGTCGCCCTGGCAGCGCGTGGGCGCGCCGGCCGATCTGGTGCGACCGATGGGCCCACCCGCCGCGGCCGCCGAAGGCCGCGCCGAGATCGCCGAAGGCGTCCCTCGAGGCGCCGCAGCGCCGAGCGTCGTGCGCCCGTCGGGCGTCGGGCCGATCGCCGCGGCGCAGGCCTCGACACCGGGCGTGACGGCCCGCCCGGCCGCGCTCGGCGGGGTGGCCTCGGCGGGCGCCAGGATCGGGCGCGCGGCGCCGCGGCCTTCGGGCTCGGTGGCGCGTGCGGCGCGCTTGCCCGCCACGCCCCTCTGGACCCCCACGTCGGCCGCGGCCCCGACGCTCGGCACCACCGCGGCCGCGTGGGCGGCGGCGGCGGCCGGCTACGACGGCCCCGCCACCGCGCGCCTCGCGACCGCGCTGCGCGCCGGCCGGACCCTGACGCCGGCCCTGGTGCAGGCCATGCGCCTCGGGGGTGAGGCGCCCGCCTCGCGCGCGGGGCCCTGGGCGCGCGGCACGCCGGGTGATCTCGTCCGGCCGGTGCCGGCCACGTCGCCGGTGATGGAGGCGACCACGGCGACCGTCGCGCCCGCGGCGCGCCGGGGCAGCCCGGCCTCGGCGGTCACTCCACTGATCGCGCTGGGCACGCCGACGGCGCTCGGCGCGCCCGCGGCCCGGACGACGTCCGGCGCGCCCTTCGTCCCCGCGGCCACGGCGACATCGCCCCTCCTCAGCGCGCCGGCGGGGCCGACGGCCGGCCTGTCCGGCTTGGCCGAGCGCTGGCTGCCGCCGGCGGTGGCCGCGGCCCTGCGCATCGCGGCCACCGGCGCCCCGAGCGCGCGGTCGCTCGAGTCGGTCCGAGCCGGGGGTGGATCGACCGTCGACGCGACCTTCGTCCGGCCGGCGGCAGACGCCGCGGCGGCGCCTCTGGCCCACGCCGAGGTGGCCGGCGCCGAGGTGGCCGGCCCCGCGGCCCGCCGAGCGCAGGACGCCGCCACGCCCGCGGGGGCCGCCGCGCTGGCCGCGGCGCAGC
Source organism: bacterium (assembly GCA_030426945.1). Lineage (GTDB taxonomy): Bacteria > Myxococcota_A > Bradymonadia > UBA7976 > UBA1532 > JACKDN01. Next base: position 10,378 of record JAUHXL010000033.1, read on the forward strand.
AGGTTCTGCGGGCCCGCGGCGGCGCGTCGGCGACCGCGCCGTCGGCCCCGACCGAGCTGCGCGGCGCGACCGGTGAGATGGTGCGGGCGGCCCGAGCGCGGCCCACCCCCTGGGCGGCGGCGGGCGCACGCGCGGCGCCGCCCGGCGTCGCGGGCCGCCGAGGCGCTGCCTGGGCGGGGCTGCTTCACGGCCGCGCGGTCGCCACCGACGCGCGGGGCCCGGGGGCCTTCGCCGCGGCGCTGGAGGCCCGGACGCTGGGCGCGGTGGATCCGCGAGAGGGCGGCGAGGCGTCGAGCCTGACGGCCGCGGCCCCCGCCGGACCTTCCGCCGGCGCGTTCCACGGCGCGCCCGGCGGACTGGTACGCCCGCTGGCGGCGCCCGCGGGGCTCGCGGCGCTGGCTGGCCTGGAGGCGGGCACGCCCTGGTCGCCCCGCGCGGTGGCCGCGGCGCGCGCGGCGCTGGCCGCAGGGCGCGCGCCGGGCGTCGGGCCCGCTGTGACCCCCGGCGAGTTCGTGCCGGGCGGGCTCGCGGCGGGCAGGCTCGCGGCGGGCGGGCTCGCGGCGGCTCGGGCGGGCGACCTGGTCGTGCCGACCGCCGCGCCCTCGTTGGTCGGGCCGGCGGCGGCGCGCACCGCCACCGGTCGCGCGCTGGCCGCGCGCACCCGCACCATGCTGCAGACGCTGCGCGGCGCGCGGATCACCGCCCCCGCGGCGGCTCGCCCGCCGGCCGGACGGGGGATGCCCGCGGCCCAGGGCGCGCTGGTGGCGCCCGAGCTGGGGGCGCCGGGCGGCGCGGCGGGGCGCGGCGTCTCGCGCCGCGGCTCGGTGATGGATCTGCCGCTGCCCGGCGAGGCCGGCGCGCTGCCGGCGGAGCGACGCCTGCCGGATCGCGTGGGCACCTGGCTGCGCACCGCGTTCGACGACGCCGGGCCGGCGCCGACGCCCGTCGCGGGCGCCGAGCCCGCGGACGCGCCCGGCGCGCTGGTCGCGCCGAGCGTCGTGACCTCGGTCGGGGGTGACGGCTCGGCCGCGCCGGCCAACCTGCGGCGCGCGCTGAGCACCTTCGGCCGGGCCGCGCGGGCGGCGGGCGGCGCGCCCACGCCCACCGCTCCGGCGGGGGATCTGGTGCAGACCGGCGGCGCGCCCGCCGCGCCGCAGCCCACGCGCGCGGCCGAGGCCGCCACGCCGCCCGCCTTCGCGGGCCGCCTGTTCGGCGACCGCGGGCCCGCCTCGATCACGCCGCCGTCGTCGAGCGGCCGCGTGATGGTCGAGACGGGGCGGGCGTCGGGCGGCGGCGAGGTGCTGCGGTCGACCGGCAAGAAGGGCGGCGGCAAGGCCAAGACCGGCGAGGCCGAGCGCCACGAGAAGGCCGACCAGATCGACGAGAATCTGAGCCCGGAAGAGATCGAGACGATCGCCGGGGACGTCATCGACCGACTGCGCCGGATCATCGAGTTCGAGATGACGCGCCTGGGGGAGGACGAATGGGACTAGCGAAACTGAGCCTGACCCCGCTGGACGGCGAGCGGCTGGGCATGAGCATCGAGGCGCTGTTCAACCCCAAGGAGTACACGGTCTCGAAGAGCGTGCCGTGGAACCCGCAGGCGGCCGCCGGCCTCGACGCGCCGGAGATGCAGTTCACCACCGGCCAGGGCGAGACCCTGGCGCTGGAGCTGTTCTTCGACACCTACGAGAAGGGGTCGTCGGTCAAGAGGCACACCGACGCGCTGCACAAGCTGGCGCTGATCGACGCCGAGCTGCACCGGCCGCCGCTGGTGATGGTCAGCTGGGGGGCGCTCAAGTTCCAGGGCGTCGTCGAGTCGATCAGCCACCGCTTCACCATGTTCCTCGAGAGCGGGACGCCGGTGCGCGCCACCTGCACCCTCAGCCTGCGCGAGGCGCGCTCGGCGATGGAGCAGAGCAACGAGACCAAGAAGCAGAGCCCCGATCACGCCAAGCTGCACGCGGTGCGGCAGGGCGAGACGCTGCAGGCCATCGCCGCGGTGGAGTACGACGATCCCGGCGAGTGGCGCCGCATCGCCGACGCCAACGGCATCGACGATCCCTTCCGCCTGCAGCCCGGGCAGCGCCTGATCATCCCGCCGATCCTCCGCTGAAAGCGCGCTGACCATGGCCGACAACGACCAGCAGTTCGTCCCGACCTACAAGGTGCGCTTCAACGGCACCGAGCTGAGCGCCCGCGACGACGCGCACCTGCAGGAGGTGCGCGTGGAGCTGCGCCGGCAGGCGCCGGCCAGCGTCACGATCCAGTTCAACAACCACGACGGATCGTACGACCGCTTCCGTGGGGGCAGCGCCGCCCAGCCGGGCAACGAGCACATGGCGCCGGGCAGCAAGGTCGAGGTGTCGCTGGGTTATCAGAAGAAGGGCGACACCAAGCTGTTCGAGGGGGAGGTGATCGGCACCTCGGTGCTGGTCACCGAGAACGGGCCGCGCCTGTTCAGCGTGCGCGCCTTCGACTACCTGCACCGGCTGACCCGCGGGCGGAAGACGCGCACCTTCCTCGACCAGAAGTTCAGCGACATCGTCAGCGTGGTCGCGCAGGACCGCGGGCTGACGCTGGACGCCGAGGACACCGCCTTCGTGCGGGAGTACGTCATCCAGCACAACCAGACCGATCTCGACTTCGTGCGCGGCGTCGCCGGCTGGCTCGACTTCGACCTGCACGTTCGGCACCTGGAGGATCCCAAGAAGCTGCGCTTCCGCGCGCCGGACGTGAAGGCGGGGCCGCTGTTGAAGGCCGTGTACGAGAACCCCGATCTGGCCAAGGGAGACGTCTACCTGCGCCGGTTCGACGGGCGGCAGTCGCTCGCGCGCGTGGTGAGCGAGGTCGCGGTGCGCGGCTGGGATCCGAAGTCCAAGCGCGAGATCGTCGGCAAGGCGTCGATGCCGCAGCTGTACGACGCGATGGGGCCGACGGCCGGGCCGGACGAGGTGCGGCAGCGCTGGGGCGAGACGGAGCGTCAGCTGGTCGACTACAAGGTGTTCAGCCAGGAGGAGGCGGACAAGATCGCCCGCACGAAGCTGAACGAGTACGCCCGCACCTTCATCCGCGCCGACGTCGAGGTGCAGGGCGACGCGCGCATCCACCCCGGGGCCGTGGTCGAGGTCGGCTCGGTGGGGGACGCCTTCGATGGGCCCTACTTCGTCGAGTCGGCGACCCACATCTTCGGCTCGAAGGTGAAGGTGAGCGGCGGCTACACCACGCGGTTCGTGGCCGCGCGGTGCGGCTGGTAGCCTCGCGTCACCGTGTTATAGTCCGGTCCCTGTCACGGGGGCCGGGGGCCGGCTTCCCCACCGAGGTCATCGGATACCCGAGCGCGCTGGATGGACGACGCCCACCTGGTCGATTGGTACGAGGTCGCCGAAGCGGTGGCCAACGGGCGGGTCACGGGACACCGCTGCCCGGCCTGTCGGGACGGTGAGCTCGAGGCGACGCGGGACGGCATCAACGTGCGGCTGCGCTGCGCGGCCTGCGGCATGGGCTTCGAGGGGCGCCTGGCGCACGGGCGCGACGACGCGCTCTATGCGGAGGCGGACGCGCTGCTGAACCAACAGGCCGCGGCGCAGCGCGGGGCGGCGGCGCCGGCCGAGGGTCGGGTGTCGGTGGACGCCGCGCCCGCGGTCGGCGCGGCGGTGGCGTCGGCGGCGACGGTCACCCGCACGGAGCCTTCGCCCGCCGACGCCCGCTCGGCGGAACCTTGGCAGTGGCAGCTTCCGCCGCGCGGCGGCGACGACGTCGAGGCGCTGGCGGTGTGGATGGGCGTCGTCGAGGCGGCGCACAACGGCCGCCGGACCGGGCTGCGCTGCCCCTTCTGCAGCGAACCCCTGACCGACATCACGAGCCGCCCGCCCTTCCTGCGCGTGGTGTGCGGCGTGTGCGGCGAGAGCTTCGAAGGGCGGCTGGGTTGACCAAGAGCTTCCTCGGACGCGGCATCGGCTTCCCGCTGGGCGTCGACGGCGCCGGCGGCCTCGCCGTCAGCGCCCACGAGCAGAACATCGAGGAGTCGATCCAGCTGGTGCTGGGCACGGCCATCGGCGAGCGCCTGTACCGGCCCACCTTCGGCTGCCGCATCCACGACTTCGTGTTCGCGCCCAACAACGCGCACACCCGAAACCTGGTGGGCTTCCACGCCAAGGAGTCGCTGGTGAAGTGGGAGCCGCGCATCCGCGACGTCGACGTCGAGTGCAAGCCCGACCCGGACGCGCCGAACACCATCGAGCTGCACATCAGCTACATGGTGCGGGCCACCAACTCCCACTTCAACATGGTCTACCCGTTCTTCCTGCGGCGTGAGGAGGACCTGTGATCCCAGTCCCGAACCTGGACGACCGGACGCACCGGGACATCGTCGAGGAGGCGCTGCGGCTCATCCCGCAGTACTGCCCGGAGTGGACCAACTTCAACCCGTCGGATCCGGGCGTCACGCTGGTGGAGCTGTTCGCGTGGATGACCGAGATGGTCATCTATCGGCTGAACAAGGTCACCGACAAGAACTTCATCGCCTTCCTGAACATGATGGGCGTGCGCCTGCAGCCGCCCCAGCCGGCGCGGGCGCTGCTGCAGCTGAAGCTGGTGCCGGGCGCGCCGGCGACGTGGGTGAAGGCCGGCACGCCGGTGTCGACCGTGCAGAGCGGCCGGGACGAGCCGGTGGTCTTCGAGACCACCGCCGATCTGCTGGTCACCGACAACACGCTGGTGCGCGCCTTCACGCAGGTGAGCGACGAGTACAGCGATCAGACGCCCTTCCTCGACGGCCGCACGCCCGAGGGCTTCGAGGTGTTCAGCGGCGTCAACCACATCGAGCGCAGCCTGTACCTGGCCGATCCGCGCTTCGAGCAGGTGGGCGAGGACTCGCTGCTGGTGGTGCGCATCTCGTCGGCGGGCAGCGCGGCCATCGTCGATCTGCTCGAGTGGGAGTACTGGAACGGGCGGCGCTGGCGCGAGATGACCCGCTCGATGACGCAGGTGGAAGAGGACGCGGTCGCGTTCGAGGACATCGACGCCATCCACGAGCTGGAGATCAACGGCATCAACGGCCGCTGGATCCGCGGGCGGCTGATCGAGACGCCGGAGGATCCGCAGGACACCGTCGTCGACGCCGTGCACTGCCGGGTGGAGCTGACCGGCGAGGGCCTGGCGCCCACCGGCGCCTACGTGAACATCGACAGCGGCGTCTTCCTCACCGTGGATCTGCAGCGCGCCTGGGCGCCCTTCGGCAACGAGCCGCGCACCGAGCACGTGCTGTACCTGCTGCCCCAGGCGCTGCCCACGCAGCCCGGCTCGGTGGTGCGCGTCGACGTGCTGCTCGCCGACGCCAAGCTCTACGATCCGCCCCAGCCCAGCGAGGATCTCAGCCTCGTCTGGGAGTACCACGACGGCAAGAAGTGGCGGCTGCTCGGCTTCGCCACGCCGGAGGGCTCACGCTCGGCGCCGTCGATCGACTTCGTCGACGGCACCGCCGCCTTCACCCAGAGCGGCGAGGTGCGCTTCCGCCGTCCCGAGAAGCTGGGCGAGGTGGAGATCCAGAACGAGCCCGGCCCCTGGCTGCGCTGCCGCATCGAGCGGGGCGACTACGGCGTCGCCGGCCAGTACGAGCTGGACGGCGATCGCTGGATCTGGCGCGACGAGCGCCCGCTGCGGCCGCCCTGGGTGCGCGGGATGACCTTCCGCTACACCGAGGAGGACCAGCCGGTCACCCACCTGCTGACCTACAACGACTTCGCGTACTTCGATCACTCGCTGACCGCGCGCACGCCCCTGAAGGTGTTCCAGGCCTTCGAGGCGTCGAGCGAGGACAGCCCGACGCTGTACATGGGCTTCGCCAAGGCCTTCCCCAACGCGCCGTCGCGCGTGTTCTTCCAGACCAACGAGAAGACCTCGCTGGAGCGCGACCGCGGCCACGCGGAGTACCTGCAGGCCTACTACGAAGCGCGGGATCGCGCGCTCGAGGCGGAGCAGCGGGTGGTCTGGGAGTACTGGAACGGCACCGAGTGGATCGATCTGGCGCCCCGCGACGGCACGCGCGCCTTCACCGAGAGCGGCTTCCTGTCCTTCGTCGGGCCCGCCGATCACAAGCCGAGCAAGAAGTTCGGTGAGGCCCTGTACTGGATGCGCGCGCGCCTCGAGATGGGCGGCTATCACCAGACGCCGCGCGTGACGCACGTGCTGCTGAACGCCACCTGGGCTCACAACCAGACGACCATCTCGGGCGAGGTGCTGGGCAACTCGGACGGCACGCCCAACCAGGCCTTCCGGTTCGCCCAGGGGCCGCTGTTGGAGGGGCAGTCGATCCGCGTGCGCGAGCGCGACATCCCCACCGGCGACGAGCGGGTCGAGATCGACGCGCAGGGCGGTGAGGACGCCGTGCGGCCCCTGCCCGAGGGCGGCTGCTGGGTGCGCTGGCGCGAGGTCGAGAGCTTCTTCGAGTCGGGCCCGCGCAGCCGCCACTACGTCGTCGACCGGGTGCGGGGTGAGGTGCGCTTCGGGGACGGCCGCAAGGGCATGCCGCCCCCGGCGGGCACCGCCAACGTCGTCGCCGACTACTACCGCATCGGCGGCGGCGCGCGCGGCAACGTCACCGCCGACGTCGTCACCGCGATGCGCAAGTCGATCGCCCACATCGAGTCGGTCCAAAACCCCTTCCCGGCCGCCGGCGGCAGCGATCAGGAGACGGTGGACGAGGCGAAGGCGCGCGGGCCGCACGTCATCAAGAGCCGCAACCGCGCCGTCACCGCCGAGGACTTCGAGTGGCTGACGCTGCAGGCCAGCAACGGCATCGCGCGCGCCAAGTGCCTGAACACCATCGGGCGCGAGGGCGAGGTCACCGTCGTCGTCGTGCCCAAGCAGGACGAGAAGCGCCTCGATCTGACGATGAAGCTGGTGCCGTCGACCGAGCTCTTGCGCCGGGTGCGCCACTTCCTCGACGAGCGCCGCCTGCTGACCACCATCGTGCGCGTGGTGCGCCCGCGCTTCGTCGAGATCAGCATCGCCGTCGAGGTGGTGCGCACCACCTCGGGCAGCAGCGACGCCGTGCGCCGCGCGGTCGAGGAGAAGCTGCGCCGCTTTCTGCACCCGCTGGTCGGCGGGCGCTCGGGCGGCGGCTGGGACTTCGGCCGCAACGTGCTGAAGCTGGACCTGTACCACGTGGTGGAGGAGGTCGACGGCGTCGACGCGGTGCACCGCATCCGCCTGATCGACGAGGATCGCCGGGCCGAGGTCGAGCAGCTGAAGGTGCGCGCCGACGAGCTGGTGCACCTGTGCGACGTGGACGTCATCGAGAAGCCGCGGGAGAAGTTCCTCTAGGCCGCCGGGGCCAGTGAGGGGCGCAGGGAAGGAGTCAGGTGCGACAGCCGCGCGAGATGGTCGGACGGACGGTGCGCATGCCGGAGCTCGCGGGCTTGGTGCTGCGCAACGCCCGCCTGATGCTGGTGAACGCGGGCTTCCGTGATCACCAGATCCGCGTGCGCTACGAGGAGGCCTACCGCCCCGAGGACGAGGTCATCCGCCAGCTGCCCCAGCCGGGCGCGCTGGTGGCCACCCACGAGTCGGTGGAGCTGGTCGTCTCGCGGCGCAGCCTGCTGCACCACCTGCCGCAGGTGTTCCAGAAGGCGGGCCACGGCGGGCGCCACTTCCTGCGCGAGTTCCTGTGGGTCTTCGACCACGTGTTCGCGGATCTGCAGCGCACCATCGACGGCGTCCACCGCTACTTCGATCCGCTCGAGGCGCCGCCGGCCTTCCTCGACTGGCTGGCCGGCTGGGTGGCGCTGACCATCGACCAGGACTGGCCCGAGGCCAAGCAGCGCCGGCTGATCCAGCAGGCCATCGGCATCTACGGTTACCGCGGCACGGTGCGCGGGCTGAAGCTGTTCCTGTCGATCTTCACCGACGTCGAGCCGCGGGTGCTCGAGAACCAGTGGCCCTACCGCGGCTTCCGCGTGGGCGAGGTGCGCATCGGCCTGGACTCGATCGTCCTGCCCCCGGTGAACCTGGCCCACTGCTTCATGGTCGAGGTGCCCGCGGCGTTCAGCGACGCGAGCGACGAGATGATCCTGAAGATCCACGACATCATCCGCATGGAGCGGCCGGCCCACACCGCCTACTACCTGACCTTCGCGGCCGCCCCCAAGGAAGACGCCCTCGAGCCCTTCCTGGTGGGCCTCGGCCGCGTGGGCATCGGGGAGTCGGGCGTGGTGGCCGGCACCTCCGGCGCGCCCGCCGACAGCGACGACGAGGACTGATCGATGGCGAAGCCGTTCAAGCGCATCAACTTCTTCAAGGGCTTCCTGACCACCGAGCAGGACTGGAACGACGCGGAGCGGTACCACGTCGAGAAGCGCAAGCTGCACAACCGCATGTTCCACGCGCCCGGGGTCATTCCCGGGCAGGGGGACGAGCTGCGGGTGACCAGCCGGGGGCGCGGTGATCTGTCGGTCGAGATCGGCAGCGGCTACGCCATCGACGCGCAGGGCCACGACATCGTGCTGCCCGAGAAGCAGATCAAGACGCTGAACCCGGCCGACTTCAAGCTGCCGCAGACCATCTACGTGGTGGTGCGCTACGTCGAGCAGCTGACCGACTTCATCGCCTACAAGGAGAACCTGGACTACCAGGGGCACCGGCGGGTGGAGGAGGGCTGCAAGATCGAGTTCAGCATCGTCGAGCCCGACATCGCGCACGAGGTGGAGCTGGGGCGCATCTACCTCGAGAAGGGGGCCAAGCGGGTGACGGACGCGCGGGATCCCCACGCGCCGGGGCCCAACGAGATCGACCTGCGCTTCGTGCGGTCGGCCGGCGTGGCCGGTCAGCGGCTGTCGCCCCAGCTGCTGTGGCGCCTGCGCGAGATCGTCGCGCAGGAGAAGCGGGTGCTGGCCTACCTGGGGCGGGTGAAGAAGATCATCGCCGCCCAGGACGCGCTGCACGCGGTCATCACGCTCGAGATGCTGCTGCGCACGGCCTTCGTCGATCACAGCAACATCTGGGATCTGCTGCACATCATCGCCGAGCTCGAGTGGGACATCGTCTACGAGGTCGAGGGCCGCGTGCCCGATCTGTCGGCGATGGAGCAGTTCCGCGGGTTCAAGCGCAACGTGGAGATCCTGCGCGGGCAGGTGCTCGACCGGCGGCGCACGGACGACGCGCTCGACAACGTGCTGCGCTACCAGTCGATGGCCTCGGACGCCATCGAGTCGATGCTCGACAGCATCCGGCCGGAGCTCGAGGACTTGCGCGTGCTCGAGGGCGCGCCCACCGCCGAGGACGGCGCCACCGAGCTCGCCGGCATCGCGATGGAGGACATCAAGGTCCGCTCCGAGGCCTTCACCGACAAGCTGGTGATCGACGGCAAGACCTGGGTGCTCGTCGACACCATCGACGTGCTCGACGCCGACAGCGAGGCCGCCCACGACTTCGTCATCCGCGACGCCGAGGACACCTACCGGACGCGCCAGAAGCTGCGCTACCCGGACGGCACGGTCATCGAGGATCGCGGCATCGCCCACGAGGGCGGCCACTGCGAGTTCAAGGTGCGCAACCTGACGCCGCACCACGCGGTGCTGATGATCCGCCGCATGGACTACGTGCACGGCGACTACCAGGCCGAGATCCACGTCAACGGCCAGCGCCTGGATCGCATCCTCAACTGCGACGGCGAGGACCGGAAGTACCGCTGGCGCAACTGGCCCTTCGTCATCCCGGCCCAGCACATCAGCACGCAGGTGATCACGGTCAAGCAGGTGATGCTGACCGCCGACCGGGACATCAACATGTTCCGCTACTGGTTCTATCAGCTGCAGTAGCGCAGGGCGGGGGTCGACTTGCCAAACGCGAGGGGCTGGGCAACCATGACGCCGCTGGTCAACCCCCGGGATCCCGAGTCGAGCAATGCGCGATCCGCGTGATGTCATCAAAGGGCGCATCGATGCGCGCGTGAACCGCAAGATCTACGACGCCAAGGTGAAGGCGCGGCAGTCGGCGGAGGGCGCCGCGAAGAAGGCGATCAGCGGGGCCGGCAAGAAGAAGCAGACCCAGGGCGGCGCGCCCGAGGCCGCGAAGAAGAAGAAGATGGGTTGGTGGCCGTTCGGTGGGAAGGAAGAGGGCGGTGAGGCGGCGGCCGGGTGCCCCGGCTGTGGCGCCGAGATCGACCCGTCGTGGAAGCAGTGCCCTTATTGCGGCAACGACCTCGCGGCCGACGCGCCCGCGCCCGCCGGGCAGGCGCCGCCGCCCCAGGGGGCGGGCCCCGCGCCTGGGGGTGGGGGCGCCCCGGCCATGCCGCAGATCGCCTCGAACCGCACCATGGCGGTCGACATCGAGGCCCTCAAGGCGCCCAAGAAAGAGGTCGTCGGCTGGCTGGTCATCATGAACGGCGCGCAGAAGGGCACCGACTACCGGCTGTATCCGGGCAAGAACTCGCTGGGGGCCGGGGCCGACAACGACGTCGTCATCACCGACGAGTACCTGTCCACGCGGCACGCCTACATCCGCTACGAGGACAACAAGTACGAGCTGGTGGACGCGGACTCGACCAACGGGTGCTTCGTCAACGACAAGAAGGTCACCAAGGAGGAGCTGATCGACAACGACAGCATCCGCTTGGGGCGCACCGAGTTCCGGTTCAAGGCGCTGTACTGAGGAGGTGGGGGTCCCTCTGCGGGGGCCCCACGAAGGGACACCGATGCGGAGGGTCATCGTAGGGCTTCTGGCGTGCGCCGCCGTCGCGGGCGTCGCTGGGGCGCAGAGCGGGGGTCGCATCCAGGCCACGCACCTGCGGCTGGACGCCGTGGATCTCACCGAAGCGGTCACGGGCGATCTGACCTTCTTCGCCTCGCTGATGGACGGCCACGGCCAGCCGTTGAGCGCGACCGATCCCGGACTCTGGAGCGTGGCGGTCGACGGCGAGCCCATCGACGGTGAGACGAAGGTGTCGACCCTCGAGCAGAGCACCGCCAGCCTCGCGGTGGCCGTCGTGTTCCAGGCCGACATCGCCAGCAAGGAGAACGGCGCCTTCGAGCACGCCCAGCTCGGGGTGAGCAAGCTGCTCAACGGGCTGCGCGATCGCGACCTGAGCTACGTCGTGGCCTTCGACGGCAAGACGATCGTCAGCACGCAGGCGCTGTCGCCCAAGCACAGCGACGCCGTCAGCTGGGTCAGCAAAGAGGTCCAGCCGAACGGGGCCACCCCCTACCTGTCGGCGGCGATCCAGAAGGGGCTCGACGCCTTCCCGGGCGACTTCCGCTCGGTCAGCCCCAACCGCGCGATGATCGTCGTGTCCGACGGCTTCGACGGCGAGCAGGCCAACAAGCTGAACGCCGCCTACGCGCGCATCAAGCAGGTGGCCAGCGATCGCAACGTGCGGGTGCACGTCATCGGCAACGCCATCGAGACGGCCAACCCCCACGACGAGCAGCTCAAGCGCCTGCGCGATCTGGCCGACGCCACCGGCGGCACCGTCTGGGCGGCGACGGAGCCGGCGAAGATCGAGTTCGAGCTCGAGAAGACGCTGAAGGTGCTGATGGGGCAGCACGTGGTGCGCATCAAGAGCACCGACTACCCCGACGACAAGTCGGTGACCTTCACCGTCAACGCGCAGTACGGCGGGCAGGACTACACCAGCAACGCCGTGATCATGCACGTGCCCGAGCGCGAGAGTCATCTCTGGGGCTGGGTCGCGGCGGGCGCGGGCGGCCTGGTGGGGCTGGGGCTGCTGTTCTTCGTCGGTCGGTCGCTGGTGCGGCTGATCGCCAGCCGGCGCGGCGAGGAGGAGGAGGTCGACACGGGCCCGGCCACGACCACCTGCCGCCAATGCAACAATCAGGTGCCGGTGGACTGGAAGGTGTGCAAGTACTGCGAGGCCCTGCCGCACCACGGCCGCCTGGTGGTGCGCTCGTCGGGGCCGCTCAACGGCCGCACCTTCTTCATCAAGGAGTCGCTGACCAACATCGGCTCGGCCGACGGCAACGGCGTGGTGCTGCGGGAGCCCTCGGTGTCGAAGCGCCACGCCGGCATCAAGGTGCAGGACAACCGCTTCGAGCTGGCCGACTTCGGCAGCACGAACGGCGTGTTCATCAACAATCAGCGCATCACCAAGCAGTTCTTGAAGGATCGCGACGTGCTGTCGATCGGCATGGTCGAGATCGAGTTCCAGCTCAAGAAGTAGACGCGGCTCGGGAGCCCCGGCGGGGGGCGGCCGACGAGGCGCGCGCGGCCGCGGCCGGGGGCCGATGGCGAAGTTGCGGCGCCGGGTGGCGGTCGCCTACGATGCCGGCTACGCGGTACGAGCGGTAGGCGGGGCCGGCACCGTCCGGGGCGCGCGACGTCGGCCGCGTCGTTCGGTGGAGGAACCGATGATGCTCGGACGCTCGGCGCTGCTCGGCTGCGCTCTCGCCCTGGGCCTGGTGACCGGCCCCTTGCCGGCGCAGGGGCAGGACAACCCAGCCTACGAAGAGGCGAAAGGTCGCGCCGCCGAGGCCTTCAAGGCCGGACGCTACGAGGAGGCCGCGCAGTACTTCCGCGAGGCCTTCGAGGCCGAGCCGCGCGGCAACCTGCTGTACAACATCGGCCTCTGCTACGAGAAGGCCGGCGACACCCGCCAGGCCATCGCCTTCTATCAGCGCTTCGTCGACGCCGTGCCCGGCTCGCCCAAGCGGCCGGCGCTGGTGGGCAAGATCGCCGAGATGAAGCAGTCGTTGGCCGGCGATTACGTCGAGGTGCAGGTCACCACGCGGCCCGGCGGCGCCACCATCTTCGTCGACGACAAGGCCAAGGGCGCCATGGGCGCGGCGCCGGTCGACTTCAAGCTGCTGCCCGGCACCTACACCATCATCGCCGAGATCGAGGGCCACGAGCCCGCGCGGCAGCAGGTGCGCCTCGAGCAGGGGCGGCCGGCGGCGGTCGATCTGGTGCTGTTGCCGACCAACGTGGTGGGCAGCGTGCTGCTGGTGATCGCCGAGAAGGGCGCCGAGGTGAAGGTGGACGGCAAGGTGGTGGGGCGCACCCCGCTCGAGGGGCCGCTGCGCCTGCGCCAGGGGCCGCACACGGTCACGGTGAGCAAGCCGGGCTTCGCGCCGGTCGAGAAGCAGATCGAGGTCAAGGCGGGCGGCGATCAGCGGGTGTCCATCGATCTCAGCGGCGAGGACGTCGGCGCGCTCGACGGCGGGGGCGGCCCGTCGGTCGGGGGGAGCGGCGGCGGCCCCGGCTTCTGGCCCTGGGTGGTCGTCGGCGCGGGCGCTGCGGCCATCGGCGGGGCGGTCTTCACCGGCCTGTCGGCGCAGAGCCTTCACGATCAGCTGGCCGACAAGGAGGCCAACGGCGAGCTGCTCGCCGAGTCCGACATCGACACCGGCAACAGCCTGGTGCTGACCACCAACGTGCTCTACGGCGTCGGCGCGGCCGCCATCGTGGGCGGGCTGGCCTGGTGGTACTTCGGCAACGACGATCCGCTCGGCACCCGCGGCGGCGTGCGGGCGGCCTTCGGCGCCGGCCCGGACGGGGCGCCGACCGTTCAGGTTCTGGGGACCTTCTGATGAGCGAACGCTGGCTGACGCTGCTGGTGGCCTGCGCGCTGCCCGCCTGCACCCTCGACTTCGAGGGCTTCCGCGAGGCCACGACCGAGCCCGACGTGCAGCTGATCGACGCCGCGCGCCCCGACGTGGGGGGGCCGGGCGCCGACTTCGGGCCCGACCCCTTCGACCTGGGGCCGATCGACGACGACGGTGGGCCCATGGGCGCCGACGGCGACGGCGACGGCGTGCCCGACGCCGAGGACAACTGCCCCGAGGTGCCCAACACCGACCAGGCGGACGGCGACGGCGACGACATCGGCGACGCCTGCGATCCGGACCTGGACGGCGACGGGATCGACGACAGCGAGGACAACTGCCCCGACATCGCGAACGCCGGCCAGCTCGACCTCGATCGCGACGGGCAGGGTGACGTCTGCGATCCGGATCCCGACGGCGACGGGCTCGACGACGCCGCCGAGGACGCGCTGGGCACCGATCCGCTGCGCCGGGACAGCGACGGTGACGGCATCAGCGACGGCGCCGACACCTGTCCGCTCGACGCGGATCGCGTGGACCGGGACGCCGACGGGGACGGCGCGGGCGACGCCTGCGATCCGGACGACGACGGCGACATGGTGCCCGACTGGCGGGACAACTGCCCCGGCACGCCCAACCCCGATCAGGCCGACGTGGACACCAACGGCCGGGGTGACGCCTGCGCGGCGGACGCCGACGGCGACGGCGTGACCGACGACGTCGACAACTGCCCCTACCTGGCCAACGCCGATCAGGCCGTGGCGCCCTGCGTCGGCCGCTTCGACACGCTGACCTTCACCCGCGACGTGCACGCGCTGAGCCTGGCGCCGGGCAACCGGCTGCTGGCCGGCACGAGCGGCGGGGCCCTGGTGGTGGACGGCGAGGCGGTGACCCGGCTGACCAACCAGGACGGCCTCGCGAGCCACGACGTGCGCGCGGTGACCACCGACGACGCGGGCCGCTTCTGGCTGGTGGCCGGTGACGGCCTGACCGTGGTGCGGCCGGACGGCTTCATCTTCAACCTGCGCCCGCGGGACGTGGGCGGCGGCCCGATGGGCACCCTGCGCGACGTGGCGGTCGCCAGCGATCAGCTCGTCTACGCCACCAGCGACGTGGGCCTGAACGTGCTGACCGCCGACGGCTGGATGTTGCTCGGCGCCGGCGAGCTGCCCACGATCGACCTGCGCGGGCTGTACCTGTCGGACGCGGACGTCCTCTACATCGCGACCGAGAACGGCGTGCTGACCTACGCGACGGGCATGCCGGTCACACCGCTGGCGGTGCCGGCGGATCTCGGCGGCTACCTGGACGTGGCGCCGGCCCCCGACGGTGGGGTGTGGCTGCTGGCCGAGATGGGCGCCGTGCGCCTCGGGCCCGACGGCACCTACGCGCCCGAGGACGTCTTCCGCGGCTTCGAGGCGCGCGCGCTGGTCGGCGCGCCGCGGGCCACCAGCTACCTCGCGACCCCCGAGGGCGTGCGGCGCATCGACGGCGACGGGCGGGTGTTCCCGGCCGGCGCCGACGCGCTGCCCAGCCCCGACGTGCGCGCCCTGGCCGGGCTGGCCGATCAGCCGCGCTGGGTGGGCACGGCGGCGGGCCTCGTGCGCCTCGACGGCTACTTCGCGTCCTTCCCCGCCGGCGACGATCTGCCGCGCTGCGTGCGGTCCGGCGCGCGGGTGGGCGACCGCCTGTGGTTCGGCACCAGCGAGGGGTTGGTGTTCCAGCTGCCCGACGGCACCTTCGTCGCGGCGCCGCCGGCCACGCTGCCCGCGCCCAGCGTCAACGTCGTGCGCGTGCTCGGCGCCGAGGTCTGGGTGGGCACGGACGCCGGCGTGGCGGTCTTCGGCGCGGACGGCACGCCGCTCAGCCAGATCACCGACGAGCTGCCGCCCGCCCCGGTGACCGACATCGCGGCCGGCGCGCCGGGTGAGGTGTGGGTGTCGACGGCGGGCGCGGGCGTGGCGCGCCGCGCCGCTGGGGGCGCCTGGCAGATCTACTCGGCCGAGGGCGTGCCGCCCGAGCAGACCGACAACTTCCTCAGCAACGAGGTGCGGGCGCTGGCCTACGACGGCGCGGTCATGTGGATGGCCACGCCCCTGGGGCTGACGCGCTTCGAGCAGGGGGCGGACGCCTTCGGGCGGCCGATCACGACGCAGAACGGGCGGCTGCCCAACCCGCAGGTCAACGACGTGGTGGTCGGCGACGGGCGGGTGTTCGTGGCCACCGCGGCGGGCGTGGCGGTGCAGGGGCCAGACAACCAGTGGAGCACGCTGCGCCGCAACTTCGGCGGCCTGCCGCCGCGGGTGGGTACGGACGTGGTGCTGGCCGTGGCGTACGACGGCACCTACCTGTGGGCCTTCGTGGACGCCAGCCCCGGCCAGCCGAACGGCTCGCTGGTGCGCCGCCGGGCGGATCTGCCCGCGCCGACCATGGAGCCCGAGGCGCCGCTGGACGATCCGTCGCAGCTGGCGCTCTTCGACGCCGCCAACAGCGGCCTGCTGCCCACGCCCGGTGTGGACGGCGTGGCCCTGGACTTCGCCTCGGGCGAGCTGTTCGTCAGCTACTGCGGGGACATCGAGCGCCCAGGCGGCGCCGCGCTGCTCGACGGCGTGGGCGTCGTCACCCGCGATCTGTCCGGCACGGGGCTGCCCGGGCCCGACGCCGACGCCCGGCTGACCGTCGATCCCGATGGCGATCCGATGTTCGTGGTGCCCGCGGGTGATCGGGCGCTGGCGACGCGCATCAAGCCGGAGGGTCTGCAGGTGCTCGAGGTGCCGATGGGCATCGAGGGGCGGCTCGACAAGTGTGACGTGGTGGCCGGCGAGACCGACCTGTGGTGCCTGCTGCAGGGGGTGGGCATCGGCAAGCGCAGCGCCGCCGATGAGTGGAGCGTGCTGCGCAAGGAGAACATCACGTCGCTCGGCGACGGCTTCCTGACCGACATCGCGGTCGAGCCGGGCGCCGCCAACGACGTCGTGTGGCTGGCGGGGCCGACGGGCGTGGTGAACATCGACGGGGGCAGCGTGCGCACGCTGAACGTGGCCCGCAGCGGCGGCAAGCTGCCCTCGGACGACGTGCGCGACGTCGAGGTCGGCCCCACCGGCCTGGTGTACGCGGCGACCGCCGAGGGCGTCGGCATCTACGAGCCGGTCGAGCGCACCTGGGAGACGCTCGACGCCGACGTGCTGCCGAACGCCGACGTGGCGGCGGTGGCGGTGGCCACGGACACCACCCTGTGGGTCGGGACCGCGGACGGCCTGTTCCGCCGCACGCCGGATGGCGAGCTGACCGCGTACGACACGGGCTCGGGTCTGCCCGTGACGCGCATCACCGCGCTGGCCGCGCATCCGGACGGGCGCGTGCTGGTGGGCACGCCCGCCGGCCTCGCGGTGCTGCCGCCGGGGGCCGACACCTTCGAGCTCATCGGTTTCGTCGACGGCCTGCCCGGGCAGGGCGTGTGGGGCATCGTGGTGGCCGCGGACAGCAGCGTGTGGGTCCGCAGCGAAGCCGGCGTGGGGAAGCTCGTAACCGAATGATCCACGGCAAGGAGACGCGCATCGGACAGCGCGTGGGCGACTACGTGCTGGAGCGCTTGCTGGGCCGCGGCGGCATGAGCGAGGTGTACTTCGCGCGTGATCGCCACACCGGCCGGGGCGCCGCGGTGAAGATCCTGCAGAGCGATCTGCCGGACAACATCGACGCCGGGCGCCGCCTGGAGCAGGAGGCGCGGGCCATCGCCCGCATCGACCACCCCAACGTGGTCAAGGTGTACGACTGGGGGCAGACCGACGACCTGCTGCCCTACATCGCGATGGAGTTCCTCGAGGGGCTGCCCCTGTCGTCGCTGCTGCAGCGACACCGCCCGATGCCCGTGCCGCGCATGCTGGCCATCGCGCGGCAGATGCTGTCGGCGCTGAGCCGCGCCCACGCCTTGGACATCATCCACCGCGACATCAAGCCCGACAACGTGCTGTTGGTGCGGCGGGACGGCGAGGACGACGTCGTCAAGATGCTCGACTTCGGCATCGCCAAGCTGCTGGGGCAGCAGCCGCACACCCTGGTGCACACGGTGCGCGGGGTGGTGTTGGGCACGCCGGAGTACCTGCCGCCCGAGATCGCGATGGATCTGACGATCTCGCCGGCCACCGACCTGTACGCGATGGGGGTCATCCTCTTCGAGGGGCTGACCGGGCGCCTGCCCTTCACCGGGCGGGGCGCCGGCGAGCTGGCCGAGCAGCACTGCTTCAGTCCGCCGCCGCGGCTGCGCGCGGTCAACCCGGCCCTGCCCGTCGAGCTCGAGCGGATCGTGCTCCGCTGCCTGGCCAAGGACGCCGCGGAGCGCTACGCGACCTCCGAGGCGCTCGCGGCGGCGCTGCTGCCCTTCGAGGCGGGTGACACCGGGCAGACCGTGGTCACCGCGCCGGTGGTGGGTCCGCACGCGCCGCTCACCAACGACGAGGACGCCGCGGCCAACGACCTCAACGCCATCGAGCGCCTGCTGCGGATGGAGGTCGAGCGCCGGTGGGCGGAGCGCA
>JAUHXL010000503.1 GCA_030426945.1 bacterium
CAGGTCCTCGTCTTCGATGGCGTGGGCGTAGCTGTCGAGCAGGAAGGCGCCGGCGACGCGCGGGGTGCGGCGCGACGACTCGCCGTCGAGGATGGCGCGCAGGGCGGCCTCGACGGTGTCCGTGATGGCCGGGGTGTCGTGGTGCAGTCCGATGACGAGCACCATGTCGCGGCCCTCGGGGCGGGCGGCCTCGATGCCTTCGCGGAAGCGGGCCTGCAGGGTGCGCTGCAGCGCGGCGGGCTGCCAGTCGTCGATGCAGATGGGGTCGACGCCGCCCAGGCCGAGGCGCTGGCGCTGCATGGCCAGGTGCTGCGCCGAGATGGTGCGCGCGCAGGGGGCCAGCAGGAACTTCACCTGCAGGGCGTCGCGGATGGGGCTGCGCAGGACGGGGAAGGCCGGGCTGACTTCGGGGTTCTTGCGCGCGACGGCGGTGGTGGTGAAGTCGCCGGTGGCGTCGCGCACGGTGGCCTGCGCGCAGACGGTGGCGGCCTCGGCGCCGGCCTCGGGCAGATCGCCGGGGTCGAAGACGGCGCGCGCATCGGTGTCGACGGGGTCGGCGGCGTAGGCGCTGAAGTCGCCCGGACACGCGGCGCCGTAGAGGTAGGGGTTGCCGCGGGCGGTCAGCTCGGCGCCGTAGCGGCGGGTGTCGACGCTGAAGTGGCGGCGCAGGCCCAGGCGCTGGGCCTGCTCGTTGCGCACGGCGGGGAATTGATGACGCGCGCGCCACTGGATGGCGCGGTTGGCCTCGTCGAAGACGCCGTACACGAGCAGGCTGCGGTTGGTGTGGGCGGGACCGGCCTCGACGAGGTTGAGGCGGGTGGCGGCGTCGAGGGACAGCTCGCCCTCGCGGTGATAGCGCAGACGCAGATGCACCGCCCGCGGCTCGACCGGCACGTGCAGGCTGGCGCTGCCGCACCGGCGCTCGAAGACGCACTCGGTGGGCACGTGGGTGTGCACCTGCGGCAGCGCGTGCAGGGGCGTCCAGTCGACCTGCACGTCGTCGGTGACGTAGCGGATCTCGACGACGCTGTCGGCGCTGAGCCCCTGCTCGGCGGTCAGCTCGTAGAAGACGAACAGCGTCTCTTCAGCCTCGAACCAGGCGGCGTCGGCGAGCACGAAGCCGGCGTCGATGTCCTCGAGGGGGACTTTGCAGGCGGTGGCGAGCAGCGTGAGGAGGAGGAGGGCGGCAAACTGAGCATGGCGGCGAATTCGTTTGCTTCTTTGCTCGGACCCCGGGGCGCTTGCGCCCGGGGCGGGCCCCACGCCGAGGTGCCAGCCGGCCGGGGCGCGCGGGCCGACGGTGCCCGGCTGAGAGCTGAAAGCCGACCGCTGACAGCCCGGCCGTTCCGCCGAGGCGGGCGAAGAAAACTGGTCAACCCGCCGACTTAGTTTGCTTCTTTGCTCCGACCCCAGGGCGCTTGCGCCCGGGGCGGACCCCGCGCCGAGGTGCGGCGTGGCCGGGGCGCGCGGGTCGACGGTGCCCGGCTGAGAGCTGAAAGCTGACCGCTGACAGCCCGGCCGTTCCGCCGAGGCGGGCGAAGAAAACTGGTCAAACCATCGACTTAGTTTGTTTCTTTGCTCCGACCCCGGGGCGCTTGCGCCCGGGGCGGACCCCGCGCCGAGGTGCGGGGTGGCCGGGGCGCGCGGGTCGACGGTGCCCGGCTGAGAGCTGAAAGCTGACCGCTGACAGCCCGGCCGTTCCGCCGAGGCGGGCGAAGAAAACTGATCAACCCGCCGATTTAGTTTGTTTCTTTGCTCCGACCCCGGGGTGTTCAGAGAGCTGAAAGCTGACCGCTGACAGCCCGGCCGTTCCGCCGAGGCGGGCGAAGAAAACTGGTCAACCCGCCGATTTAGTTTGTTTCTTTGCTCCGACCCCGGGGTGTTCATACCAGCAGGGCTCGCAGGGCTTGGCCGCCGCGCTGCATGCGGCGCTGCAGGGCGCCGGAGAGCTCGACGCGGCCCTCGTTGGCCATGGCGTGGAGGGCGTCGGGATCGGCGGGGGCGCGCATGCCGGAGAGGGCGGCGCGCAGGGACGTGGGGGCGCCGTCGAGGAGGCGGCGGGCGACGGGGTCGGGCTGGGCTTCGAGCCAGGCGGCGAGGTGCTGGGGCTCGGCCTCGAGCAGCAGGTCGTTGCGGGTGGTGGGGTCGAGGGCCAGCAGCATGTCGGGGTACAGGACGCCGCGCACCCAGGTGGGCAGGCGGCCGTTGAGGCGCTCGGCGGCGGCGTCGAAGAGGCGGCCGCGGGTGTCGGGGGCGAGGCCGGGCAGCAGCGCCGACAGCGCGGCTTGGGCGGCGAACTCGGTGCCGCGGTCCGAGACGGGGCGCTCGGCGGGGGCGGCGGGCAGCGGGGCGTCCTCGCGCACCGCGGCGAGCACCTGCAGCAGGTAGTCGGTCTCGGTGGGATCGATGCGGTTCGAGCGCAGCAGCTGGTCGGCGATGGTGGCGCGCTGGGGTGGCGTCAGCAGGTCGACGGCCTCGTGCTGCATGGCGGCGGGGGCCAGCGCGAACAGCAGGGCGGCGTGGCGCGGGGCGAGGCGGCCGACGAGGTCGGCGAGGGCGCGCGAGCCGAACTCGTCGTGCAGGCCGCGGATGAGATCGGTGTCCGGGTGCGCGGTCAGCAGCGACGCGAGGGCGTAGCGGTTCAGCTTGTCGAAGAAGACGGCGTCCGAGGGCAGCGCGGCGGGGTCGGTGGTCTTGAGCACCGTCGCGACCTCGAACTTGGCCGACGCGAGGGCGCCGGAGGTCGGGAAGGCGCCGGCCATCTCGTCGGGAAACAGCGTCACGGCCTTGGCCAGCAGCTTGTGCTCGCCGCGGCGCAGCAGGTCGCTCACCAGGGCGGTCAGCGCGGGGTCGGCGTCGCCGCTGCGGGCGAGGCGGCGACGCCAGCGGGCCTTCTGTTCGGCGACGGGGTCGGCCTCGGGGGCCTCGGCGGGCGCCGCGTCGCGGTCCCCTTCCCGGCCGTCGCCTTCGTTGAGCATCTGCGCCAGCAGCACCTGCTCCTCGACCGACTGGCGGCCCAGGCGGCGCAGCGCCCAGATCAGCAGCAGCGCGGCGAAGGTCAGCAGCACCACCGCGATCATCCACGCGAAGTGCGGCAGCAGGTTGGTCCACAGCTCGCGGCCGGCCAACGCGGCGTCCCAGGCGGGCGGCGGCTTCGGCGGCGCGGCGACGCCCGCGTCGGGCTCGAGGTCGAGCACGTCGTCGAGCACCTCTTCGGGGATGGTCGACTCGGGCTCCTCGGGGGGCTCGGCCAGCTCGTCGGGCAGCGGGTCGAGCGCCTCGTAGACCACGTCGACCTGCGTCCACCCCTTCGACAGCTTGGCCTTCAGCCGCGTCGCCAGCGCCCGCGCGTCGCGGGCGCGCACCGAGCCCTCGTAGGCGAAGGCGCACTCGGCGGTGGTCAGGTACACCTGCCCCTTCTCGTCGCCCGCGGGCAGCGCGCCGAGGTTGAAGCCGGGCAGGCTGCCGGCCGGCGGGCGGTCGACCACGCTGTGCGCGACGTACAGGCAGCCCTTGGCGTAGCAGCGTTCGGGCGCGCAGTCCTGGCTCAGCGCCCGCGTGAAGTCGCGCTCGAGCAGCCGCAGCCCGGTGACCACCTCGGGCGGAATCTGGCGCTCGGGCACGTCCGGCTGCGCGGCCGCCGTGAAGGGCAGCGCGGCGGCGAGCGCGAGGAGCGTCGGCAGCGCGCGCATCAGTCGATCCACGCGACCACACCGCAGCCCGGCATCAGCGCCCGGGCGTCGCGCCACGGCGTCGTCTCGGCGTCGCGCCCGCATCAGTAGATCCTCACGACCACGCGGCGGTGGCGCGCCAGGCGCTCCGCCTCGGACAGCCCGTCGAGCTTGTCCTCGGGCAGCGGCTTGGTGTCGGCGTAGCCCTCCACCCGCACCCGCGCGGGCGCGACGCCCAGCAGCTGCAGTCGGTGGCGCACCGCGTTGGCGCGCGCCGTCGACAGCTCCCAGTTCGAGGCATAGCGCCCGCCCGGCGTGATGGGCTGGCTGTCGGTGTGGCCTTCCACGGCGAAGCGGTACTTGTCGGCGTAGGGCACCAGCGTCTCCAACATCGTGTCCACCGCCTGCACCTGCTCGGGCCGGATGGCGGCGTCGCCGGTGTCGAACACCAGGCCCGAGTTCAGCGACACCTCGAGCCCCTCGTCGGTCTTGTCGGTGGCGATGAGCATCTCCAGCCCGTGCTCGCGCACCTGTTTGCGCAGCTCTTCTTCGATGCGCTCGAGGCTGTGCGGGCTCTCCTGCCCCGACAGGTACTTGCTGATGGTCTGCATCCGGCTCTCGCTGATCGTGGCCGCCGACAGCAGCACCAGGAAGAAGATGAGCAGGTTCGTGATCAGATCGGCGTAGGACAGAAGCCACGCCTCACCGGTGTCGGGCGGCCGCCGCTCCATCTCAGGCCCCGCGCCCCGCGCCGGGCTCGCCCAGCCCACGCTCGATCAGCTCCACCGTCGACTGCTGGCAGCGCGCCAGCGCGCCGAGGCGCTCGTCCACCAGGCCCCGCAGGTAGTGTCCCATCGGGCCGGCGATGCCGGCGCCGAAGGCGATGCCGTACAGCGTCGACACCAGCGCCAGCGACATCGCCGCGCCGATGTTCAGGTTGTCGTTCCCCATGTTGCGGAACAGCACGACGATGCCGGTGACCGTGCCCACCAGCCCGAAGGACGGCCCCAGCCGCGCCAGCAGCTCCCAGTTGGTCGTCGGCGGCTGCCAGCGCGCCAGCTCGGCGTGGCGCAGCTCGAGGAAGGTCGAGTCGACCGACTCCTTGCCCGCCCGCCCCAGCACCAGCTCGAGCATGCGCTCGATGGCCGGCAGCCCGCTGCGCTCGGCCACCTCGACCGCCTGCACGCGTTTGCCCTCGCGCCACAACGCCACGAAGCGCCGCCGCGCGTCCTCGAGCCGCGCCGTGCCCGCCTCGAGCGGCCCCGGGATGGGCAGCAGCTCCCGCAGGCACAGCAGCGTGTGCCACACGGTGCGCACGCTGCTGCTGACCATGATGGCCGCGAACGATCCGCCCGAGACGATCACCAGCGCGTGCAGATCGAAGGCCGACACCTTCGTCATCTGCCGCTCGGTGAAGCCGAACCCGATCACCAGGGTGAGCAGGATGAGGCCGACGATCTGCATCTAGAGTCCTCCGCCGCCGGCCTCGGCACGACGCAGCTTCTCCAACACCTGCCGCACCTGCGGATCGCTCTCGATCTCCTCGGCGGCCTCGTACACCTCGATGGCCTTCTGGCGCTCGCCCATCAGCATGAGGATCGAGCCCTTGGCCCGCATGAAGCGCGGATGCGAAGGGTACCGGGCGAGCACCATCTCGCACCACTCGAGCGCCAGCTGGTAGTTGCCCGCGCGCAGCGCGTCCTCCATCAGCGTCTGCGTACGCGTGAGGCTGATGTCGGGCGCGTCGTCGTTCACCCGCAGGCCGCGCGCC
>JAUHXL010000504.1 GCA_030426945.1 bacterium
GCTCGCGCAGCACCGACAGCCGCGCGAAGTAGCGCTCGTCGTGCGCGGTGACCGCGTCGGCGGCCGCCTCGACCCCCCCACCCGCGTCGCGCAGTCGCGCCTGCATGCGCGCCAGCGCGCCGCGGATGCGGCGCTGCTTCCGCTGCAGCCGCTCTCGATGCTCGATGCGGTGTCGCGCCGCCAGGTCCGCCGCCTCGCGCCGCTTCTCGGCCTCGGCCTGCGACCGCTCGAGCAGGCTGCGCGCCCGCTTCACGGCCGTCAGCCCGCGGCCCAGATCCCCCGGCGGCTGCTTGCCCCAGAACAACCCCACGAGGTGCTCGAGGTTCTCGGCCAGCCGCAGCCACTCGCCCTGATGCCCCGGCGGCGGGATGGGCGGCAGCGGCGCCCCGCGAAGCGAGGCGTCCTCCTCGAACCCGCCGGCCAGATCGTCGCTGACCCGATCCAGCGCCGACACCACCTCGGCGGCGCTGCCCGGCCGATCCTCGCGCTGCTTCTGCAGGCACTGATGCACCAGCGCCACGAGGCTGGGCGGCAGGTCCGGCACCAGGCCGTCCAGCCGGTCGACCGGATCGTTGACGTGGTGCGCCACGATCGCGGTGGGATCGTCCCCCTCGAAGGGCGGCCGCCCCGACAGCATGTGGAACAGCACCCCGCCGACGGCGTAGAGATCCGTCCGCGGATCCGGCGCGTGCCCCCGCGCCTGCTCCGGCGCCAGGTACAGCGGCGTCCCCAGGATGAAGTGCCCGGTGGGCTCGTGGGCGCGCTCGGGATCGTCCTCGGGCAGCGCCAGGATGCCCAGGTCGATCACCTTCACGTGATCGGCCATCGCCCCATCGGCGCTGAGGAACACGTTCTCGGGCTTGATGTCGCGGTGCACCGCGCCGCGCCGGTGCAGCACCTGCAGCGCCTCGCACACCTGCCGCGTGATGTGCACCGCGCGCGCCGGCGCCAGCGGGCCGTGCGTCTCGAGCTCCTGCAGCAGGTCGTGGCCGACCAGCAGCTCCATCGCCAGCCAGGCGCGGCCGTCGGTGAAGGTGCCGCCGTCCAGCGTCTGCACCAGGTGCGGGTGCTTCAGGCCGCGGCCGACGTTCCACTCGGTCTGCATGCGCGCCACGATCAGCGGCGCTTCGGGCACGTCGGCCCGGCTGACCTTGACCGCCAGGCGGCGCCCGGTCGCGTTGTGCCGGGCCTCGAAGACCTCGGCGGTCGAGCCCTCGCCCAGCCGCCGCAGCAGCGTGTAGCCCAGCCGCAGCAGCTCGGCCGGCACGTTGACCTTGTAGGTGGCGCTCACGCCGCTCCGTTTAGCACATTCCGCCCGCGCGCGCGTGGCTCACCCGTCGTCGACGGCGTGATGATAGAGCCGCCCGGCCCACCCCGGTACGTCGACGCGCGCCGGCCAGGTACCGTGGGCGGTCGCCAGCGCGGCCAGCGTCAGCGCGCCCCGCGCGAAGAGCTCGAGCGCCCCCTCGACGCCGCCCCGCGTGGCCTGCAGCCACACCGGCGGCGCGGGCAGATCCGCGAGGTAGCCGTCGAGGTAGCCGCGCTGGCCGGGCAGCCCGAGGGCCACCACCAGCGTGTGACCGGGCAGGTAGGACATGAAGGCGCCGTGCGCGAAGTCGCGCGGATCGAGCGCCACCGCCGGGCACAGCCCCGTCTCGCGCACCTTCACCGCCAGATCGCGCGCCGCCGGCGCCGCCAGGCCGGCGCCCAGCACCACGACGTCGCGAGGGCGCTCGGCCGGCACCGGGGCGCCCTCGGCGCGCTGGAAGACCGGCGCCAGCAGCCCGCCGACGCCGCGCACCCGGGCCGCCAGCGTCAGCATCGGCAGCAGCCCGTGCACCGGCAGCAGCCCCTCGTCGCCCACCTCGGCCGCGCGCAGGGTGAACACGCCGTTCTGATCGCCCGCGTCGCGCAGCACGTCCGCCAGCGGCGTGCTCGGCTGGCACACCACCGCGTGGACGGCGGGCGCCCGCTGCACCGCGTGGCGGGCCGCGCGCAGCACGTCGTGGTGGCGCCCGGACGTGGACAGAATGAGGACTCGCGTGCGGGCGGGCAGGGGCCGCGCGACGAAGTCGTAGGGCGTGGCGGCCCAGGCGGGGTGGCCGGTCTCCTCGTGCAGCCGCGCCCACAGCTGCGCCGCCCCGTGCGTGGCCCCCGCGGCGACCACGCACAGCGGCGCGCCCGCCAGGGCCTCGCGCATTCGGGTGACGCGCCAGCCCACGAGCTGGGCCTCGCAGCGCTGGACGACGTCGGCCATCGTGGCGGGCGTGACGTTGGGGGTCATGCGGCTCCGGCCCGAATCTGTTAGCGTCCCGGCACAGGACTCGACAGCAAGGTACCCCGGTCGACGATGTCGATCACCGTCCACGTCGCGCGGCACCCCAACGGGGGGACGACCCCATGAAGGTGCTGAGCCCCGGCGCCCTGATCGGCAAGTATCCGGTCACCCGCCTCCTCAGCGCCGGCGGCATGGGCATGGTGTACGAGGCCGTGCACCCCATCCTGGGCACGCGCGTCGCCATCAAGACGATCCGACCGGAGCTCGCCCACGACGCCCGCGTGGTCGACCGCTTCTTCAAGGAGGCGCTGGCCACCAGCCGCATCCGCGACGAGCGCCTGCCGCAGATCTTCGATCAGGCGCGGCTGGCCGACGACACACCCTACATCGTGATGGAGCTGCTGGAGGGCGAGGATCTCGCCCAGCGCCTGGCCCACGGGCCGCTCGAGCCGCGCTACGCCACGCGGGTGATGCTCGAGGTGCTCGAGGTGCTCGACCGGGTCCACCGCCTCGGCATCATCCACCGCGACATCAAGCCGCAGAACATCTTCCTGGCCAAGAGCGAGCTGTTGGGCGAGGTGCCCAAGCTGCTCGACTTCGGGGTCGCGCACTTCGAGGCCGACGCCGCCACCCGCCCCGGCGAGGTGATGGGCACCCCGCTGTACATGGCCCTCGAGCAGTCCGACACCACCCTGCGCGTGGGGGCCTTCACCGACGTGTTCTCGGCGGGCGTCGTGCTGTACGAGGCCATCGCGGGCGCGGGCCGCCGCCCGTGGGGCGCCGTGGGCCCGCTGGCCTATCTGGCGGCGCTCGACAACCGGACGCCGCCGCGCCCGCTGACCGATCTGGTGCCCGAGGTGCCGGTCGAGCTGGCCGACGTGCTGGCCCGCGCGCTGGATCCGGAGCCCGACGCCCGCTTCGCCGACGCCCTGAGCTTCGCCCGCGCCCTCGAGCCCTTCGCCGAGGCCCGCGGCGCTCTCTACGCGCGGCGCGCCGTGGCCTCGGGCGCGCCCCTGCCCGCCGAGCCCTCGGGGCTGGAGGACACCCTCTACTCGCCGCCCTCGGACGCCACGTTCCGCGAGCCGGGCCGCGCGACGACGCCGGTGCGCCCGGTGGCCCGCGACGCCGCCGCCCGCCTCTCGGCCCGCCTCGCCGGCCTGCTGCCCCACGCCCCCGGCCGCCGCGCCGACGACACCCTGCGCCCGGGCGAGCGCCGCCCGGTCACGTTGCTGGCCCTGGTGGTGCAGGTCGAGGCCGCGCCCGGCTATGCGCTCGACGCCGAGCAGGCCGACGCGATGGTCGACGAGATCAGCCCGGCCTTCCGCGCCTCGATGGAGCGGGCCGGCGGACGGGTCCACCGCGCCGTCGGCCGCGGACTCCTGGCCACCTTCGGCCATGACGCGGCGGCCGAGGACGACACGGATCGCGCCCTGGGCGCCGCGCTGTCCATCCTGGCCCAGCGCGCCACGATCGACGCCGAGATGCGCCCCTTCGGCTGCGGGGTGACCGTCCGGGGCGGCGTTCACCAGGCCCTCACCCGCGTCGCCGACGAGGGGGGCGACGCGGAGCTGCTGCGCGGCGACGCCGCCGAGGTGGTGATGGCGCTGCAACAAGCGGCGGCCCCCAACACGGTGCTGGTGAGCGCCGCGGGCCGCGCGGCCGGGGGCGATCGCTTCCAGTGGCGGTCGGTCGGCTCGCTCAGGGTGAAGGGGCGCGCCGAGACGGTCGAGGCGTCCGAGCTGGGACGCGACCAGGAGGTCCCGTCCCGCCGCTGGAGCCAGCCGGGCGCCGCGCGGCCCTTCGTCGGGCGCGCCGCCGAGCTCGCGCAGCTCGAGGCCCTGTATCAGCGGGTCGCGGCGGGCGACACCCTCCTCCGCGTCGTCGAGCTGTTCGGCCCGCCCGGCGCCGGCAAGTCGCGCCTGGCCCACGCCCTGGCCGACCGCCTGGCGGCCCGCGCGCGGGCGGTGTCGCTGGTCGCCCAGCCGCTGACGTTGCAGCCCTACGGGCTGTGGGTGTCGGTGCTGCGCCAGCTGCTCTTCGGGGGCGACGAGCGGCGGCCCGCGACCTATGAGCCCGGCGCGCGGCTGGCCCACCTGGCTGTCCACCTCGGCGCGGAGGATCGCGAGGCGCTGCTGGCGTCCACCGACGTCGCGCGGGTGCTGCTGGGCGTGGGGCGCGACGACCTGGGCGATGATCCCGAGGGCATGGCCGGCCGCATCCTGCAGCTGGTGAGCCTGTCCCTGCGCGCGGCGGCCCGCCAGACGGAGGAGACGACCGGGCGCCCGCTGGCCGTCGTCCTCGACGACCTGCACCGGGCCGACGCCGCGAGCATGCAGCTCCTGCCCCTCGTCGTGCCGCGCCTCGGCGTCGGCGCGGCCCCCCTGCTGGTGGCCGTCACCCGGGCGGGCGACGCGACCGCCCCCGACGATCCGACGGTCCACCGCCTGGCCGTGAGCGCCCTGCCGCCGGCCGACGCCGACGCCCTCCTCGACGCGCTGGCCGACGGCCGGCCGATGTCGGCGGCGGCCCGCGCCCTGGTGCACGAGCGCGCGGCCGGCAACCCCTTGTTCGCCGAGGAGCTGGTGCGCGCCCTCGCCGCGCGGCAGATGCTGAACGCCGACGCCGCGGCCCTGCGCCACTTCGCCCTGCCCGACTCGCTCTACGGCCTGCTCCTGCAGCGCGTCTCGCGTCTGCCCCGACCGCAGCGCCAGGCGCTGCAGCGGCTGGCGGTGGTGGGCCCGACCATCGAGGACTGGCTGTGGCGCGGGATCGCCACGCGCCTGGGCGATCCCGCGCCCGACGACGACGCCGTCCTGTTCGCGCTCGCCCGCGAGGACCTCATCACGCGCGAGACGCTGGCCGACGGCGTCCGCTACCGCTTCCGCCAGCACCTGCTGCGCGACGCGGTGTACGGCTCGGTGCTGCCCGACAACCGCCGCGTCCTGCATCGGATGGCGGCCGAGACGCTCGAGGCCGAGCGCGCGAGCGACCCCCGCAGCGGGCCGCGCCTGCTGCACCACTGGGAACGCGCCGAGGTGCCGGAGCGGACGCGGCACCACGCGCTGCTCGTCGGCCGCCACCGCCTGCGCCTGGGCGCCTACGAGGAGGCCGTGCACGCGCTGACGCTGGCGGTCTCCCTCGGCGCCGCGGCCGGG
>JAUHXL010000505.1 GCA_030426945.1 bacterium
AAGGCGATTGATCGCGGTTCGCGGACGCGCCGATCAGGTCGACTGGAAGTCCACCCGCACGAAGGCATCGCGCAGCGTGGTGACGCGCACACCGGCGGGCAGAGCGTCCGCGTCGCCCTCGGCGGCCTCGGCCAGCTTCGCGGTGGGCCGATCGAGCGCGCCGAGCGCGTCGAGCCCCGCCTGGTTGGCGGCGACGACGGCCCCGAACGCGTCCAGCACCGCCACGCCGTGCTCCACGGCGTCCAGCACCGCGAGCAGGGCCATCCGGTCGGGGGGCGGGCCGCTCGCCGAGAGCCGGGCGCCCGCGCGCCGCCCCATCGCCTCGCGGCTGGCGCGCGCGTCGAGCAGGTCGTTGAGCGTGGTGGCGACGGCGGCCAGCTCGACGGGCATGTCCACGGTGCTGCAGCGGCGCAGATCGTTGCCCGCCTGCACGGCGCGGGACACGGCGTACAGCGACTCGATGGGCGCCACCAGCCGGCGGTTCGCGCGCCGCACCTGCAGCACCGCCAGGAAGAGCGCCAGCCCGGCCAGCACGACCACCGCCCACGCGCCGCCGGTGGCGAGCTGTTTGGCGCGCAGATCCTGCTCGCGCATGGACGCGCGGTTGATGGCGCTCAGCCCGCGCAGGGCGTCGAGACTGGCGTCGCGCGCCGCGGCGTCGCCGGCGACCAGCCCGTCGCGGTGGCGGCTCAGCGCGATGATCACCGGGTGCTCCGCGGCCTCGGTGATGTTCTCCCGGGCGCGCTCGAGGGCCGCGTCGTAGGCCTCGCGCTCGTCGGGCCCCATGGGCCCGTCGGCCCGGCTCGCGATGGCCCGCGCCATCGCCTCGGCGGCGGCCAGGGAGTAGTCGTTCTCGGCCAGGATGCGCTCGACGGCCGGCCCGGTGCGCGCCAGCAGCACCACCGCGCCCAACGCGGTGATCACCTGCAACGCCAGCAGGGCCAGGACGGCGGCGCGGATCTCGAAGGCGGCGCGCATGTCACCAGGCCTCGTCGAGGCGCTTCATCGATCCCGGCTGCGCCACCACCACCAGCGTGTCCTGCGCGCGCAGCGGTCGGTCCGGGTCGGGCAGCAGCACCTCGTCCGCCCCCTCGCGCAGGGCCAGCACCGTGATGCCGAAGCGCTTGGGCAGGCTCAGCTCGCGCAGGCTGCGGCCCACCATCGACGGTCGGGGGCGCAGCTCCGAGATGACCAGATCGCGGCCCAGCGGCACCTCATCGACCAGATCGGCCTGCACCAGCCGCCGCGCGAAGCGCTGCCCGAAGGCGCGCTCCGGGTTGACCACCTCGTGGGCGCCCACCATGCCCAGGATGCGCTCGAGCAGGCGATCGCTCGCCCGCGCCACCACGTACTTCGCGCCCAGCTGGCGCAGCAGGGCCGTCACCAGGATGGCCGCGTCGCGTGAGTCGCCGCCGATGCCGCAGATGCACAGGTCGCGGCGCTCGGGGGCCAGCGTGGCGAGGGCCTCCTCGTCGGTGGCGTCGATCTGCACGGCCTGCTCGGCGAAGCTGGCCGCCTGGTGCACCGGCCCGGCCTCGATGTCGACCGCGATGACCTCGACGCCCACCTCGTCCAGCGTGCGCGCCATGGCCATGCCGAACTGACCCAGGCCGATGACGAGCGCTTGCTTCTTCTCCATGCGGTCACCCCACGTCCACTTCGATGGGCGGCAGCCCCGGTCCGGCGCCGATACGCCCGCGGCGGCCGATCACGATCAACAGCGTCAGCGGCCCCACCCGGCCGGCGAACATCGCGACGATCACCACCACCTTGCCCACCAGATCCAGCGCGCCGGTGCCGCCGATGGTCAGCCCCACCGTGCCCAGCGCCGAGACCGCCTCGAAGAGCGCGACATCGAAGCGCATCGACTGCGTGGCCAACAGCAAGAGCAGCGTCGCGAACACCGAGGCGAAGCCGAGGAAAGCGACGGCCGCCGCCTTGTGGGTGGTCTCCGGGCGCAGGGACCGGCCCATCAGCCGCACGCGCTCGGCGCGGCCGAAGGAGGCGCGCAGCAGCAACAGCAGCACCGCCAGCGTGGTGGTCTTGATGCCGCCGGCCGTCGACGCCGGGCTGCCGCCGACGAACATCAGCGGCAGCATCACGGCGATCGTGGCGGGGTGGCAGGCGGCGAGGTCGATCGAGTTGAAGCCGGCGGTGCGCAGGGTGATCGACTGGAACAGCGCGTTGATCACGCGATCGAACGCGCCCAGGTGGCTCAGGGTGCCGCGCCACTCGAGCGTGAGGAAGGCGACGAAGCCGATCAGCGTCAGCGCGAGGCTCGTCCACAGCACGAGCCGCGCGGCGACGCTCAGCCGCCGGCCGCCGCGGCGCCAGCCCCAGCACGCGGCGATGACGGCCGGGCCCAGGCCGCCCACCACGATCAGCAGCCCGACGGTCAGCAGCACCAGCGGCGCGGACTGATAGCCCACCAGGCTGTCCGATTGCAGGGCGAACCCGGCGTTGCAGAAGGCCGAGATGGCGGTGAACACGCCACGCCACAGCGCCTGCGCGGGCGCGTCGCCGCCGACCCAGAAGAGCGTCGCCAGCGCGGCCGCGCCGGCGCCCTCGAAGATGCCGGTGACCAGGAGGATGCGGCGCAGCACCTTCGCCATGGTGCGGCGATCCTCGGCCTGCAGCAGCTCGGCCGCGGTCACCTCGTGGCGCACGGACAGCCGGCGGCCGAGGAAGGTCAGCGCCGCCGTCGACAGGGTCATGATGCCCAGCCCGCCCACCTGGATGAGCAGCAGCAGCGTCACTTCGCCGAAGCGGCCGAAGGTGTTCGGCGTGTCGACGACGCCGAGGCCGGTGACGCAGATGGCGCTGAACGCGGTGAAGGCCGCGTCGATGAGATCGAGCGAGCCGCCGCCCTCGGTGGCCACCGGCAGCGCCAGCAGCACGGTGCCCAGCAGGCCGCCGCCCAGGAAGGTGGCCAGCACGGTCACGGCGGGGTCCAGCAGCATGGCGTCGAGGGCGCGGTCGAGCCCGCGCGGCACCCAGCGGCGCGCCGGGCCGGCGGGGATCGTCGACAGCTGCGCGGCCAGGGCGGGCAGCGCCCACAGGTGCGGGGCGGCCAGCCAGGGCAGGGCGGGCAGGGCGGCCAGACCCAGCGCCAGCAGCGCGCGGCGGTGCGCCACCGGGCGGCCGGCGTGCAGGGTGCAGACGAAGCTGGCGACCGCGGCGCTGACGAGGCCGCCCACCAGCGCGACGCGCGCCCACGGCCCGTCGAAGCCAGCCAGCGTGACGACGCTCCACAGCGCGACGGCTGCGCCCGCCGACACGTCGCGGCCGGGCCGCCGCCGGGGGCGCGCCGGCGACAGCCAGCCCCAGAGCGCCACGCCGATGGCCCAGGCGAAGAGCAGCAGCAGCAGCGCGGCCAGCGGATCGTCGCGCCGCGCCCACCCCGTCGCGAGCGCGCCGAGGACCACCAGCGCGCTGCCCAGCGAACGCCCCAGCGTCGGGCGCCGCGCCGCGACGATCCACGCCACCTGGCCCACGAGCACCAGGCCACCCGCCACCCAGCGCAGCGTGGCCACGCCGCCCGGCACGTCGGCGACCGACGGGCCCCAGAGCGCCTCGGCGCCCGGCAGCAGCGCCCAGCAGACGATGCCGAGGGTGGCCAGCGTGGCAGGCAGGGCGGGCGGGCTCATGGCGGCCGAGCGTGCACCGCGCGGCCGCCGACCGCAAGCGCCCGACGGGCGGTCCGGGTGTGACCCAAACCCGTTGATCGACCGTACGCCCCGCCAACACGGGCGGACTATCAGCTTTCAGCGGTCAGCTCTCAGCTCCGTCACGGCGATTGTACCTTCTGCCCGGCAACCGGCGCCCCGAGCTGGCGGGCGGGTTCCGCAGTCGGCACCGCGTACGGGGCCCGGCTGACAGCTGACCGCTGACCGCTGACAGCCGGTCGGAGCGACCACCAACCGCTCATGAGCAAGCCCCGGGCGGTCCCCGTGGGTGGTGGCCTCGGCCCGGACGGCGTATCCTCCCTGCCCGAGGGCCCGAGCCCAAGCGTCGCGCGGGGCTCGCGGCGCCTGCGGGGTGAGCGGCGCTCAGCCGGTCCAGGACAGGAGCTGACGGTTGGACAAGCGGTTGGTGCGCATCAAGGTGGAGGGCTTTCGATCGCTCGCGAGCGTCGAGTTGAGTGCGATCGGCCAGCGCTCGGTCCTCATCGGCCCGAACGGCGCCGGCAAATCCAACCTGCTGTCGTTCCTCCGGATGGTGACCCTGTCCACGAGCGGCTCGTTACGCCGCTTCGTCGGCGAGCAGGGCGGGGCGCAGTCGCTCCTGCACTACGGACCGAAGACGACGGCCCAGTTGACCTTCGAGCTGGAGTTCGAGCACGCCGACGGCAAGCGCAACGTGTACAGCGCGCGTTTGGGTCACGCGGCCGGCGACAAGCTGCTCTACCTCGACGAGCAGGTGGCGTTTCGGCCCGTCGGCGGAGACGACCAGTGGTTCTCGCTGGGCGCCGGACACTTCGAGTCCGCGCTGCCCGAGGCCGACGGGCGGACCGAGAAGACCACGAACTGGTGCATGCAGCGGCTGAGCTTCTTTCACTTCCACGACACGTCGCCCACGTCGCCGATGCGGGCCAACGCCCGGGCGGCCGACGTCGGCTACCTCCGCTCGGACGGCAGCAACCTGGCGGCGTACCTGGGGATGCTGCGTGACTCGGACGAGCCGGGCGACGGGGCCGCGTTCCGACGAATCAGCGCTTGGGTGCGTCAGATCGCGCCCTTCGTCAAGGCCCTCGAACCCACCCACCTCGGGGGCAGCACCGTGCGCCTCCACTGGCGCGACGAGCGTGACCAGACCTTCGGTCCGGAGCACCTGTCGGACGGTACCCTGAGGGCCATCGCGCTGTTCACCGCGTTGGGCCAGCCCGCCGACCGCCTGCCGTTGTTCGTGACGATCGACGAACCCGAGCTCGGTCTGCACCCGGCCGCGCTCGACCTGTTCTGCGACGTGGTGCACTCCGCGTCGGCCAACTGTCAGGTGATGCTGGCGACGCAGTCGCCCGCGTTGCTGAACCACTTCGATCCGGGCGAGGTGTGGGTGCTCGAACAGCGCGACGGCGCCAGCACCGTACGCCGTCTCGAGGCGGACGCGCTCGCGTCATGGCTCCAGGACT
Source organism: bacterium (assembly GCA_030426945.1). Classification (GTDB taxonomy): domain Bacteria; phylum Myxococcota_A; class Bradymonadia; order UBA7976; family UBA1532; genus JACKDN01. The sequence goes on from JAUHXL010000505.1 coordinate 5,132, forward strand.
ACACGCTGGCACAGCTGTACGACAGCAACGTGCTGGGGGGCCGCCCGTGACCCGGGTCTACGTGGTGACCGAGGGCCAGACCGAGGAGGCGTTCCTGAAGCACGTGGTGGCGCCGCACCTCGCCGCTCGGAGCGTGTGGCTCCTGCCCATGTGCGTGCTGCGTGGCGGCGGCGCCCGCGGCGGTGGTCGGAGCTGGCAGCCTTGGGCTCGGCACCTGCGCAACCTCATCGCCGAGCATCGCGGGCGCGCCGTCCGCTTCTCCACGTT
>JAUHXL010000034.1 GCA_030426945.1 bacterium
GGCGGCGGCGGCGGCGCGGGCTTCGAGCTCAGCCGCGCCGGCGGCAACGGCGGCAACGGCGGCAGCGGCGGGCGCGGCGGCCACGGCGGCGGCGGCGGCGGCGGCCCCAGCATCGGCGTGGTGCGGCTGGGCACCAGCAACCCGACCCTGAACGTCGCGGCCTACAGCCTCGGGCAGGGGGGCACCGGCGGCGGCAGCGCCGGCAACAACGGCGCCAACGGCCGCAACACCAACACCTACCCCTGACCGATCGCGGACGCCGCCGCCCGCGGGGGCGGCGGCGCGCTCACCGACCCGGTCAGTCCGGCAGGGCCGCCACGGCCTGCTGGAACACCTCGCCCCGATGGCTGTAGCTGCGGTAGGCGTCGAAGGACGACGCGGCCGGCGACAACACGACCGACTCACCGTCGCGCGCGTGCTCGGCGGCCTGCCGCACGGCGTCGGTCATGTCGGCGGCGTGCGAGGTGGGCACATGCCCGCCCAGCGCGCGCTCGGTGCGATCGGCCGTCGGCCCGGTGAGGACGACGTGGCGGGCGCGGCCGACCACCGCGTCCACGAAGGGCTTGAGATCGAGCCCCTTCTCGTAGCCACCGGTGATGACCGTGAAGGGCGCGGTCAGCGCGCGCAGCCCGGCGGCCGCGGCGTGGGGGTTGGTCGCCTTGGAGTCGTCGTACCAGGTGACGCCGCGGCGCACCCGCACGGGCTGCAGCCGGTGGGGTAGCCCACGGAAGCTGCGCAGGCCGTCGAGCATCGCCGGCAGCGGCAGCCCCAGCGCGTGGCCCGCGGCCAGCGCCGCCTGGGCGTTGTACACGTTGTGCGCGCCCGGCACCGGCAGCTCGTCGGCGCGCAGATAGCGGGTGCCGTCCCCGGTGATCCAGCCGTCGTCCAGGCCCCAGCCGGCCGCTCGGTGCTCCGCCCCGAAGTACACGCGCTGCACGCCCGGCGGCGTCGGGAAGGCGGCGACGGTCGGATCGTCCGCCCGCAGCACCGCCACCCCGCCCGGCTGCATGTCGGTCAGCACGCGCGCCTTGGCCGCCGCGTAGGCGGTCGTGTCGCCCAGGAAGTACTCCGCGTGATCCTCGGCGACGTTGGTGATGATCGCCACCTGGGGCACGAAGCGCCCGCACGACCAGAGCTGGAACGCGCTCACCTCGGCGGCGATGACCCCGTTGGGCCCCACGTCGCGCACGCGCGCGCTCAGCGGCTCGCCGATGTTGCCGGCCACCACCACCGGCCGCCCCGCCGCCCGCGCCACCGCGCCCACCATCTCGGTCGTGGTGCTCTTGCCGTCGGTCCCCGTGATGGCGACGATCGGCGCGCGCGCCACCGACGCGGCCAGCTCGATCTCGCTCACCAGCGTCACGCCGGCCGACCGGGCCGCCTTCAGCGCCGGCGTGTGCGGCGGGATGCCTGGGCTGGGCACCAGCACCCTCGCCCCCTCGAGCACGTTGCCCCCGCCGCGCACCGCGACGCGGGGATCGAGGCCCGCCACGTCCAGGCCCGTGCGCGGATCGCTCAGGATGACCTTCGCCCCCAGATCGGCCAGCAGGTTGGCCGCCGCGATGCCGCTGCGCGCGGCGCCCCACACCGCCACGCGGCGCCCCGCCCAGGGGCTCACGCCTCGGCCTCGCGCCGATCCGCCCAGGCGTCGGCCATCCGGAAGAAGTCGTCGCCGCCGAAGAAGATGACCATGTCGCCGCGCTGCACCCGCGCGTCGAGGAAGGGCACGACGTCGGCGTTCTCCGGCACGTGGTGCACCGTGTTGCCCGCCTCGCGCAGCACGCCGACGAACCAGGGCGTGTCGATGCCGTCGATGGGCCGCTCCTCGGCGGCGTACATCGTGGTGATGACCACCTCGTCGCAACCGCGGAAGGCCTCGGCGTACTCCTCGCCGTGGTAGCGCATCAGCGTGAAGCGATAGGGCTTGAAGACGCACCAGATGCGTCCGTGCGGCATGCGCCGGGCGCTCTCGAGCACGCGCCGCATGCCCGTCGGGTGCGACAGGTAATCCTTCACCAGGGTCAGGCCGCCGGCGCGGCGCACGGTGAAGCGGTTCTCGAGGCCGTGGTAGCTCTCGAGCGCCCGCTGCACCGTCGCGAAGTCCAGGCCCAGCGCGCCCATCGTCAGCGCGAGGGCGCCCGCGGCGTTGTCGGCGTTGTAGTTGCCGGGCACGGGCAGCGTCACCCGCCCCAGCGCCTCGTCCCCGCGGTAGGCGGTGAAGGTGACGGCGTCCCCCCGGTCGTCGACGTCGCGCGCCGCGAAGTCGAGCGGCCCGTCCCCGGTGCCGTAGCGCAGGATGCGCGCCGAGGTCGCGCCCTCGACCCGCTCGGCCAGCCGCCGCACGCCGGGATCGTCGGTGTGCAGCACCAGCGTCTGCAGCCGATCGTTCCCGAGGACGAAGCGCGCCATCGTGTCGACGATGTCTTCGAGCCCGTCGTAGAAGTTCAGGTGGTCGACCTCGAGGTTGTTCACCACCACGTGGGCCGGCCGCAGGTTCAGGTGGCTGCGATCGCTCTCGTCCACCTCGGCCACCGCGTGGGGCCCCTGCCCCGCCCGCGCGTTGATGCCGTAGTCGTTCAGCAAGCCGCCGATCACGAACGTGGGATCCTCGCCTGCGGTCAACAGGGCGTGGGTGATCATCGCCGACACCGTGCCCTTGCCGTGGGTGCCGGTGACGCCGACGCTGTCGTAGCCCTCGAGGCACAGCCCCAGCATGTCCGAGCGGTGCGCCTCGGGCTTGCCGGCGGCGCGCGCCGCCGCGCGCTCGACGTTGTCCTTCGGCACCGCCGTCGAGTGCACCACGACGTCGGCGCCCTCGACGTTCTCGGCGGCGTGCCCGATGGTCACCGGGATGCCCAGCCCGCGCAGCATCTCGGTCAGCTGGCTCTCGCGCACGTCGGAGCCTTGCACCCGCACCCCCTGTTGGTGCAGGACACGGGCGACGGCGCTCACGCCGATGCCGCCGATGCCGACGAAGTGATAGGTTCTGTCCCGTGACCACATCGCGCACGCCTCCCACCGAAGAGCGCCCCGGCGCCAGCCGCGGCCGCGCGAGTGTAGACGGGCCCCTGCGGGCGTTCAACGGCGCCGCGGGCGCGGTCACGCTCGCGCTGTGCGTCGCGCTCGCGTCGGCGTGCAAGGAGGAGCCCGCGCCGATGACGGCCGCCGACGCCGCCGCCCCGATGGGCGAGCCCGGCGCCGAGGACGCCGCCCCTCAGCCCGACGTGCCCGACGTGCCCATCTCGCCCCTCGACCTCACCATGCGCCTGCCCGATCCGCCCGCGTCCATCGGCGCGCGCCCCGGCGGCACCCTGGCGGGCCTGAAGGCCGCGCGCCCCGCCGCGCGCCCCTCGGCCTACACCCCCAACGTGCTCGTCGAGCGCTTCGCCGAGGGCCCCTTCACGTCGGTCCTCTACCAGATCGGCCCGGACGGCCAGACCGTGCGGGGCGTCGTCGGCACCCTGGCGCCCGGCTACAAGGGGCACACCCGCAAGGAGTCGCTCGTCGAGGCCATGAAGGTGCGCCTCGGCGAGCCCGAGCCCCTGCGCGCGGCCAACTACAGCGGCCTGCGCTGGACCACCATCGGCTACCGCATCGACCTGCGCACCGACGAGGCCACCGGCGATCTCGAGCTGGTCTTCCACACCCGCGGCGGTCGACCGCTGCTGCCCACCACGCCCTGAAGACGTGGCCCTGCACGGGCCGGGGTGCGGTTGCACGCGCCGCCCCGATCGGCCAAAGTCACCGGCCGAAGAAACCCGTCAGCCGTCCGCGCTCCGGAGGTCCCATGAAAGCTGTCTCGTCGCGCCTGCTCGCGCTCACCGTCGCCCTGGCACCGCTCGCCGCGTGCCAGGAGCACGCCGAGCCCTCGCTCACGCCGGGCCAGAAGAAGAAGGTCGAGGCTCACCTGCTGAGCCAGGCCCCCACGCCGAAGATCCCACTCGGCGCCGTCATCGAGGATCAGGTGAAGCTGGTCGGCGTGGACGTCGACAAGACCGAGGTCGCGCCCGGCGACACGGTGACGGTCACCTGGTACATCGAGGGCCTCGCCGAGAAGCCCGACGACAACATGATCTTCGTGCACTTCCAGGGGCGGCCCAACGACCGCAAGGCCTGGATGAACCTCGACCACCACCCCGTCGAGGGCCTGTTCCCGCTGCGCAAGCTGAAGAAGGGGCAGGTCGTGAAGGACGTGCAGACCTTCACGATCAAGGACGAGTTCCCGGGCGGTGAGGCGAAGCTCTACTGGGGTCTGTGGCGCGGCGAGTACCGCCTGAAGATCAAGAACCCCGATCAGGTGGCCAACGACGGCGACAACCGCGTCATCGCGGCCACGTTCAAGGTGAAGGGCGACGCCAAGCCGGCGAACGCCGCCGCCGGCCTGCCCACCGCCACGGCCCGCAAGCTGGCCCCGGGGCAGACGCTGACCATCGACGGCAAGCTGGACGAGCCGGCGTGGAACAGCACCCAGTGGACGCCCTGGTGGACCTCGCCCGACGGCAAGAACGGCGCCGCGCCGCGGGTGCGCGCCCGCTTCCTGTGGGACGAGGCCTTCCTCTACGTCGCGGTGCAGGCCCCCGACGAGGACGTCTGGAGCACCTTCACCGAGCGCGACAGCAACACCTGGGAGCAGGAGGTGATCGAGCTCTTCATCGACGCCGACGGCGATCAGAAGGACTACCTCGAGCTGCAGGTGACGCCGGCCAACGTGGTGTTCGACGCGAAGTTCGAGCGCCACCGCAGCGATCTCGCGAAGGCGCGCGCCTGGAACATGGCCGGGCTGAAGACCGGGGCCGACGTCGACGGCACCCTCAACGCGCGGGATGATCGCGACCGCGGCTTCACCGTCGAGATGGCCATCCCCGTCGCCGAGGTGCCGGGCGCCAAGGCGCCCCTCGCCCACGGCCACAGCTGGCGCGCCAACCTGTTCCGGTGGGACTTCCCGAAGGGTGGCCGCCAGATGGCCGCCGCGTTCTCGCCGCCCGTCGTCGGCGACTTTCACGCGCTGAACAAGTTCGGCACCCTCCAGTTCGTGGACCCGGTGCAGGCCCGCCTCCCTGCGGTGCGCGCGGCCAGCAAGAACGGCGACATCGTGGCCCCGTCGCCGATCAAGCTCGATCCGGCGAAGCTGCGGGCGCTCGACCTCAAGAAGCCCGGCGCCCCTGCCCCCGCCCCCGCGGCCCCCGCCGCGCCCGACGGCGCCCGGTAACGCTGTCCCGCGAAAATTTGACACCTACCCGGGCCCACATACCATCGTGTCCAGAGCACATGGAGGTTTTGGTATGGCCGGGTCCGACAAGCGCAAGCAGAGCCTGTACTTCCCCGAGGACATGTTGAAGGAGATTCAGGCGGAAGCGGCGCGGCAGGATCGCTCGCTCTCTTGGATCGTCCAGAAGGCCTGGAAGATCGCCCGCGGCGAGATCCAGAAGTACCCGTCGATCAACGACCCCGACGAGGTCGTCAACGGCTGACGCGGCCGGCCCCGCGACCGGGGCGGCGCGGACCGCGCCCCCCGTCGACCGCGCCGCGCCCCGCGCTCAGCGGGCGACCTCCACCTCGTGGAAGGTGATGTCGCGATACTGGAAGTCGGTGTTGGCCGAGTCGTCGAAGATGAACTCGCAGCGCGGCTTGCCATCGAGCGTCGCCTCCATCCGCCCCCGCGAACAGTCGTAGGCCCCCGACTCCGGATCGATCAGCCAGATCGACGTGCTGCTCGCTTTGTTCGGCCGGGAGGCGGTGAAGGCCAGCTTCGTGTTGTCCGGCGACAGATCGAAGTTGCCGATGTCGTGGTTGATCCAGTTGCTCACGCGGGGGTTCTGCGTGACGTTCTTCACCTCACCCGACAGATCGCGCCGCACCCGCAGGATGTCGTAGTCGTCCCGGTTGGTCGGGCTGTCGTTGCTCGCGCGCCGCGCGCAGTCGCCGTGGGCGAGGAAGTAGATGAACTCGGCGTCGTCGCTGAAGACGGGGTCGAAGCGCACCTCGTTGAAGTTGTACGGCATCGGGCGCTGGCAGTCCCCCTGCTGGTTGGTGCGCGTCTCGAACAGCGGCAGCGTGGCCGGATCGGGCGGATCCGGGATCGCGTCGAGCGCGTTGAGCTTCCAGAGGAAGTCGACGCGGGTGAACGCCGCGATGTAGGTGGCGTCGGGCGACAGCCCGATCGGCTGGGTGCCGGCGAAGGGCGAGCCGGTGCCCCCCTCCTCACCGAACTGGTAGATCTCCTGCCCCGCACCGTTGGCGACGTTGAAGAACTCGACCGTCATCGAGGACAGCGTCGTCCGCAGCAGGATGATCAGGCTGCTGAACGCGGTCACGCGGAACGAGCCGTTGCCGTTGATGTCGCCCACGCGCTGCTTGCAGGTCGCGGGGGCGCTCGCGTTCGGACAGCTCGCGCCCTCCCCCGCCACCGGCTCGACCCACACCTCGAGGGCGCCCTCGGGCCCGGTGGCCTCGCCGCGGCTGTAGACGACCAGATCCGCGGTGAAGGCGAAGCTGATGACCAGATCCGACACCCGCCGCTTCTCGGCCGTCCGCACGACCTTGCGCCGGGTGTCGACGGGCGCGACCCACAGCTCGAAGCCGCCCTCGGCGACCGGCTGCAGCCACCCGATGAAGCTCATGTCCGCGTTGAGGCGGCAGGCCTTCGCGCCGCAGTTCACCTCGCCCCCGGTGCCCGCGGTCAGGTTCGACTCCTCGTCGTCCTCGAAGTCGTAGACGACCATGTCGACGCGGGCCTCCCCGTCGCGGGGGAGCGTCGACTTGACGTAGGACAAGCGCAGGTGGGTGTCGGTCGGGCCGCCCCCTCCACCGCCGCCGGCGCCGCCGGCGCCACCGCCCATGCCGCCGGCCCCGCCGCCCATGCCCGACGTGCCGGCGTCGAAGCGCGCGGGCTCGCCGCCTCCCCCGTCGTCGTCACAGGCCCAGAGGCCGCCCCCCGCGCAGAGGCCGACCGCCGCGGGCAGGATGAAGTGCGCAAGCCCTTGAAGTTTCATCTCTTTTCCCCTCACTGGAGCCGCCCGATTCTAGGGGCTCCGGTGGCCGCAGATCAAGCGGCGCGGGGCGGCGGGTCAGGCGGCGGCGCGCGGCATCCCCAGCGCGTCGCGCAGGCCGACGAGGGCGCTCTTGAGACGACGGCGGCGCACGGCCTCGACGAAGGCGCGCAGGCGCACCCGGTCGGACCCGGGCAGCGCGTCGAAGGCGACGGCCGCGCCGTCGAAGAGGGTCTCTTCGACCTGCTCGACAACCCGGCCCCGGACCCACACCGCCTCACCGTCGGGCAGACGCAGCTCGAGGCTGATCACCTCGCCCTCGAGCAGGACCCCCCCCTCGAGGCACCGGATGTAGGCGCCCCCCTCGCTGATGTTGGTCGCGCGGACGGCGCGCAGCGCGCGCCCGCTCAGTTCGTGCCCAAACGTGAGGCAGGGCACGCGGTGCGCGGCCCGTCGCTCGAAGTCGCTCATCCCGTCCTCCTCGATGCGCAAACGCACCTGAACCTACATGTAGGCTCGACCGAAACGCCGGGCGGGTCAAACTCTTGCCGTCCGGGTGCCGGGGCTGGCATAGACCAGGGCATGAGGTCGCGCCCGATGCTGCTGTGGGGAGGAGGCGCGCTGCTGGCGCTGGCCAGCGGCTGCGCGGAGTGCGAGGAGGACTACGACTGCCCGGGCACCGAGGTGTGCAACACCAGCCGCGGCGCCTGCGAGGCCTTCACCTGCCTGGCCGACAGCGACTGCGCGCCCGGCCATCGCTGCGCGGACAACGCCTGCAGCCCGCGCCCGCCGCTCGCTCCGCCCGAGGCGCCCGACGCCCTGGTGATTCCGAACCGCTGAGCGGCGCCAAATCAGAGGGGGTTCGCCTGTCGGAGCGCGAGCCGGGTGCGTCCACCCGCGGCGTGGTCGACCCCGCCCCGCGGGATGCGGCGGCTCGCGCGCAGGGCGTGCTTCTGCTGCCGACCCGCTCAGACGCCCTGAGCGATCCGACCCCGCCCGCCGCGCTTGGCCTCGTACAGCGCGTCGTCCGCGCGCTGTAGCGCGGCGTCGACGGCGTCGGCCGCCTTGGGATCGACCGCGGCGAGGCCCACGCTGATCGACAGGCTCCGCCCGTCGCCATAGGTGATCGACTGCAGACGCGCCGCCAGGCGCGCCCCCACGCGCTGCGCCACCCCGGGCGCCGTGTCGGGCAGCAGGACGACGAACTCGTCGCCGCCCAGCCGGCCGATGGCGTCGGTGGCCCGCACCTCGGCGTGCAGCGCGGCGGCCACCGCCTGCAGCACCCGATCACCCTCGGCGTGGCCGAAGGTGTCGTTGATCGTCTTGAAGTGGTCGAGGTCGATCAGCATCAACGACAGCTCCGAACGCACCCGAAGGGCGCGGGCCGTCTCGCGGACCAGCGCGTCGCGCAGGCCGCGCCGATTGAAGACGCCGGTGAGGTCGTCGTAGACCGCGCAGCTGCGCAGCTGGTCGATCGCGATGGCGTTGCGCACGGCCCCGCCCAGCAACGCCGAGAAGGCGGTCAACAGCCGCCGGACGCGCGGCGCGAGGATCCAGTCGGTGAAGCCGAACAGGGCCAGCACGCCCACCACCTCGCCGCCCACCTCGAGGGGCTGGGACCAGAAGCGGTAGAGGTAGTCGTCGCGGACGGCGCCGTGCAGCGGCGTCAGCTCCGGGCCCCGGTGCAGGCGGAAGGCCTCGCCGGGCAGATGCGCGAAGTCCATGTCGGCCAGCAGCAGCGCGCACTCGTCGCGGACGCTGCGCTCGGCGAGCGGCAGCACCGGCTGGCGGCCACAGACGTGCAGCACGGGCTCCATGCCCGGCGTCTCCGGGGGCAGGATCAGGGTGACCACGTCGGCCTGGCCCCACTTGAAGAGCAGGCTGCTGGCCCGGGCGAGCAGGCCGTTGAAGTCCAACGGATCCCCGCACGCCTCGGCGAACGCCAGCTTGCGCTGCATGTCCTCGAGCTGGTCGTTCATCGCCGGGCTCGCGCTCATCACTGCCTCCATCGGTGCGTCGCGTCGACCGAGCGCGCCATGCCCCCCCTGGACGGGGCGCGTCCTCGGCCACGCCAGCCCCTTCATCAAGGTTCGTGCCACCGGCTCGACGGGCCGCCCCACGGGGCTCTGCGGCGCTCGGGGCCCGCCACGGGCGGTCCCAGCGTCAGGCCCGCCGCGGTGGGTCGTCATGGGATTGACGATCAGCGCGTCGGCGGGCGGTGTTATCCCGGCGTGTTCCCCCGGCGCGCTTGCCCGGCGCGTTGAACGTGCCGCATTCCTTGCGTCGAAAACCCAATGATCTCGCGCTCAAGAACGCTCCCCCGTCGACGATGTCGAGGACGTCAACTCGACGACACTCGGGGTCGCCGGCGGTCTCCCGCCGGGGACCGACGGCCCTGCGCACGAGGAGCTCGCTCCTGGGGCCGAACGGCGGGCGAGGCGCCCGACCGCCGCCGGACAGGTGCACCCGAGGCCCCGGCGAACGCCCGGGGTTCAGAGAGCGTCGGCGCAGGACGTCGCCGACCACCCGAGGCCGCTCGGCAGGACGCCGGGCGGGTGAACGCAACGTGTCTGAACTGGCAAGGATGCCACTCCGCCGACGCCGCAACGGTGTGTGGGCCGGCGGAGCATCTCATGGAGAGAAACGATGGGCCTTTTCATCAACACCAACGTGGCTTCGCTCAACGCGCAGCGAAACCTGCTGCGGAGCACCAACGACCTGGGTCGCTCGTTCGAGCGCCTCTCGTCCGGCCTCCGCATCAACAGCGCGCGGGACGACGCGGCCGGCCTGGCCATCACGACCCGCTTCACCTCCCAGGTGCGCGGCCTGAACCAGGCCGTCCGCAACACCAACGACGGCATCAGCCTCGCGCAGACCGTCGAGGGCGCCCTGCAGGAGAGCACCAACATCCTGCAGCGCATCCGTGAGCTGTCGATCCAGGCGGCCAACGACATCAACACGGTGTCGGACCGCGAGTCGCTCGACGCCGAGGTGCAGCAGCTCATCCAGGAGCTCGACCGCATCGGCGAGACCACGACCTTCAACAACCAGAACGTGCTCAACGGCGACTTCGTGAAGTCCTACTTCCACGTCGGCGCCAACGCTCGCGAGACCATCGCGGTCAGCGTCGAGGACGCCCGGGCCAAGTCGCTCGGTCGCGCCGCGGTCCTGACCAGCGCGAACACGGTCACCGGCGCCCTCAGCGACGGCGACGTCGTCATCAACGGGGTGACGATCCGCGCGACCGTGGCCACCGACGACTCGCTGTCGACCACGCTGGCGACCTCGTCGGCCATCGCCAAGGCGCAGGCCATCAACGACTCGTCGGCGCACACCGGCGTGACCGCCCGCGCCCTGTCGACCATCGACGACACGAACGCCGACATCCAGGGCGGCGCCCTCGACTCGGCGAGCTTCATCCAGATCAACGGGCACGTCATCACCGGCTTCACGGTGCAGGCCGACGACGCCGACGGCGAGCTGCTCGCGCAGATCAACGCGGTCAGCGCCGAGACCGGGGTCATCGCGTCCCTCGACATCAACTCGCGGCTGGTCCTCACCGCCGAAGACGGGCGCAACATCGACCTGCAGGTGTCGGACGCCAACGCGGCGACCCGCACCGGCTTGACGACGGGCGTGTCCCTGGGGCGGCTGGAGATCTCGAGCGACGAGCAGGTGCGCATCGAGGGCGCCGACACCAGCCTGATCGGCCTGGCCAACGCGGTCGAGCTGGTGGGCGTCAACTCCACCAACGCCGTGGACACCATCAACATCCTCGACCGCGAGAACGCGAACCGCGCGATCGGCATCGTGGACCGCGCCCTCGAGCAGATCTCCGGTAACCGGGCCCGCCTCGGCGCGATCCAGAACCGGCTCGAGGCCACCATCAGCAACCTGACCACCATCTCGGAGAACCTGTCGTCCTCGCGCAGCCGCATCCTGGACGCCGACTTCGCGGACGAGACCGCCCGCCTGTCGCGCAACCAGATCCTGCAGCAGGCCGGCACCTCGATCCTGGCGCAGGCCAACCAGCAGCCGCAGCAGGCCCTGGCGCTGCTCGGCTGATCGGGGTCGGGCCGGCGCCGTCGCGGGCCACTGGCCCCGGCGGCCCGGTCGGACCGGAGCCACCGCCGACGCCGCGTGCGCCCCTCGGGGGCGCGGCCGTGGCCGACGCGGACCGGATCGCTTCGTGAGACGCACCGCGCGCGTCGCTCGACCCATGGTCGGCGCGCGCTGGACCCATCCCGGCCCCCGCGAGGGGACCGGCGCGGATCACTGGCCGTCCGGGTGCCCGCTCGCTCGCCCCGCCCACCCAGCGAGGCGCGCGGCGCCCAACGGTGGACCGCTCCCGTACGGATCGGCCGCCCGGATCGACGGCGCGCGCGGCGACCCACCGCGCGGGCCCTTGGAGGACGACGAGATGGATGCCTTTCACAGGCCCGAACCCGATGGCGAGCCGCCGCGCGGATCGCCCCCGATGCCTCTGGCGGCCTCGCCCCCGTCGAGCACGACCAGCCCCACCGAGGCCGCGCTGGTCTTGTCCACCGAGCGGGCGGCCCCGGCGGCGCTGGGCCCCCCCCGCGCGGGGAGCGCCGAGCGCCACCCGACGGCGGCGGGGCGCCGACGCCGCGAAGCGCCCCAAGAGGCGCTCCGCCGTGACTGGGCGCGAGCCCTCGCGGGGCCCCCGGACGCGGTCGCGCGCTGTGTCGCGCTGATCGCCCCCGGCGCCGGCCCGGAGGACCTGGCCCACGTCTTCGAGAACGCCCGCGGCGCCCGGTGTCGCGGCTCGGTCACGTCGCCGACGCTGTCCGGTGGCCGGTGCGCGACGGTGCGCTTTCGAACGCAGCAGGCCCGGCTGGGACCGGTCTGCGCCCGGCGCGCGCACGCCGACGACCGCGAGGCCGCGTGGGGGGCCGATCCGCCCCTGGCGTTGAGCGATGTGTGCCCCGGGCGACCGACGGCGGTGTGCGCGACGGTGGGGTTGCCCCCGCGCGCCCCGGCGGGCACCGCCCGCCGACCCGTCCGCCGACTGACGCTGGTGGGCGAGAGCGACGAGGGGGACGGGGGCGAGCGCGCCCCGCGCCGACGAGCGAGCGGCCCCGGCGGTGAGCCGCCGAGCGCCCTTCGCTGCGCCGCCGAGGGGGGACCCCGTCCGCCCTCGACGTGCGCGCCGACGCCGCCGACCGGCCGGCCCGAGTGGGGTCGTGCCGCGCCGGCCGGCGGCGTCACGCGGGGGCGGCGGGAGACGGCGCGCGGGCCAGGCCCGGGCGCGTCACTGGGGCGGGTGGATCAGGGCGAGGCGCTCGAGGCCTCGACCACCCTGCCGCCGGCGGTGGCCGCCCGCGCGCGGCCCCATCCGGGCCCCGTCCCCCTGCCCCGCTCCGGCGCACCGCCGGCGCGTCGGCCGAAGCCGAACACCGCCGCGGGGCCCCCGGGCCCCCGTACGACGAACACCGCGGGTGCGGCGATGGCGCCGCACCGTGTTGATGAGCGGTCGATCCGAGGATCGACCCCGACCGCCCGGGCCATGGAGGCCCAGGCCGCGCGCACAGGGAGGTGATCACGCGCGATTCGACGAGGTGAAGGGTCTCGACGCGCCGCGTCGCCCCCAGCCTCGACCCGTTCGGCGGAGGCCCCGCGTCGCCGCCGCTCACCCCAGGCGGGGTGGGACAACCCGCGGTCCAACGGACCGCTGGGGGGACACGGCAACGTCCCCCGAGATTTTCAGGGAGTGAAGAACAATGGGTCTCTTCATCAACACGAACGTCGCGGCGCTGAACACGCAGCGAAACCTGCAGGGCTCGACGGACGCCCTCGGGCGGTCCTTCCAGCGGCTCTCCTCCGGTCTGCGCATCAACAGCGCGCGGGACGACGCCGCCGGCCTGGCGATCACCAACCGGTTCACCGCGCAGGTGCGCGGCCTGAACCAGGCGGTGCGCAACACCAACGACGGGGTGTCGCTCGCGCAGACCGCCGAGGGCGCGCTGCAGGAGACGACGAACATCCTGCAGCGCATCCGCGAGCTGGCGGTGCAGTCGGCCAACGACACCAACACCGCCAGCGACCGGGAGTCGCTCAACGCCGAGGTGGACCAGCTGCTCGCGGAGATCGATCGGATCGCCGAGACGACCACCTTCAACAACAGCACGATCCTCGACGGCTCCTTCGTCGGCGCGAAGTTCCACGTCGGCGCCAACAGCCGCGAGACCATCGACCTGACCACCACCGACGCGCGGGCGCGCATCCTGGGCCGCCAGGCCCGCGCCGACGGCAACGCGGTCGTCGCGACGGCGACGGCCGCCATCGACGCGAACGAGGTGGTGATCAACGGCGTGACCATCCGCGCGACGGTGGCCGCCGACGACACGGTGTCGACGACCCAGTCCCGCTCGTCGGCCATCGCCAAGGCCGAGGCCATCAACGACTCGTCGGCGTTCACCGGCGTCAAGGCGCTGGTCAACAAGGCCGAGGCGGTGGCCACGTCGACGATCAGCGCGACGACGCTCGACTCGAGCAACTACATCGTCATCAACGGCGAGACCATCACCGGCTTCGTGGTGCAGGACGACGACGCCGACGACTCGCTGGTCAGCCAGATCAACGCGGTGGCGAGCGAGACCGGCGTGATCGCGTCCCTCAACGAGGATCGCCAGCTCGTACTGACGGCGGAGGACGGCCGCAACATCAACGTCGAGGTGGTCGGCAACGGCTCCAACTTCGGCCTCGCGGCCGGCGTCACCGGCGGATCGCTCACCCTGCAGTCGACCGAGCAGATCGACATCACGCTGGCGGCCGCCGGCGACGAGAACATCCTCGGTCACGGCATCGGCGGCGGCACCGCGCTGATCGGGGTCAACAGCACCAACGCCATCAGCACCGTCGACGTGCTCGACCGCCTGAGCGCCAACCGGACCATCGAGATCGTCGACGTGGCGCTCGAACAGGTGTCGTCCATCCGCGCCAACCTCGGCGCCATCCAGAACCGGCTGGAGTCGACGATCAACAACCTGTCGACGACCAGCGAAAACCTGTCCGCGTCGCGGAGCCGCATCCTGGACGCCGACTTCGCCGCCGAGACCGCCCAGCTGTCGCGCAACCAGATCGTGCAGCAGGCGGGCATCTCCGTGCTCGCCCAGGCCAACCAGCAGCCGCAGGTCGTCCTGTCGCTGCTCGGCTGACGCGCCCGCGTCCGCCCGCGACGGCGCGCGCGTCCACGCGCGCCGTCGCGCCCCGCCCCCACCGATCACCGCCGTGAGACGACTTCGGGCGCCCTGCTCGGGCCACGGTCGGCGTTCCCCCGCCTCGCTCGCCCGCTCCGACGCGACGCGATAACGCGCACACCGTCATTCTTCTCGTTTCTTTTCAACGACTTGAGAAGAAAGTGCAGGCCCGCGGAAATTTTTCCTCAAGAAGGGGCCGCTGCCGACGATGTCGCAGGTGGACGCAAAGACTCTCGACCCGGCCCTGGTGAGGAAGAAGAGGCCAAGGCGGTCGAAACGCGGACAAGGAGGTGAGCAGAGGTCGCCGGGAAGAGGGCGACCGGCACGGCACCAGACGAGCGGCGCGCAAGGGGTTGCGCAGCGCACGTCGAGCCGGGCAACGGAGTGTGCGCGCCCAACTGACCATGATGGGTCAATCACCGCAGTCGACGTAGGGGTGCGTCGGCAGCAGAACAGCATCCGAAGGGACGCACGATGGGTCGGCGTCCGCGGATCGGAGTCATCCGGACCTCACGGATTGGGGTCGGCGGCTCCGCGGAGGGCGAGGGTTTGCCCTCCGGCGGGAACTTCAAGGAGCGAATACCATGGGTCTGTTCGTCAACTCGAACGTCGCCTCGCTGAACGCTCAGCGAAACCTGAACGGCGCCACCGGTTCGTTGGGCCGTTCGTTCCAGCGCCTCTCGTCCGGTCTGCGCATCAACAGCGCCAAGGACGACGCCGCCGGTCTCGCCATCTCGAACCGGTTCACCGCCCAGGTCCGCGGCCTCAACCAGGCCGTCCGGAACACGAACGACGGCATCTCGCTGGCGCAGACGGCCGAAGGTGCGCTCCAGGAGAGCACCAACGTCGTGCAGCGTATCCGCGAGCTGGCCGTGCAGTCGGCCAACGACACCAACACCGCGTCCGACCGCGAGTCGCTGCAGGCCGAGGTCGATCAGCTCATCTCGGAGCTCGACCGGATCGCCGGCACGACGAGCTTCAACTCGAACAACATCCTGGACGGCTCGTTCCTCGGCGCGAGCTTTCACGTCGGCGCGAACGCGAAGGAGACCATCAACATCAACCTGGCCGACAGCCGCTCGGCGGCCCTCGGCCGGCAGGTGCGCATCGACGGCTCGACCGCCGTGGCCACCACGCGGGCGCTGTCCTCGACGTCGCTGAGCATCAACGGCACGAGCATCCGGGCCACCGTGGCCGCGGACGACACCGTCTCGACCTCGAACGTCACCGGCTCGGCGATCGCGAAGGCCGCCGCCATCAACGACTCGAGCTCGTTCACCGGCGTGCGGGCCATCGTGAACGAGACGTCGCTCACCGGCACCGCTGGCATCACGACGCAGACCCTCGACTCGACCAACAACATCGAGATCAACGGTCAGACCATCACGGGCTTCGTCATCCAGGACGATGACGCGGACGGCGCCCTGGTCAACGCGATCAACGCGGTGGCGGACGAGACCGGCGTGGTGGCGTCGCTCGACGAGGACCACAACCTGGTGTTGACGGCCAACGACGGTCGCAACATCGAGGTCATCGTCAACGGCAACGGTGACGCCACCGGCATCGCCGCCAGCACGGTCCAGGGCGGCACGCTGACGCTGCAGTCGGAGTCGCAGGTCGAGATCCTGTCGGAGGCCAACACCAACCTGACGCTCGGCTTCGACAGCGGTACCAGCCGGCTGGCGAACGCGGGCACCGGCAACAGCGACGTCTTCGGCGTCAACTCGGACAAGGCGATCAGCACCGTCGACATCACCACCCGCGAGGGCGCCAACCTGGCCATCGACATCGCGGACGTCGCCCTGGGGCAGATCTCGTCCATCCGAGCCGACCTCGGTGCCGTCCAGAACCGCCTCGAGTCGACGGTCAACAACCTCTCGGCCACCTCCGAGAACCTGTCGGCCGCGCGTTCGCGGATCCTGGACGCCGACTTCGCGTCGGAGACGGCGACCTTCTCGCGGAACCAGATCATCCAGCAGGCCGGTATCTCGGTGTTGGCGCAGGCCAACCAGCAGCCCCAGGTCGCCCTGTCGCTGCTGGCGTAAGACGGTCCGGGTGAGAGAACGAGGTCCGTCGCCCCCAGCGGGGCGGCGGATCGAGGAGCAGTGAAGCGATGGCCATCAACGTCTCGCAAGCCCTCGTGGGCGCGGGCCTCCGCCAGGCCGCGTCGAAGGACGCGGCCACGGCCCGAGGCAGCCCGCGTATCCGGGCCGAAGGGCCCGAAGACATCGAGGTGCCCGTCGCCGACCCCGTGCGGGTCCCACCCCGGTCGGCCGGGGTGGAGGCGACGGTCGAGGCGGCCGCGCGCGCAGCCGAGGAAGTGGATCCGACCGCGCTGGTGCGCGCGGTCGAGGAAGCGAACGTGGTTGCCGAGGCCGCCTTGCGCGCCTCGCACCGGTCGGTGGAGTTCCGGCACGACGACCGGTCGGGCCGGATCACCATCACCATCAAGGAGGAGCACAACGGCGAGGAGGTCTCGAAGCAGATTCCTCCCAGCCAGTTCCTCAAGATGGTCGAGCGCCTTCGGGACATGGCGGAGCGCACGCGCCCCCGCGGTGCCCTGCTGGAGCTCGACGTCTGAGACCGCGCGACCGGTCGGCATCCGGCCGGTCGCGCCCCCTTCTTTCTCGGGCCGCCGCTGGCCCGCCCCGTGCAAACCGGCTCCGCGGATCGCGGGGAAACAGCGGCGCGTCGACGCGCTGCGCGGACCCCGCCGGCGCGCGCTGCTAGACTGTCCGGGCGCGCGAGGAGGCACGAGTGGGCATCGCAATCGACGGCATCGCCAGCGGCATCGACACCGCGTCGATCATCGACCAGCTGCTGAGCCTCGAGAACCGCAGCATCCTGGTCTTCCAGCAGAAGATCGCCGCCGAGGAGCAGCGCCGCGCCGCCTTCTCGGACCTCAACGGTCGGCTGCAGTCCCTGCGCACCGCCGCCCGTGGCTTCAACGCGGACGACCTCTTCGGCAACCTGAGCGCCACCAGCACCGACGACAGCATCGTGACGGTCAGCGCCACGAAGTCGGCGCCCCTGGGCACCCAGACCGTCGAGGTGCTGCAGGTGGCCACCAGCCACCGCATCGCGGCCCAGGGCTTCGTCGACAACACCGCCACCGGGGTCGCCGCCGGCGCGGGCACCTTCGAGTTCCGCGTCGGCAGCGGAGCCAACCAGTCCATCGAGGTGGACAGCGGCACCTCGCTGCGCGACCTCGCCGAGAAGATCAACGCCAAGGACGCCGGCGTCCGCGCCGACATCGTCAACGACGGCAGCAGCACCAACCCCTATCGCCTGGTGCTCACCTCGGAGAGCGAAGGCACCGAAGGGTTGATCACCGTCACGAACAACGACACGACGCTCGACTTCACCAACCCGGTGATCGAGGCGGCCGCCGCCGACGGGACGAACGCCGGCACCTACACCGGCGCCGTCTCGTCGGGCGGCGCCTTCACCGGCAGCGAGAACACCAGCTTCGTCGTCGAGATCCTGCAGGGTGGGGCCGCCGACGGGACGGCGAAGTATCGCTTCTCGAGCGACGGCGGCCTGACCTTCGACGACAACGGGGGCGCGGGCTACGACGTCACCTCGGGCGGCCCGCTCGCGCTCGCCGACGGCGTGACGATCGAGTTCACCGACGACGGCAGCCCGCTCACCGCCGGCGACACGTTCCGCATCGACGCCTTCAATCCGCTGCTGGACTCGCCCCAGGACGCGATCCTCAAGGTCAACGGCATCAACATCTCGAAGTCGTCGAACACGATCGACGACATCTTCGACGGCCTGACGCTGAACCTGCACTCGGCCTCGGCGGGCAAGACCGTCAGCCTGAGCGTGGGCCTCGAGGCGGCGGACATCACGCCCGCCCTCAGCGCGTTCGTCGGCGCCTACAACTCGGCCATCGGCTTCCTCAACCAGCAGTTCGCCTACGATCCGGCCAGCGGCGCGGCCGCGCCCGCGCTCAACGGCGACGCCGCCGTTCGGCAGGTGCAGAAGGAGCTGAAGAACTTCGTCAGCGGCCGCCTGCCCGGGCTGGGGAGCGACACGGTCAGCTCCCTGTCCGAGCTGGGCATCACCTCGAACGAGAAGACGGGTCTGCTCAGCCTCGACACCACCAAGCTCGACGCCCTGTTGCGCGACGATCCCACCGCCGTCGAGCGCGTGCTGACCAGCTTCGGCGAGCGCCTGAGCGGCAACTTCGAGTTCGTGCGGCGCTCTTCGAACTCGACGCCCGGCGTCTACGCGGTCGAGGTGACGCAGGCCCGCACCCGCGCCGAGGTGGTCGGCACCGCCCCGGCCGAGGTGCTCGCCGCCGACGAGTCGGTGCGCGTGGGGCTGAACACCAACGCCAGCGGAGGCGGCGCGTTCGTCGAGGTCCAGGTGGATCTGCTCGCCGGCGCCACGCCGGCCCAGCAAGTGGCCCAGTTCAACCAGGCCTTCGCCGACGACGACCTCGACGTCACCGCCTTCCTCGACACCGACGGGGCCCTCGTCTTCCGCGCCAACACCTACGGGGGCGATCAGGCCGTCCGCATCTCGTCGGATCAGGTGGCTGGGCCGGGGACCACGAACGTCGGGGTGGCCGTACGTTCGGACACCGGCACCGACCTCGAGGGCACCATCGGGGGCCGCCCGGCCCGGGTGCTCGATGGCACCCACCTGAAGGGGGACAACGGCTACGACACCGAGGGCATCGAGGTCATCATCCCCGACGACACGAGCGGCGCGCTGGGGCAGGTGCGCATCGCCGACGGCATCGGCGAATCGCTCCCCTCGATCATCGACAGCCTGAGCACTGGCCGCGGCATCCTGGCGAGCCGGACGAGCGGCATCGACACCCGCATCACCCAGCTCGAAGAGAACATCACGCGGCAGGAGCGCCGCACCGCGCAGGTCGAGCTGCGCCTGCGCCGGCAGTTCACCAACCTCGAGGTCACGCTCGGCAAGCTGCAGTCGCTCGGCGACTACGTCTCGCAGCAGCTCGCCGCCCTCTCGCCGTCGAAGAAGTAGGTCGGGGTCCGCCCGGCCGGGCGTCGCTCAGCCGCGACCGTGCCGGCCGCCGTGCTTGGGCGGCGGCGGCAGCGCCTTCTGGTAGCCCTTCAGCCCTCGCCGTCCACGCTCGAGCGCCATCAACCGGCCGCGCGTCTCGTCGCGCAGCCCGGCGAAGTGCGTCAGCAGGACGTCGTTCACCCGCGCCAGCTCGGTGAGGCGCGCGCGGCAGTCTTCGAGGGTGGGGTCGGCCGGATCGAGCGCACCCAGCGCCTCGAGCGCTGCGAGCGTGTCGTCGCGGGCCTGATCGAAGGTGTCGAGATCCGGCGGACGACCGTGGAGGAAGTCGTCGAGGATCCCGTGGGACAGGGCGAGCAGCGTGTCGAGGAGGTCACGGTGTGCGCGGCTCAAGGCTGCCTCCCCCCGGGAGAGGTCGAGGCAGCGGTCGCGCCCACCCCGGTCGCGCCGGGAGCGAAGCTCAGGCCTCGCGGCTGCCGGGCAGCTTGGGCCCGGCGGGCGGCTCGACGCCCCCGCGCGCGGCGGCCGAGGTGGTGATCCGACCCACCTGCTTGCCGACGGTCGGGTCGTTGGGCAGGCTGGTGAGCGCCTGCCCCCACCCCTCGCGGAGCGTGGTCAGGAGCTTCACGACCACGTCGATCGGCTCCGTCTTGACCTGCAGGTTCGCCTCGGTGAGCTGCTCCATCATGTAGATGTAGAGCTGCTCGAGCTGCGTGCACAGCTCCGGAGCGATCGAGAAGTCGAGGCTGCTCATCAGCTCGCTGATGATCGCCTGCACCTTCCCCACGTAGGTGCCCTTGCCCGCGTAGTCGCCTTCTTCGATCTTCTTCTTGGCGATCAAGGCGAACCGGATGGCGCCGTCGTACAGCATCAGCATGATCTGCGCCGGCGACGCGGTCTGAATCTTGACCGCTCGATAGCGCTGGAAGCTGCTTTGGCCGTAGCCGTTCTTGGCGTACATCGAAACTCCGTTGCGGACCGTTCCTTGGCTCCACGCGGCCCCTGCTCGAACACTCCCGTGCCCGCCTGGTCGCCGCCAAGGCGCCTCCCGCGCCTCTCTCACTGGCTATCGTCGGTCGAAACCCGATCTTGAAAGAAAAGGCGCCGAGCGGTTCATTTTCTCGTGACCGCGGGGAACCCTGCGTCCCCCCCCGACGCGCGCTCACAGCTTCCACCGCATCACCTTGCGCTCGTAGGGGGCGCGCTTGCTGTTGCGCCGCCGCAGCTCACGCTCCAACGCCTGCTTCTCGTCGGCGAGGGCCTGCTTCTCCTCCGCCGACAGCGGCGGCGGTGGCGGCGCCGCGGGGGGGGCGACCACCAGCCGCGCGGTGTCGCCGGCCGCGACCGCGGGCAGGTCGACGAAGCTCGAGGGGCCGCCCATCACCGCCCGCATCACGGGCGGGGCCGAGGGGGCGCCGGCGTCCACGCCGTCTTCGACCACCCGCGCCACCGCGATCTGATCCCGCACCTCGACGACCTCGACCCGCCCCACGAGCACCTCGACACGGGTGGTGGGGATGCTCGGGGGCGCCGGGCGGCGCACGCGGGGCGCCGGCGAACGCAGGGGGGGGGGCGGCGCGTCCGCCGGGCGCTCGACCGCGACCGCGGGCGGCGGACCGTCGGCCTCGCCCTTCCCCGCCTTCGCCTCCGGCTCCGCGCGCCCCTCGGCCTTCGCCTTCGCCGCCGGCTCGGCGCGCCCCTCGGCCTTCGCCTTCGCCGCGGCCTCCGCGCGCTGGCGCGCCACGGCCCGGCTGGGCGGCTGCCGCTTCACCCGCCGCTTCTTCCCCTTGGCCGCGGGCGGCGCGACCTTGGGCTCGTCATCGGCCCCCGCGGCCTTCGCCGGCTGAGACGCCGGCGCGCCGGCCACGCCGACCTGGGCGGGCACCTCGACCTGTCGATGGACGGTCAGCGTGCGCCCGATCAGGGTCGCCAGCGCGCCATCGGCGCTCGTGGCGCGCAGCCAGATCTCTCGCGGCGCCTGCACCGTCCGACCGCTGAGGTCGACGGGCCGGTAGACCCCCACCACCTGCAGCTCGAAACGCTCCCCGTCAGGCGCGTCGGCGTACGCCACCGAGGCGGTCGACGCCGCCGCCCACCCGAGGGCAGCCACGATCGCGATGGACGCGCGACGCTTCATGAACGCTCCTCCGCCTCGAAGCCGCGAGGGCTGAGCAACACCGACGACCGCCCCGCGTGCGCCGCGCCGAGGCAGCGCACCATCCAACGCTCGTACAGATCGATCAGCCGCAGGTGCTTGACGATGCCGCGATCATGCCCGCCCGCCAACCGGTGCCGCTCGTCGAACGCGACCGTCGAGCCCTCGATGACGAAGGCCTCCTGCCCGGCGTCTCGGCTGCCCTCGAGCACCGCCTGCACCAGCTCGTGCACGAAGCGCCGCCCGTACGGCTGGGGCGAGAACGGGCGCCCGTCGTATTCCAGGTACAGCCCGCTGCGGCCTCGCCCCGACTCGCCCCGCAGCCAGATCGGGCGGGGGGTCGCGGGCGCCTTGGCGAGCTCGCCGAGCACGCGGTTGGTGTCCTCGGCCAGCACGGTCGGCGCGCCGAGCGCGCGCCCCTCGCGCAGCTCGAACACGCGCAGCGCGCGGCGCAGGTCGCGCGCGCTCTGCACATAGCCCCGCAGGTGCTGCAGCACGCGGCGGACGATGAGCAGCAGCACCGCCTCGGGCTGCCGCGTGTGCCGCATGTAGATCCGCCGGGTCTCGTCGCAGACGATGATGTAGCCCACCCCGCGCACCTGCCGCCAAGCGATGTAGAGCTCCGCTTCGCGGTCGTCGCTGTGCTTCTCGACCACGGCCCGCAGATCGCTGAGCGTCGGCGACAGCCGATCGATGAAGAGCGTCTGGCGGTCGTAGCCGCTGTTGCCCAGCTGGCGCACCACGCCGCGCAGCGAGCGGGCGCCGGTGACGCGGGGTCCGTCGGCGCTGCGGTGCACGACCTGAAAGCGGCCACCCACCTCGTAGACGAAGGTGCGGCTCTCCCGCAGGGCGAGCGGGGCGACGAACACCTCGTCGGTCGTCTCGATGATCTGGCGCAGGCGGTTACGCACCGCGGGCAGCGTGCGATCGTGCGGGGCGAGGATCTCGACCGGCACCTCGAGCGGCGACCCCGGATCGATGCCCGCGTAGAGCGCGCGCATGGCCTTGGCCACCGCGCGCGGCCCCTCGAAGCGGCGGCAGAACACCTCGCCCCAGCTGTTGAGCGTCACGACCGAGATGTCGCGCAGCCGGTTCTCGCGCTTGCGGCCGTAGTTCAGGATGTCCCAGTTCTCGGGCAGATAGTAGACGCCGGCCTGCTCCGACGCGTCGGCCGGCGCGCCGGGCAGGTCGAAGTTCACCACGAGCGCGGCCCGCTCCACCCGCCGCGGCGCCAGGAAGCTGGTGGGCGGGATGCTGAACGGATCCGGGCAGGCGAACAGGGCCATGAAGCGATCGAGCATCGCGCGGAACTCGGCGGTCGAGGTCCGCGACTTGGCGCTGATCAGGCCGACGACCGAGCCGGCGTGGAAGAGCCCGTTGAAGGTGAGCCAGCTGCCCACCTCGGCCAGCGTGCCGCCGGTCCACATGGGCGCGTCGCGCTCGGCGACGGCGTTGCGGCGCACCTCGCGGTGCACCTCCCACTGCCGGTCCGCCCCGGCCTCGGGCACCTCGAGGACGACGATCCGCTCCTCCACCCGCGGCTCGCGCAGGAAGTAGGTGAAGAGGTGCTGCACCTTGCCGGTTTCTTGCCCGAAGCAGGCGAACAGGCGGCGGCCGAGGATCGTGACGTCGTTCTCGTTGATCTTCACCGCGGCCGTGCGCGCGCGATCGATCAGCTGGCGATACAACCCCAGCATGAACTGCCGGATCGACTGCCCCATGGCGTCGACGCGCTCCGCCGACCACGAGTCCAGGCTGTCGAGGTCGGCGATGAGCTGCTGATCCCAGCCCCACCGCTGGATGTACGCCTGCATCACGCGGAAGCGGCGCATGAACGCCGTACGCTCGAGGGTCTCGCGGCTGAGCTTCAGCCCCACCTTCAGGTAGAAGCACTGCTGCACGAGGCGGAAGGCCTCCCAGTCGTGCCGCTGCGCGAAGTACTCGCTGATCGCGTCGAAGAGCAGCACGTAGGGGTCGGTGTACTGCGGTGATCGCTCGCCCTGCAGCACCCGGTCCTTGAGCTGATCGCACAGCAGCATCGGCTGCTCGCTGTCGAGGTAGCGCACCAGCAGCGCCATCTTCAGCAGGCTCTTGAAGGGGCTGCGCAGGCTCTTGTTGATCTGCCACAGCGCCGCGCCGAAGAACTCCCCCTGATCGATGTCGCCGATGAAGCCCAGGTCGACGAAGCTGATCTCGCTGACCAGATCGGCGCGCTCGATGGCGTCGCTGACCCGCCGATAGCCGTCGGCGGTCACCCCGACCGGCACCACCCACCACAGGGGCACATGACCCGCGATGAAGACGGCGGTGCGGTAGAACTCCTCCTTGAGCAGCTTGCCCTGCGCGCTGCCCGACGAGTCCACGTCCTCCTCGCTGCCCCCGAAGTCGTTGATGCGCGCGCGGTGCGTGTCGACGAGGAAGAAGTGACAGTCGAGGCCGCGCTTGCGGCCCCAGCGCTCGATCTCGTCCACCCGCTGAATCAGCTGCTTCTGGGCGGCCGCCGACAGGCTGTCCTCGTCGACGACGACCCAGTAGTCGATGTCGCTCTTGCCGCTCTGGCCGATGGTGCCGACGCTGCCCATCGCGAGCAGCGACCGGATGGCCGGGCGGTACATCGCCGTCTGGCGGCGGCGGCTGCGGTTGGGGGGGAACACCTCCTCGACGGCCGCGCGGATGGTGGCGTTGAACTCGAAGTTGCTGATGCCGTGGGCCGGCTCGTCCTCGGGCTGGTAGCCGGGCAGCCCCGGGATGTTGACGTGCAGCAGGTAGGGGATCACCGAGAAGGTGGTGCGGTCCTTCGGCTTCAGGGCCTCGTAGAGATAGCCCAGCTTGGTCCGGTTGAAGTCGAGGTAGCGAAGCAGGGCCTCGCGCAGCTGCTCGAGGCCGCGCCCGGGGGGCAGCGCCCGAGCGGCCCGGGTGGCGTCGCGGAAGTAGGTCTGGACGTAGGCCTCGCCCTCCCCGGGCTTGGTCGTCTCGGGCGCCGGCGACAGCTCGATGGGGCCGAGCTGGGCGGAAGAGGGCGCCGGCCGGGGCGCTTGCCACCGGGGCGGGCCGCCGGCCTGGTCGAGGCTCTTCAACCAGTCGGCGACCGACGCGTCACCTCGCGGATCGTCCGCCATGTCACCTCAGCGAGATCGACCGGGCCGGCGCGGCGCTGCGCTCCGGCTCGTCGGGCACCGCCGGCTGCGCGTCGCGCATCACGAAGAACTTCACGGGATAGCGGTGGTCGGTCAGGACGTACTGCATGGCCCTGCGGTTGTTCATGTTGAAGATCAACGGCGCGAGCAGGTTCGCGCTCATCTCCTGGGGGTTCGCCGGGACCGTCATGATCACCGAGACGATCAGATCCTCCTGGCGTCCGGGCTCGATGACCGACAGCTCGGACCGGCGCACGTCGATGTGGTAGTCGCGCCGGAAGAACAGCGGGTCGCTGATGATGAAGGCCAGATCGCCATCATCGACGCACTGCAGCCACTTGAAGGGGCTCTCGGGGCGGTGGTCGACCACCACGAACCGCTTATGACGGGCGAACCCCAGCAGCCCCATCGGGAACGTGAAGATCGTCTCGTCCTCGATGTCGAGCGGGCCGAAGCGGGCGGTCTCAACGCGCATTGGAGTCGCCCTCCTCGTCCTTCCGGCTGGGCGGGCGCCGAGTGGGCTCACCGAACAGCCCGCTGATGGTGTCGAGGATGTTCACGTCCGGCGCGGTCGCGCCGACGTTGGCCTGATGGATCTTCAGGTACAGCTCCTCGCGGCAAACGTACACGTCGCGTGGGGCGACGATGCCCAGGCGAACCTGTTTGCCCTTGATCTCCTTCACCACGACCTTCACGTCGTCGCCGATGCACACGGACTCCCCGATCTTGCGGGTCAGTGTGAGCACAACCACCCTCCTGGCAGTCGCCCAGCCTGGCCGGTCGGGCGCCGGCGCCTTGGCTAGCGCAGATAATCGAGCAGCGAGCTGGACCCGATGTCTCGGCTGCTCACGGCCAGTGTAGCCTGCAACGCCGTATCCACCAGAGAAAGCTCGGCGATCGCCTGGGGCACGTCGGTATCGCGCACGTCCGCCTGCGACGCCGGCAGCCGCTCCTGGAAGAAGACGTTGACGGTCTCGGCCGCGTCGACGCGGTTGAGCAGCGACCCGATCTCGAAGCGGGCCGAGATCACCTGCTCGATGGACAGCTCGAGGCGCTCGAGCTCGTTCTCGCGCCCCGCCTCGTCGTCGTTGCGAATGGTCAGCGCGATCTGCTCGAGGTTGTCGAAGATGTCGACCGTGTTCGCCGTGCCGTCGCCGAACGCCGAGCCCCCCGGCGAGGTGACGCGCACCCGCGATCCGAAGGCCAGCTCGAGCTCCTTGGCGTTGACGTCGCCCTGGAAGTCGCGGTTGGCGTCGTAGGGGGGCTGATCGGTGCGGTAGCCCCCGAAGATGTAGCTGTTGCCGGTGCGCGTGTTGCTCAGCGTCAGCAGGTGCGCGGTCAGCTGCTCCACCTCGCCGGCGATGTTGTCGAGATCCTCCTGATTGCGCACCGAGGTCAGCGACTGGATGAGCAGCTCCTTGACGCGGTAGAGCGTCTGGGCGCCCTGATCGAGCACGCCGTCGGACGAGTACAGGAGCTCGTAGGCCGACTTGATGCCCCGATCGAATTGCAGCGTCTGCTGCAGCTCGGTCTCGAGCACGTCGACCTTCAGCGCGCCGAGCGGATCGTCCGAGGGCCGGTTGATCCGCACCCCGGAGCTGATCTGCTCGCTGACCTTCGAGCGCCGCGCGTTGAGGCTCTCGAGGCGAAAGCGCGGCGCCTCGAACCGGATCTTCTCGGTCACCCGCATCGGGATCCCCTTTCGTCGCGCGCCGCCCTCACTGGAGCAGCTGCAGCACGGTGTCGAGCAGCTGCTGCACGGTCGTGACCACGCGGCTGTTGGCCTCGAAGTGCTTCTGGAACTTGGTCAGGTCGATCATCTCGTCGTCGATGCTGACGCCCACCACCGACTCGCGCAGGGCCTCGGCCTGCGAGGCGCGGACGTCGTGGAAGGCGGCGCGGTCGGCGTTCACCCGCACGGCCGAGCCGACCTCGTGCAGCAGCTCGGCGTAGCGACGGTTGAAGGGCACGTCGCCGAGCGCCGCGTGGTTGACGTTCTGCAGGTCGGCCAGATCGAGCAGGTTGCGGTTGTCCCCGGGCAGCAGCGTCGGATCCAGGGCCGCGCCCACGCGCAGCGGATCGGCGTCGATGGCCGGATCCACCGCGATGTTGGCCGCCGAGAAGGGCACCCCGGCCAAGGCCACGAAGAGATCCCGCCCCCCCACCCTGTCGAGCCCGAAGCCCTGCCGGTGGACCGCGTTGACCTCGGTGATGAAGGTGTTGGCCAGCTGGTCGACCAAGGCCAGCTGCCGCTCGATCACCGTGTCGCGCACATCGAGCAGCCCGCCAATCTCGCCCTCGTCGAGGTGCTGGGTCACGTCCACGCGGTTGCCGCTGACGCCGATGTACTGCACGTCGAGCAGCCCGAAGTTGCCCGCGTTGGGCACCCCCTCGAGGCGCGCGACCTGCTCCTTCTGCACCAGCACGAAGCGGTTCGCCAGCTCCACCGACACCGTGCCGTCATCGTGGGGCAGGACGCTGATGTCCACGAACGACGCGATCTCGCGCACGGCCAGATCGCGCCGGTCGCGGAAGTCGTTGGCCATCGAGCCGTCGACCTCGCTCTTGACGATGCCGGCGTTCATCTCGGCGATGATGCGCAGGTTCTCGTTGATCTGGCCGATGCGGTCTTGAAGCGTGTCGTCGATGCCGTGCTGCACCTGGCGCAGGTCGTCGTCCAGCGTGCCGAAGGCGCCGGCCACGTCGCGCGCGGACTGCACGAACTGGCTCCGGGCGCCGAAGCTGGACGGATCCTGGCTCAGCTCGCGCGCGAAGTTGAAGAACTCGCTGATCGAGCCGCCGATGGTCGGCTCCGCCGCCTCGCTGTAGAGGCGCTCGACCATCGCGAGCACGCCCTCCCGGCCCCCGTAGTAGCCCTGCAGGGTGCGGTCGCGGATCACCTGGAACTCGACGAAGTTCTCGTGCGCCCGGGCGACGTGATCGATGTAGGCGCCGCGGCCGAGCTGGTGGCCGGCGCGTCGGGCGGGGTCGTAGGCCGCCGCCTCGACCCGCTGGCGGCTGTAGCCCTCGGTGTCGGCGTTCGACACGTTGTGGCTGACGGTCTGCAGCCCGCCCTGGCTGACGCGCAGCCCGGTGACGCTGGTCTGGAAGGCGGCGAGGAGGCCCATCTCAGCCCCTCCGATCGACGCCGCGGCGCGGCACCCCGGTCTGGATCCGCGCGTCGGCGCCGTAGACCGTGCGCGCGCCGGCGTGCGCCCGCTCCACCACCTTCAGCCGCCCCTGCACCAGCTCGCGGGCCGCGCGGGCGAAGACGGTGTTGAGGCGCTGCTGATCGCCGATCGCGGCGGTCAAGGCGCGCAGGCGCTCCTGCCGCTCGGCGAGGGCGGCCGATCCGGCGGCGTCCACCTGCGCGCGGGCCTGGCCCACCGTGCGGGCCTCGGGCGCGACGGCCTGCAGCACCGCCATGCGCTCGGCCGCGAGCAGCTGGTGACGCTCCAGCAGGCGCACCTTCTGGTCGGTGATCGCGAGCACGCCGTCCGCGTCCATCCGGCGAAGGGCGCTGGCCTCGTCGCGCAGCAGCGCCTCGAGCGCCTCGAGCGCGGCGACCTCGGCGTCGAGGTGCGCGCACAGTCGCTCGACGGGCGCGCCGGGATCGGCGGACGTCGCGGTCGTCGGGTTGAGAGATTCGCCGTGCATCGTCCACTCCTGCG
>JAUHXL010000506.1 GCA_030426945.1 bacterium
TGCGCGCCGCCGAGCAGCGCGGCGCCGGCGACGAGGCCGCGGTGCACCTGAACCTGCTGGCGCGCTACGACGACGGCAGCCGCCGCGCCTTCCTCGACGGCCACGCCCGCCTGACCGTGCGCACCGATCCGCCCGGCGCCGAGGTGCGCATCGCCCCCATCGTCGAGCGCGACCGCCAGCGCCGCCCCGGCGCCGCGCGCCCCCTGGGCACAGCGCCCCTGACCGCCCGCGTCGACGCCGGCCACCACGTGCTGTACCTCACGCTGCCCGGCCGCGCCCCGGTGACCCACCCGGTGTCCATCGAGCGGGGCGAGGCCTTCGGCGAGGACCTGCCGCCGGTGTACCTGCCGCCCGCCGACGCGCTGGGGCCGGACGACTGCTACGTGCCCGCGGGCTACTTCTGGGCGGGCGGCGATCCGAAGGCGATCGACCCGCTGCCGGGGCGCCGCGTGTGGGTGGACGGGTTCGTGATCAAGCGGTTCCCGGTGACGAACGGGGAGTATCTGGACTTCCTGAACGCGCTGGTCGCGGCGGGGCGGGGAGAGGAGGCGGAGGCGTTCGCGCCCGGCACGGGGCAGGGGAGCGGCGAGGACGACAGCCTGCGCTATGTGCGGCAGGCGTCAGGCGAATACGGATTGGTCGCCCTGCGCGACGAGGCGACCGCCATCGATCGTTGGCCGGTGGTGCAGATCACCTGGCACGCGGCCAACGCGTTCGCGACGTGGCGCGCCGAGATCGAGGGGCGGCCGTGGCGCCTGCCGACGGGGCTGGAGCGCGAGAAGGCCGGTCGGGGGACCGATGGGCGCGCGTTCCCCTGGGGGGATCTGGCCGAGCCGACGTGGGCGTGCGTGGCGAACAGCCGTCCGACGGCCGCGAGCCGGGCGCCGGTGGAGGCGTTTCCGATGGACTGTAGCGTGTACGGGGTGCGCGGGCTGGCGGGTGGGGTAAGGGATTGGTGTTGCAGCCGGTATGGGCGTAGCTGGGGCGACGTGTGCCAGACGTCGGCACGACTGTCGACCAAGTGGCTCGATACTCGGGGTGGTATCTGGGCTGGGTCCATCGACGCAGCGAGACTCGGTAGTCGCTTCGTCGCCGACCCGCCGCAGCGATTCCTAGCTCTCGGCTTGCGGCTGTGCCATGCGCGGATTCAGAGCGTGGCGTAGCGAACCGTCCGCTCGCCTCGCTACGGCTGGCGAACGGACGTCTGCCGCCAGAACTTCTCCTGATTCGGCCTTTGGCTTGATGTCACGTATTCGAGCGTGATCTCCTTGTGGGGAAGAAGGGGTTGGATGCTCTGCCGGCTCCGCCAGTGGTGCAGGCTCCCCGACGAGTCGATGGACATGTATGTGATGTGGCTATCGATGCCGTCGAGTCCGTTGTCTGAGCAAGCGGTCTGGCTGAGCCGCCAGCCGTCATGCTGTGAAGGGATTGTCTTTGAACCCTGCACCGAGGACGCACCGTCAGACTTGAACGTGAGAACTGTGGGCGGCTTGGCCTGCTCGACTTTGCTTGGGTTCGCACCTTCCAGTAGTCCGGCGCGCACTTCGTCCTTTGGACCTCCGCGGAAGATGATTCCAATGGGGGCCGGCGAAGAGCCATCAGTGAGCAGCGCGCATGTTTCGCTATCGGGAAGTTGGGGCCCTTGCGATTTCATGATCTTGGCAGGCTTGAGCGTGATCGTCTTCTTCGGAAGTGACGTTGTGTTCGGTTCCGTGAACAGCCACCGCTCAGTCCTTACGTGTGCGTCGTAGTAGACCGCGCCAATCGCAGATCCATCGACGAACGCCACGTAGGCGATGGTGTCCGGAACCGGCGACCCATCGAAGCCCGACGTGACCTGCATGGGCCGGAGGAGGGACCCCAGTTGTTCGGCAAGGTCTCGTATGAACTCGTCCCAGAGCTGGGAATTTCGGATGCGGTCGAGAGTTCGGCGCGAGAGATTCCTGAGCATGTCCCTGCCCCAAGGTTCATTGACTGGTGAACGAGCCTGCCTCGAAGGGCATTCGTTTGCGAGCAGAATCGAATCCGGCCGGCTCGATTAACTCGCCGCGTGGGCCATCGTCTCGGGCGGGCACGGAGCCGCTTCGCCCACCGCGTAGGTGTTGCCGCTGGGGTTCCGAATCATCGGCATCGTCGTGTGGTGGCTCAGCGCGCCCACTTCTGACGGAGCGCGGCGGGCCGGCGGCTATTGTTCGTGAGTGCAGAATGGTTTGGTGCTGAATAGGCCGATTCTGTTGGCCGATTCGCGCCGCTACCGTCGGACCATCACCCAGGAGGTCCCCATGTACCGCGCCCTGCTCGTCGTCCTCGCCCTCCCGTTCACCGGCTGCATCGTCGAGCACGCGCCTGACGACGAGCCCGTCGTGCTGCAGCCCGCGGCGGGTGAGGCCGAAGGCGCTACGCCGCGTCCGGCGGCGCGTGACGATGCCTCGGACCGCGCGGCCGAAGCCCCCGAGCCGCGCGCCGACGGGGCCGCGCCGGCGCCGGCCGAGACGCCGCCGGATCCGCCGGCTGACGCCGTGGTCGAGCCCGCACCCTTCGCCGCGGCGCAGGCCGAGCTGGCCAGCTGCGTGGAAGAGGAGGGCGATCCCTTCGGCTGGGAGCTCGAGCACGCCAGCGGGCTGCGCGTGATCGACGCGGTGCCGCTCGGGCCCGCGATCCCCGGGCAGGCGGTCGAGGTGGAGCTGTGGCTGGGCAACGCGGCGGGGCACACGTTCAGCGGCTACCCCGGTCTGCGGCTCGTCGGTCCGGAGGGGCCGGTGGACAACTGGTTCTACGCCATCTTCGCGTGCGGCCGGCAGATGCTCCCCTTCACGGTCGAGGTGCCGGCCGACCTGGCGCCGGGCGACGCGCTGGCGCTCGAGGCCGAAGCGGTGACGCTCGGGTGCGCGCGCGCCGACGACTGCGGCGGGCACCGCGTCGCGTTCACGCTGCCGGTCGTCGCGCCCTGACTCTCCCCGCCTCGGGCACGAAGCGGAACGGGCGCAGCAGCACGCCCAGCCCGCTGGCGACGAAGCGCTGGGGGTGTCCGACGTGAGCTGGGCCATCCGGGGCGCCGCGCGCAGGTGTGCCACCCAAGGCTCGCTTCACCGACTGCATCAATACGGCACGCACCCCGCCTCGCCCACCGTGCAGGTGTTGCCGCCCAGGTTCCGGATCATCCGGATCATCGTGTCGTGGCTCTGCGCGTTCAGGTCCGACAGCGTGCGCTGATAGGTGCCGCAGCTGGCGGGATCGAGCTGGCCCGACGTGCAGCGGGCGGCGACGCGCAGCTGGCCGCGCTCGGTGGCGGCTTGCCGCGGGGCCTCGGCCTGGCCGACGAACTGAATCGTCTGGGCCCACTGCTGCAGGGTCTGGGCGCAGGTCTGGCGGGCGCTCTGGGTCACGAGCAGCAGAGTTGGATCGGCCTGGCAGCCCATCGCGTGGAGCAGGTTGGCGTAGGCGCCGTAGATGCCGAGCGTCAGGCGCTCGGTGTCGTTCAGCTGGCGCAGGCCGGCGGCGATCTGGGCGGGGGTGAGGCTCTCGAGCTTCTCGGTGAGATAGTGCACCACCGGCATCGACGTGCCGGCGTAGGGGGGCGGCACGGTGAGGGCGCCGGCCACGGCGGCCGGTTGGGCCGGGCTGGGTTGGGCGACGGCGGCGGCGCCGAGGCTGCCGGTGATGCGGGTGAGCAGCTCGACGCCGCCCAGCTGATCGAAGCGTGCGGTGGGCGCGGCGAAGGCGCCGAGCAGGCCCACGCCCTGCGCGGGCAGCGCCTGGTGCACGATGGCGAGCTTGGCCGGGATGCCGCCGATGGTGCCCGACCACACCTGCAGGCCGCCGCCGGGCGCGGCTTGCTGGGCCTCCTGCTTCGGCGTCGCCATGACCGTCTGCACCATCTGCGCGGCGAACAGCGCCGGCGTCTGGGGGCCCTGTTGCAGCGGCATCGACATCAGCATCACCGAGGGGCTGTCCGCGGCGCCGGCGCGCTCCTCGATGTGGATGGCGGTCGCTGGGCCCTGCTCCACCCGGACGCTCCACCCGGCGGGCTTGAGGAAGCTGACGCCGCCAGCGGTGGCCTTCTCCAGCGTGGGCAAGGCGAAGGCTGGCGTCGAGAGCGCGAGGGTGACGGCGAGAGCGGTCAGCGTTGGGCGTGGCATGGCGGACTCCCGTGTGGCGCCTGCCTCCCCTGAACGGCGCGGCGGCGTCGGCAGATTATTCGTGATTGGCGAACTCAGTCGCGAAACGGGCGCAGGTTCGATCGATCAATGGGCGGGCTCTTGTGCGGGCGTCGACGCCTGCAGGGGGCACCGCGTGGCGTTCACCCTGCCGGTCGTCGCGCCCCGACTCACGCCGCTTCGGGCACGCAGCGGAACGGGATCAGCTGCAGGCCCAGCCCGTGGGCGACGAAGCGCTGGCGGACGTCCGACGTGAGCTGGGCCACCCAGTCGAAGCGGCCGGTGTCGCCGATGGGGATCCACGTCCCGTCGGTGGCGCGCGCGCCGAACACCACTCGCAATCCACCGTAGTGGGCGGCGTCGAGCGGGCCGCGCTGCACCTCGACGTGGGGCAGCGCGGACGCGCAGCGCGGAGGCGACGCGGTCGCTCAGCACGTCCTCGGTGGTCAGCACGCGGGCGGCGCGACCGCGGCGCCGCGGATCGACCATCGGGTCGAGCACGGCCTCCGGCGACCTGGGCGTCGACGTGCGTGGCGACGACGTCGCCCGTCTCAACGCCGAAGCGCCGGTGGTCGACGTCTGGCTGCCCCTCGACGCGGCCGAGCGGTGAGCGTCCGCCGATGGCGGCGGGCGCCCGACACGGCGCGGAAGTCCACGCCTGGCCGGCGGCGGCGAAGAGAGTGGGGTCGGGGCGACCAGAAGAAAGTGGGCATTGCGTCACTTTAGTTCGTTTGTTTGCTCCGACCCCGTTGGCCTTGGCGGCGGGCGTCGAGTGGGGTCGGGGCGACCAGGAAAAAGTGCGCATCGCGCCGCTTTCGTTCGTTTGTTTGCTCCGACCCCCGAGGCGGCTCCGACCCCCGAGGCGCGACCCCCGGGGCGGCGCCGCGTTCAGCGCTCGGCCGGGGGTACCGTGAGGCCGGCGACGGCGAGGACGTCCCAGCGGAAGTCGGGGTAGCTGAACTCGGCGGGGTTCCAGCTCGTGCGGCGGGGGTCGCGGGTGCGGACGGCGACGAGGCGCTGGCTGGGCACGACGACGATGGACTGGCCCAGCCAGCCGTCGGCGCGGTAGGCGAGCACCTCGGTCTCGCGCTCGAACAGCCACACCGGCTTCATCTTCGCTTCGATGGCGAGCAGGGCGTCGTCGCCGATGCGGCGGGCGAGGGCGACGCGGGCGGCCTGCAGGGTGTCGAAGCGCTGGCCGAGCAGCGGGCGGGCGGCCTCGACGTGGG
>JAUHXL010000507.1 GCA_030426945.1 bacterium
TTCTCGAGGTGGACCTGATCGGCGCGCTGGAAGAAGAGGTGCAGGTCGACGCGGATCTGGGCCGATTGCAGGGCTACAACCTCAGCTTCAAGGACGTGATCGACACGATCACCCGCGAGAACGTCAACCTGCCCGGCGGCAGCATCGACGTGGGGCGACTGAACTACCTCGTGCGCGTGAACGGTGAGTTCGCCGATCCGCAGCAGATCGAGGAGCTGGTCGTGAAGGCGCCCGACCGTCGACCGATCTACGTGCGCGACGTGGCCGAGGTGCGCCGCGGCTACAAGGATCGCAGCAGCTTCTCGCGGCTGCGCGTGCTGCAGCGGGACGACGACGGCGCGCTGCACGTGGTGGAGGATCGCGGCTACGAGAAGGTGATCTCGCTGTCGGTCAAGAAGCGGGCGGGGGAGAACATCATCGACGCCGCGGACGCCGTGCGGGCGGCCGTGGACTCGATGGATCTACCGACGGGCACCGCGGTGCTGATCACCGGCGATCAGTCCAAGCAGGTGCGCAACCTGGTCAAGGACCTCGAGAACAACATCATCAGCGGCCTCATCTTCGTCGTGGCCGTGCTGCTG
The DNA here is from genome assembly GCA_030426945.1 of bacterium. Taxonomy (GTDB): domain Bacteria; phylum Myxococcota_A; class Bradymonadia; order UBA7976; family UBA1532; genus JACKDN01. The sequence goes on from JAUHXL010000507.1 coordinate 582, forward strand.
TTCTTCCTGGGCGTACGCAACTCGTTGCTGGTGGGTGTCGCCATCCCACTGTCGATGTTCACGACGTTCCTGGTGATGTTGGTGATGGGCCAGACCCTCAACTTCATCATCCTGTTCAGCCTGATCATCGCGCTGGGCATGCTGGTCGACAACGCGGTGGTCATCGTCGAGAACATCTACCGCTTCCTCGAGGAGGGGCACGAGCACTTCACGGCGGCCAACGAGGGCACCGCCGAGGTGGGCATCGCGGTGGTGGCGTCCACCGCGACCACCGTGGCCGCCTTCGGCCCCATGCTGTTCTGGCCCGGCGTCATCGGCGAGTTCATGAGCTTCATGCCGCTGACGCTGATCATCACGCTGCTGTGCTCGCTGTTCGTCGCCATCGTCATCAACCCGGTCATCACCGGCTACTTCGCGCGGGTGCCCGGCGACACCCGCCGCGCCGCGAGCAAGTGGCCGCGCCGCATCACCGGGCTGGTGGTGCTGGCCCTCGGCGTGTCGATCGGCTTCGCCAACCCCACCACGCTGGTCGTGCTGGTCATCGGCACGGTGATCACCGTGGTCATGCACCTGCTGGTGATGCAGCGCATCGGCGACTTCTTCGTGCAGACCGGCCTGCCCTGGGCGGTGGACGCCTACCGGCGCTTCCTCGAGACCATGCTGCTGCGCGAGGACGGCGTCCGCTGGCCGGTGTTTCGCAACAGCTTCGCGCTGGTCTGCTTCGCGGCGGGCTTCGCCCTGGCCATCGTCGGCGGCGTCCTCTTCGCGGGGCTGGGCCTGAAGCCGGCGCTGGTGTTCCTGGTGCCGGGCGGCGCGCTCTTCGCCATCGGCCTGCTGGGCATCGTGCTGCACGCGCTCGAGGTGGTGTTCTTCGGCGGCTGGGCCAGCGTCAAGTTCGGCCTCGGGCTGAGCGCGGTCATGGGCGGCACCCTGGGCATCATGTACCTGAGCCCCCGGCCCCTGACGGTCGAGACCATCGCCGAGCTGATGCTGTTGCCCGTCGTGATCACGGTCGTCGGCGTGCTCGGCTGGCCCTTCAGCCGGCGCTGGCGCCACTTCGTGCTGACCGACAACCGCGCGAAGCTGATCACCGCGACCCTGGGCGGGCTGTTCGCGATCTTCGGCATGTTCGCGCTGGCCCCGACCGGCGTGGCGTTCTTCCCCGAGACCGATCCCAACCAGATCCAGGTGGTGGTCGACGCGCCGCTCGGCACCAACATCGAGACCACCAACCGGGTCGCCACCGAGGTCGCCGGCCGCATCGACGCGCTGCTGGCCGAGGACGCCAACAGCCGGGCGAACACGAAGAACGTGCTGGTCAGCGTGGGCGTCGGCGGCGACGCGATGTTCGGCGGCGGCGCGGCGCGCGCCGAGACGGCGACCATCTCGATGAACCTGGTGGACTTCGAGGATCGGCCCGAAGGCAGCCGGGCGACGATGGAGCGCTTCCGGCAGCAGCTCGAGGGCCTCGCCGGCGCCGACATCGAGTTCAAGCGGGATCAGCAGGGGCCGCCCACCGGGCCGCCGGTGAACATCGAGATCACCGGGCCGAGCTACGAGACGATCGTCGACATCACCGAGCGGGTGAAGGCGAAGCTGCAGGCGGCGCTCGAGGCCGGGCGGCTGAAGGGCATGGTCGACCTGCGTGACAACCTGAAGGTCGGCCGGCCGGAGCTGCGCGTGGTGATCGATCGCGAGCGCGCGGCGCAGTTCGGCCTGGACACCCGCAAGATCGCCACCACGGTGCGCTCGGCCATCAACGGCCAGCAGGCGGGCACCTGGCGCGACGGGGAGGACGAGTACGACATCACCGTGCGGCTGCGCGAGGCCGACCGCGCGAGCCTCGAGGCGGTGGAGCAGCTGACCGTGATGCACGAGGGCACGCAGGTGCCCCTCGTGGCGGTGGCGGACACCCGCCTGGGCAGCGGGCTGTCGTCGATCACCCGCCTGGACCAGCAGCGGGTCGTGACCGTGATGGCCAACGCCGCCTCGGGCGTGAACGCGCAGGAGCTGCTGACGAAGGTGCAGAAGGAGCTCGAGGCGGTGCAGCGCGGCCTGCCGCCCGGCTACACCATGAAGTACACCGGCGAGAGCGAGGATCAGGCCAAGAGCTTCGGCTTCCTCACCACCGCGCTGGGCACCGGCGTGGCGCTGATCCTCATCATCCTCATCGCGCAGTTCAACTCCATCGTGTCGCCGCTGATCATCATGATCGCGGTCGCCCTGAGCATGATCGGCGTCCTGCTGGGGCTGATCATCACGCGAACGCCGTTCAGCCTCTTCACCTTCATCGGGGTCATCTCGTTGGCCGGCATCGTCGTCAACAACAACATCGTGCTGATCGACTACATGATTCAGCTGCGCGACCGGGGCATGGCCAAGCGCGAGGCGGTCATCGAGGCGGGCGCCACGCGCCTGCGGCCCGTGCTGTTGACCGCGATGACGACGGTGCTGGGCCTGATCCCGCTCACCTTCGGCATCAACATCGACTTCGTGGGCTTGCTGCTCGAGGGGGATCCGGACTTCCGGATCGGCTCGGCGAACACGCAGTTCTGGGGCCCCATGGGCACCACGATCATCAGCGGCCTGACCTTCGCGACCTTCCTCACGCTGGTCATCGTGCCGGTGATGTACTCGGCGTTCGACTCGCTGTCCGAGCGCATCCGGGGATCCTTCCGCATGGTGCACGCGGACGCCGACGACGGCTCGACGCCCCCGCCGGCCGAGTCGGCCGAACCCGCGGCCGCCTCGACGGGATCCTGAGCGGCGGCGTCAGCGCAGCAGGCGGAAGCTGGGGCGCGCGGCGGCGCCGCTGGCCGGGGCCAAGGCCAGCCGCATCACGGTCTCGCCGCCGGCGTCGAGGGCGGCCTTGCCCAGCACGAGGACGGGCCGCGGATCGTCCTGGAAGGTGAGGCGCACCTGCGTGATGCGGCCCTCGGCGAGGTCGGCGTCGCCGAGCTCGACCACGCCGCCGGCCAGGGTGTCGCCGTCGAAGGCGAAGGGCCCCTCGAGCAGGACCTGCCAGCCCGGCACGCCCACGCTCGCGTCGCTCGGCTCGTGCCAGACCGCGACTTCGGTGAGGATCTGCTCGGGCAGGGCGCGCGAGGCGGCGCCGCCTTCGAGGGTCAACAGGACGGTGGAGGTGGTGACGGGCACGTCCTCGCCACCGCAGGCCGCGGCGGTGAGGGCGACGAGGCAGGAGCAGAGCAAGGCGCGCATGGCATCCTCCGAGGTGATGGGGCGAGAGCGGCCCTTCGACGGGGTGAGGCGCCGATTGGTCACATCGGAGGAGAAAAACCCCGCGGGGGCTCAGCCGTATGCCCCGACGCGTCGCCAGGCCACGGCGTCGAGATCGGGGGCCTCGAGCAGGGCGTCGAGGAAGTCACCGTCCCCGCGCGCCGGATCGAGCCCCAGCAGCACCAAGGGCGCGGGTCGGCCGGCCCCTCTCAGGGCGCCGGCGAGGAGGTGCGCGCTGGCCGCGTCCCCCCACGACACGTCGTCGAGCACCAGCAGCGGCGCCCGATCCGGGGACAGCACGGCGAGCAGCGCGCGCAGCCCGGCGCCGGCCGCGTGGGCCGGCGTGGTGTCGAGCGCGGGGTCGGGCACGAGGGGGGCGAGGCGGGCGAGATCGGGCAGGCCCGCGAGCACCGGGAAGCGCGCCACCAGCGCGGCGACGGCGCCGTCGGTGGGCAGCGGCGCGGCGACGTGGCTCAGGTGGGCGGTCAGGCCGTCCACCAGGCGGTCGACCGCGCAGTAGGGGACGCGCTCGCGCGCGTCGCAGCGGCCCCGGAGGGTGGCCCGCTGGCCCGCCTGCGCGACGAGCCCGTGCAGCGCCGCGCGCCGGCGGCGGGCGTCGTCGCCTTCGACGAGCAGGACGACGGGCTGGCCCGCGTCCGCCAGGCCGAGGGGCTCGAGCAGCGGCCCGTGGGTCGGTCGGCTGCGCACATCCTGAGTCAGGGTGCGGGTGGGGGCGGGGATCACGGGCGGAGGCAGGCCGAGGGCCTCGCGCAGGGCGCGCCCGGCCCACCGCCGCCGCGCGTCGCGGGCGAGAAGCCCCAAGCACGCCCGCGCCAACGCGGGCGGCGTCTCCGGCTGGACGCTCGCGGGATCGGGGGGAGGTCGGTTCAGCTTGGCGTCGACGATGTCGGCCAGCCCACCACCGAAGGGCAGGCGTCCGGTCAGGGCCTCGAACAGCATGACCCCGACGCCGTACCAGTCGGCCGCGGCGCCGACCGGCTCGCCCGTCGCCTGCTCGGGCGCCATGTAGGCCAGGGTGCCCAGCACCGTGCCGTCGGCCGTCAGCGGCTGGCTCGCCGAGTCGGGGCGCACCAGGCCGAAGTCGAGGATCACCACCCGGCCCTCGGGCGTGATCCGCACATTGCCCGGCTTGAGATCCCGGTGGCAGCGACCGCGCGCGTGCAGCCGCTCGAGGCCCGCGATGAGGCCCGCGAAGGCCGCCCGCAGCCGGTCGAGGTCGGGCAGGGGGCCGACGGTCGGCGGTGGGGCGGCGGGCGGCTCGCGCAGGGACGCCGAGTCCAGCGTCGCGGCCTCGAGGGTGCTCGGCGTGAGGGCGGCGTCGGCGCCGCGGGTGGCGCGGACGGCCTGCAGGAAGTCGACGCCGGGCACCCGCTCCATGGTGAAGAACCAGCGGCCGCCGACCTCGAACAGCTCGTGCAGCCGCACCAGGTTGGGGTGCCGCAGATCGGCCATCGCGCGGAACTCGCGCTTCAGCCGCAGCAGGGCGTTGGGGGCGGTGCTCGACAGCGTCTTCAGCGCGACCGTCTCGCCGCGCTGGTG
>JAUHXL010000508.1 GCA_030426945.1 bacterium
GCGACCACCTGCGGATCGAAGGCGCCGCCTGCGCCCGCGCGCAGCAGCGCGAGCGCCTCGTCGACCGGGCGCGCCTCGCGGTAGGGGTGGTCGTGGGTGACGGCGTCGAAGGTGTCGCACACCGCCAGCACCCGGGCGGCGAGCGGGATGCGCTCGCCGGCGAGCCCGCGGGGATAGCCCGCGCCGTCCCAGCGCTCGTGGTGGGCCTCGACGGCGGGCAGCAGGCGGGCGGTCTGGTCGTGGGCCGCCAGGAAGCCGCGCGCCAGCAGCGGGTGCCGCGTGATGTCGAGCCACTCGCGGCGGGTGAGGCGGCCGGGCCGCACCAGCATGGCCGGATCGAGGTGCAGCTTGCCCAGGTCGTGGTAGGCCCCGGCCAGCGCCGTCGTCTCGATGTCGGCGGCGCGCAGCGGGCGCTCGAAGGCGGGCTCCTCGAACAGCAGGGTGGCGACGGCGCGCGCGCAGCGGCCGACGCGATCACCGTGCCCGGCGGCGCCCGGCGCGCGGCGCTCGAGGACGCCGCGCAGGTGGTCGAGGGCCTCGAAGGCCTGGCGCGCCTGCGCGGTGACCTGCTCGAGGCGCAGCACCGACTGAGCCAGCAGCGGCGCGGTGCGCACCAGGCGATCGTGCACGGCGGCGGTCCAGGGCCCCTCGTAGACGGCCGACCACCAGCAGAGCACCCACACCTGCTCGCCGCCCGGCGCCAGCGCGCGCACCGACCCGGCCAGGGTGGGCAGGGGCGGCGGCGGGCCGGCGCGGCCGAGGTCCGCCAGCGCGCGCAGGAAGCGCACGAAGCCGAGCGCCGCGTCTCGATCGAGGGGCAGCGCGATGTCCTTGCGGTGGCGCAGGAAGCCGACCACGTCGTCGTCCGGGTCGAGCAGCACGGGGCCGAGATCGTCGGGGCCGCGGAAGGCCAGGCGGCCGCCGCGCGTGGTCACGAAGGCGGCCAGGCTCGGCGGGGCGGGGGCGGCGCGGAAGAACCGGGCCACGGCGGCTCGCCAGGCGGTGAAGTCGGCCACGTTCGCCAGCGCGACGTAGGCGCTCTCGGGGATGGGCTGCACGCCCGCACTCTACGCCAGGACGCGGCGGGCGGGGAGGGCGGCGGCCGAGATCGAAATCGTGTCCATCGTGCTTCGATTCGTGTCTTCGTGGCCGGCGGAGCGCGGAGAGCCCCGTCCAGTGGGCAGGCGGCGCCTTGGCACGCGACGCGCAAACTCGGTCGACCAGACACCCAAAGGGAGGATCCTCATGAACGCCGTGCTCTCGTTGACCCTGCTCGCCGCCGTCGCCGCGCTCCCGACCGTCGCGCACGCCGCCCCGACCGAGGCCGTCACCGTCACCGCGCTCGCCACCGGCACGGGGGTCGCCGCGCGCCAGCTGCAGGGTGAGCGCACCCACTTCGCGGCGGACGGCGGCAAGGTGTGGGCCCACCTGACCGTGGCCAACCCGGGCGCGCCGACCACCGTGACGCTGGTGTGGGCCCGCGATGGCGTCGAGCGCTGGCGCATCGCGCTCGACGTCGGCCAGAGCCCCCGCTGGCGCACCTGGGCCCGCCGCACCGTGCGCGCCCGCGACCAGGGCGTCTGGAGCCTGACCGCGCTCGACCCCGCGGGCGTCGTGCTGGCCTCGACCGAGTTCGTCGTCGAGGCGCCCCCCGGGCCGGCGCGCGCCGCCCGTTGACACGGGGGTGGATTGCGGGTTCCGTTGCTCCCGTTTCGACCCAGGGAGCCCCCGATGATCCGCTCGGCCCCCCCCCTCCTCTTGCTGGCGTCGGCCCTGGCCGCGTGCAGCCCGAAGGACACGCCCGCCCCGCCGACCGCGCCGGCCGCGGACGCCGCGCCGGCGGCGGCCGCCGACGCCCGTCCCGTCGCCGCGCCGATCGCCGACGCGGCGGTCGCCGCCGCGCCGCCCGCCCGCGAGGAGCCGCCGGCCCCGCCCCTGCTGGACGCGCCCGCGCTCGCCGCCCACCTCGACGCGGAGCAGGTCGTGGGGTTCGTCGGCGCCGAGGGGCTCGACGCGCTGGCCGCCCACCTGCTCGGGTTCCTCGACGCGCTCGGCGCCGCGAAGGCGGTCCCGCCCGACGCCCCCGCCGAGCTCTTCGATCCGAAGAAGCGCGCCGCCGCGCTCGGCTTCGATCCGACGACGGTCGAGGGCTGGGCGGCGGTCGGGCTGGACGCCACGGCGGGCGTGGCCGTCGTCGCGGATCGGCGGCTCCGGGTGGGCGAGACGCCCGCGCCGGTCGCCTGGGTGAAGATCGCTGATCGCGCGAAGCTGCTCGCGGCGCTGAGCCGGCTGCTGGGCGCGGTGCGCGAGGCCGACGACGGCGCCACGCTGATCGCCGGTGACCGCACCCTGCTGCTGCAGGCCGGGCCGGGCGGCTGGACGCTGGTGCTGCCGGTGCCGGCGACGGCGGACGCGGCGGCGCTGCGCCCCCTGCTGGCCCAGGTGGCGGCGCCGCCGAAGGCGCCGCTGGCGGACGCGGCCGACCTCGCCGGCGCCCTGCGGCTGGGGCGCGGGCCGCGCGCGTACGGCTTCCTGGGCGCCGCGCCGCTCGCCGCGCTGGCCACCGCGGAGCTGCCCCCCGAGGTGCGCGCCGGCGTCGACTGGAGCGTGCAGCAGATGCCCGCGGCCGGCTTCGCGGTCGGCCCCGGCCGCGGCGCGATCCGCCTGCAGATGGAGGCCCACGCGCGCGCCGCGCTGGGGCGCATCGTCCGCGCGCCCGGCCCGCTCGTGGCGCTGGCGGCGCACGTGCCGGTCGAGCAGGTCGCCGTGCGCTACTCGCTGGACGTCGGGCGCTTCATGGACGGCGTCGCCGATCTGGTGCCGCCCTCGCTGGGGGCTCAGCGCGGCCAGGTGCTGATCGCCAAGAACGCGCTGCCGCCGCTGATCGGCGTCAGCTACGCCGATCTCGAGGCGGCGCTCAGCGGGCAGGTGGTGGTCGCGGTGGCGCCGCCGGTGGGTGCCGGGCGGCCGGGCGTCACGATGCTGATCGGCGTGCGCGAGGCGGCGGCGGCCGACCGGGTGGTGAAGACGCTGCTGGATCGGGCGGTGAAGCGGGAGCCGGGCGCGCAGCTCGAGCCGATCGAGGTGGCCGGACACAAGGGCTTCCGCGTCGCCGGCCTGGAGCTGACGGTCGTGCGGGCGGGCAAGGTGCTGATCGCGGCCCTCGGCGCGGGCAACGACGCCGCGCGGTTCGTGGCGCCGGAGCCGAACCTGGCGGCCGGCGCGCCGTCCATCGACGAGGACGTCGTGTTCGGCGCCGCGGTCGGGCCCGCGTTCTTCGCGGCGCTGCCCAAGCCCGAGCCCGCGGGTCGGGCGCTCGACGTCGCGTGGAAGCGGCTGATGGGCGACGCGCTGCTGCAGACCTCGATGCGGTTGGACGCGCGGGGGCTGTTCATGGGCGGAGAGGGCGCGGCGGGCACGGCGGCGGCCGGCCTGGTGCTGACGACCGCGGCGGTCGCCATCCCCGCCTTCGTCAAGTACGTGAACAAGTCGAAGGCCGCCCAGGCGCGCCTCACCCTCAGCCGCCTGGCGCAGGCCGTCGAGGCGCACCGACTGGAGACGGGCGCGCTGCCCGCGGCGGCCCCGCTGACCCCCGCCCAGAGCGCCTGCCCCGAGGGGGACGGGCGCTACACGCCGCGCGCGGAGGACTGGGCGCACCCGACCTGGCAGGCCCTCGACGCGATGCCGACCGACACCTTCTACCACCGCCTCGCCTTCGAGCCCGCCGCCGACGGCCAGCACTTCACGCTGAAGGCGGTCGGGGATCTGGACTGCGACGGCGCGGTGAGCACCTTCACCTGGTCGTCGGACGGCGGCGCGCTCACGGTGACGGACGAGCTGGAATAGCATGCCCCTGCGAGCCAAGAAGAGCGGCGTCAGCGGCACCGATGGGGGGCCGGTGGGCCCCGCGCTGCTCCGCCTGCGCGCCGAGGGGCGCCTGCAGCTGACCGACGACGACATCGACCTGCTGCGCCGGGCCGCCAGCTGGTTCAGCGAAGGGGAGCTGACCGCGGTGTCGACCCAGGGGCCGGCCGTGCTGAGCCTGGGCTTTCTGGGCTGGACCCGGGCGGACGGGCGGCTGGCCAGCTGGGTGGATCGAGCGGCCGAGGTCTTCGCGCGGCACGGCGTGGGGCGCGTGGGCGACGCGGTGGGTCCGGTCGGGCCGGGCCGCGAGCTGCGGGCCGACGGCTGGGGCCGGGCGGTGGCGGCGGCCAGCCTCGAGGACGAGGCGGTGGCCGCCGAGGTGCACCTGGCGCTCGACGTCGCCGTGCCCGAGCGCCTCGCCGATCTCGAGCGGCGCGTCGAGCGCAAGGTGCCGGGGGGCTGGGCGGCGGTCGCGCCCTACCTCGAGGCCTCGCCGCCCGTGCGCGCGTTGGCCATCCTGGCGCACGCCGATCATCCCTCGGCGGCCGGACGCGGGCTGCGCCTCGTGGCGCGCGATCTGCTCGAGACCGGGCGGGCCCCCGACGACATCGTCGAGGCCGTCGCGCTCGGCCTCGACGCGGGCTACGCCAGCCGCGACGCGCGCAAGCAGGGGCGCCGCCTCGTGCGGCGGGTGCTGGCGCAGCCCCTGTGGTATCCCGGCATGACCTGAGCGGGCGGGAGCAGCGCATGATGATCATCCGACCCTGCGCCGAGGGCGATCTCGACGACCTGCTGCGGTTGGCGCAGTCGGCCAGCGTCGGGTTGACCACGCTGCCCCCGGATCGCGGGCTGCTCGAAGAGCGCATCCGCGCGTCGCAGCACGCCCTCGGCCGCAACATCACCCGCCCGGCCGGCGAGACCTACCTGTTCGTCCTCGAGAACCTGCTGACCGGCAGCCTGTGCGGCACCGCCGGCGTGGTCGCGCGGGTCGGCGGCTTCGAGCCCTTCTACTCCTACGCCCTCGAGACGACGCACCACGCTTCGCCGCAGCTCGGGGTTCACAAGGAGGTGGCCGTCCTGCACCTGCGGGCCGATCACAAGGGCCCCAGCGAGATCGGCACGCTGTTCCTGCACGCCGACGCCCGCGGCGGCGGCAACGGGCGGCTGCTGTCCCTGTCGCGCTTCTTGTTCATGGCGGCCTTCCCCGAGCGCTTCGCCGAGCAGGTGATCGCCGAGATGCGCGGCGTCGTGGACGCCGCGGGCAACTCGCCCTTCTGGCGCGCGGTGGGCCACCACTTCTTCGACATGGACTTCCCGCGCGCCGACATGCTGAGCGCGGCGGACAAGCAGTTCATCGCCGATCTGATGCCGAAGCACCCTCTCTACATCCCCATCCTGCCCCCTGACGTGCAGGACGTCATCGGCCAGGTCCACCCCGAGACGCGGCCCGCGCTGAGCCTGCTCGAGCAGGAGGGCTTCACCTTCGCCGACGCGGTCGACATCTTCG
>JAUHXL010000509.1 GCA_030426945.1 bacterium
GCCCTCGGCGAACTGGGCCGACTCGGCCGCCGCGGTGTAGTCGAAGGTGCGTGAGAGCAGCGCGAGGCCCGCGTGCACCGTCAGCAACGGCGGGCCGTCGGTGGGGGTCGCGGGCTCGGGCTCCACCAGCACCGGCTCGTCGGCGCGGGGCGTCACGGGGACGGGCTCCGCGAAGACGGGCGCGACGGGCGCAGGCTCGGGCTCGGGTGGGGGCCGGCCAGCGTCGAGGGTCTTGAACAGGTCGTCCTCGATGGCGGCGACGGCCTTCCGGTAGATCGCGCGGGTCAAACGCCCCTTGGGCACCCGCACCGACCGCTCGGCGACGATGCCGCCGTCCGCGCCGGCGTAGACGACGAGGATCATCACCCGGTCGCCCTTCCGGGCCCGGCTCCAGGTGCGCTTGTCCGGCCGCTCCCAGCGTCCGTAGATGACCGCGTGGGTGTCGAGCGCGCGGGCGACCTGGCCGAGGGCGCGCCCGTCGTCGGGCAGCAGATCCGCGACCCCCAGCTTCTCGGCCTCCTTCCGGAAGCCGCTGGTCGTCTGGATCTCGACGCCGCGCACGCGCTTGAGCGCCCGCTGCAGGCCGACGAGCCGGGTGTTCTCTTTGCCGGGCCCCTCGAGGCCGGCCACCGCGACGGTGACGTCGCGCGCCCAGGCCGGCCCGGCGAGGCCCAGCCAGCACAGGCTCAGCACCAGCGCCCGGATCATTCGAAGCCCTCCCACTGCGCGTCGCTCGTGGCCGAGACGCCAGCGAGGCGCAGCAGGAAGTCGTCCCGGTTGGTGCAGTTGGCCAGGGCCTCGTCCTTGGTGATGAGCCCGCGCTTCAGCAGCAGCATCAGCGACTGGTCGAAGGTCTGCATACCGTAGTTGGTGTGCCCCTGCGAGATGGCCTCGCGCAGCTCGTGGCCGCGGCCCTCTTCGAGCAGCAGCTCGCGCACCCGCGCCGTGCACAGCATCACCTCCATCGCCGCCACGCGCCCGCGCCCATCGGCGCGACGCAGCAGGCGCTGGCTGACCACGGCCCGCAGGCTGGCCGCCAACGCGATGCGGATCTGCTTGTGCTGGTGCGGCGGGAAGGTGCCGATGATGCGGTTGATCGTCTCGGAGGCGTCGACCGTGTGCAGCGTGCTCAGCACCAGGTGGCCGGTCTCGGCGGCGGTCATGGCCGTCTCGATGGTCTCCTGGTCGCGCATCTCGCCGACCAGGATGACGTCCGGATCCTGGCGCAGGGCGGCGCGGAGGGCCCGTACGAAGCCGACGGTGTCTCCACCCACCTCGCGCTGGTTGATGATGCTGCGCCGATCCCGGAAGACGTACTCGACCGGATCCTCGACGGTCATGATGTGCGTGGTGCGCGTCGTGTTGATGTGATCCAGCAGCGCCGCCAGCGTGGTGCTCTTGCCCGAGCCCGTGGCGCCGGTCACCAGCACCAGGCCACGGTGCTCGGCCGCGATCTTCTCCAGGACCGGCGGCAGGTTGAGCTCGGCGATGCTGCGGATCTCGTTGGGGATGACCCGCATCACCACGCCCAGCGTGCCCCGCTGGTAGAAGGTGTTCACGCGGAACCGGCCCAGCTGCGGCACCGTGTACGCGAAGTCGAGGTCGCGCTGCTGCTCGAGCTCCGCCAGCTGCGCGCGGGTGAGCATCGCCGTCACCAGCTGGGTCAGATCGGGCGGCGCCAGCCGCGGTCCGTTGCGCAGCGGCACCAGCCCGCCGTTGATGCGGAACAGGGGCGGCAGACCCGCCTTGAGGTGGACGTCCGATGCGCCCCCCTGGACGGCGACCCCGAGGATGGAGTGCAGGTCGATCACGCCGCGCAACCTATCACATCGTTTCGCGCACGGGCAGCATCCGCGCTGTCGCCGTGACGACCGGCGCATGGGGCGGTGCGACCGCCGGCGTCATCGCCCGTTGGCGCCGCCGAGGCCGACGGGCAGCGGGCCGCGCGGCCCCCGCACAAGCGCGGTCGACGGGCGACCGCGGCGTGGATCAGGTCTCCTCGGCGGGCGCCGTCCGCCGCGCGATGCCGTGGTGTTCGAGCACCTTCGCCTCGATCTCGACGAGCATCTCGGGGTGCTCCATCAGGAACGTCTTGGCGTTCTCGCGGCCCTGCCCGATGCGATCATCGCCGTAGCTGTACCAGGCGCCCGACTTGTTGACGATGTTGGCCTCGACCCCGAGGTCGAGCAGATCGCCGGCCACGCTGATGCCCTCGCCGTACATGATGTCGAACTCGGCCTCGCGGAAGGGCGGAGCCAGCTTGTTCTTCACCACCTTGCAGCGGGTGCGGTTGCCGAGAACGGTGTCGCGCCCCTTGATCGCGCCGATGCGCCGGATGTCGATGCGCTGCGACGCATAGAACTTCAGCGCGTTGCCGCCCGACGTGGTCTCCGGGCTGCCGAACATCACCCCGATCTTCATGCGGATCTGGTTGATGAAGAACACGGCGGTCCGGCTGCGGTTGATGCTGCCGGTCAGCTTGCGGAGCGCCTGTGACATGAGACGGGCCTGCAGGCCGACGTGGCTGTCGCCCATCTCGCCCTCGAGCTCCGCCTTGGGCACCAGCGCCGCGACCGAGTCCACGACCAGGATGTCGATGGCGCCCGAGCGCACCAGCATGTCGGCGATCTCGAGCGCCTGCTCGCCCGTGTCGGGCTGGGAGATCAGCAGCTCGTCGGTGCGCACGCCCAGCTTGCGCGCGTAGTTCACGTCGAGGGCGTGCTCGGCGTCGACGAAGGCCGCGACGCCTCCCAGCTTCTGGGCCTCGGCGATCGCGTGCAGGGTCAGCGTCGTCTTGCCGCTCGACTCCGGCCCGTAGATCTCGATGATGCGCCCGCGCGGGTAGCCGCCGGTGCCCAGGGCGATGTCGAGGCTGGCGCTGCCGGTCGGGATGACCGGTACGTCGGCGGCGAGCTGCTCGCCCTCGCCGAGCCGCATGATCGACCCCTTGCCGAACTGCTTCTCGATGGCGCTGACGGCCAACGAGATGGCGCGCTCGCGGTTGGGATCCTTGGCTGCCTGGCTCAATGGACATCTCCTCGTGGGGCGCGCTTGCGGCGCCGTGGGGTTCGGGGGAGCGCGGCGGCGTGTGCGGCCAGCCGCGCGTCGAGTTGTGCTGCGATCTCGGCGCGCCACGCCTCGAGATCGGCCGCCGCGTCGGCGGTCGGCTCCACCTCCAGCGCGCGCCGCCAGGTGCGGCGAAACCGGGGGCCGCGGGCGTCGGCGAGATCGCGGCGGAACAAGCTCAGCCGGCGCACGGGCAGTCGCCCGAAGGGGTGGTCGCGCAGCAGCGCCTCGGGGAGCGGGGCGTCCGCCACCCCGAGGGGGACGTGCGGCGCCCACTGGCCGTCCACCACCGGGAAGGCGTAGCGCGTCAGCTGGCCGTGCACATCGGCGCGCAGCGCGCCCAGGCGGTCGCGATCATCGACCACCGCGGCCCACACGAGTGATCGCCCGTCCGGCAGCGCCGATTGCTTCGTGCCCACGACCTGCACCGTGCACGGGCGATGTCGCGCTCCCGCCCGCTCGACCGCCACCTCGACCGCCTCGAGCGCCTCGATCGGGCAGGGCCCCAGATCGTCGAGCACCAGCTGAAGGTAGCGGCGCGGCACGGGCTCGAAGCGCAGCCCCGCCTGCCGTGCGCCGGCCTGCAGCGCGTGCTGTGCGCCGCTGAGCGCTTCGCGCAGGGTGCCGTCGAGCTCGACGGACAGGAAGCTGTGGCCGTCCCTCATGGCGTCCTCGTGACGTGGCGCCGCACGACGTCGAGGGCGTGTCCCACCGCCTGCCGCCGGATTCGATCACGGTCCCCGCGGTAATGCCGGGTGTGCTCGAGCGCGAGGTCGGGCCCCTGCCAGCCGAAGCAGACGGTGCCCACCGGCTTGTCCTCGGTGCCGCCCCCCGGTCCCGCGACGCCGGTGATGGAGACCGCGAGATCGACGCCGAGCGCGGCGCGCGCACCCTGGGCCATCGCCCGCGCGCAGGCCTCGCTGACCGCCCCCTCGTCCCGCAGCACCGCCGCGGGCACCCGCAGCACGCCCTGCTTGACGCTGTTCGCGTAGCTGACGATCGAGCCGACGAAGACGGCCGACGCGCCGGCCACCTCGGTGACGGTCGCGCCGAGCAGGCCGCCGGTGCATGACTCGGCGGCGCCCAGGGTCAGCCCGCGCAGGCCGCACTCGGCCAGCACCGCCTCGACGAGGCCGCGCCCCTCGCCGACGAAGCGATCACCGGTGACCGCGAGGACGACGTCGACGGCGGCCTGCAGGGCGGCGGGATCCGGACCGCGCAGGCGGAGGTGGTTCTCGGGCATGGCCGTGCGGTAGCCCACCTCGACGCTGGCCGGCAGGACCGCCGCGTCCACGAGCGTGGCGAGATCCGACTCGCCGATGCCGACGAACTTGAGCGTGCGGTGGTGCAGCGGGGGCGCCGCGCCGCGCAGCGCCTCGACGCGGGGCAGGACGTGGCGCTCGAGGTGCCAGACCATCTCGCGCGGCACGCCCGGCAAGGCGATGAAGAGGCAACGTCCGATGCGGAGCTCGACGCCCGGGGCGGTGCCGACCTCGCTGGTCAGCGCCCGCCCTCCCACGGGGATGCGGGCCTGGCGGCGGTTCGAGGGGGCGATGGGCCGGTCGCCGAAGAGGCGCTGGATCTGCGCCCAGACCGCGGGATCCTCTTCGAGGGGCACCTCGGCGGCGGCGGCGAGGGCGTCGACGGTCAGGTCGTCCGCCGTGGGGCCGAGGCCGCCGGTGAGCAGGCACAGATCGGCCCGTCCGGCGACCTCGCGCAGCGCGGCGGTCAGCACGGCGAGGTCGTCGCGCAGCGTCGTCGACTGCGCGATCGACAGCCCGACGGCGTCGAGCGCCCGGGCGATCGTCGTCGTGTGGGTGTCGGAGACGACGCCGTCGAGCAGCTCGTCGCCGAGGGTGAAAAGCTCGATCCTCACCGTGCGGTCCTCAGGCTCGCCCCGCGGTGGGCGGCCGGTGCAGGGTTCTTCGCAAACAACTGCACAAGTGTCAAGTAGAATGTTGTCGGTGTGCGGAAAGGTGACCTGCGGCGCGCGCGGGGTTAGGATGCCAGTCGTCGTCCAACCGGGGAACGGCTTGGCAATGGACCTCCCGCAGAAATTCGGCAAGTACACTCTTCTCAGGCGCCTGGCAACGGGCGGCATGGCGGAGATCTTCCTCGCCCGACAGCAGGGGATGGGCGGCTTCGAGAAGGAGGTCGTCGTCAAGCGCCTGCTTCCAACGCACGCCCAGAACGAGGAGCTCGTCACGATGTTCCTCGACGAGGCGCGCATCGCCGCCAACCTGACCCACCCCAACATCGCGCAGATCTTCGATCTGGGGCGGGCGGGGGACGACTACTTCATCG
>JAUHXL010000510.1 GCA_030426945.1 bacterium
ACCTGGCCCGCGCCGACCGCTACGCCTACGACGACCGCCCCCACTATCGGCTGCAGGCCCTGGTGGTCGACCTGCAGCACCCGCAGGTGCGCGTGGTGGCGACGCCCCCCGATCAGGCCGGCGGCACCGTCAGCCAGTTCGCCGATCGGCTGGGCGTCGACGTGGCGTGGAACACCAACTTCTTCGGCAGCCCGCAGGACAGCTGCGGCCTGATGATGGGCGAGGGGCAGATCTGGCCGCGCGCCTATCAGGACGCCTGCCACGCCAGCGTGGGCTTCGGCGACGACGGGCGCGCCGCGGTGTTCGTCCAGCCCAACCCGCAGGGGCCGCCGCCCGAGGGCTGGATGCGGCAGGTGGCGACGGGCAAGCCGGGGCCCATCCTCGTCGCGGGTGAGCCGCAGTTCCGCTATGGCTGCGGCGCCCAGTGCGCCTACAACCCGCGCACCGGGCTGGGGCTGAGCCAGGATCGCCGCACGCTGTACGTCGTGGTGGTCGATGGGCGCCAGGACGGGTCGGTGGGCGCCGGGCTGGACGATCTGGCCAACCTGATGCGCGACCTGGGGGCCTGGGACGCGGTCAACCTGGACGGCGGCGGCTCGTCGACGCTGTACGTGCGCGGCGAGGGCGGGGTGCAGAACCGGCCCAGCGACGGGCGCGAGCGCACGGTGTGTTGTCACATGGGGCTGCGCGTCCTGCCCGAGCCGCCGCCGCCGGTGGACGCCGCGGCGCCGCCCCCGCCGGTGGACGCCGCGCCGCCGGCCCCGCCGCCGGACGCCGCGCCGCCGCCCCCGGACGCCGCGCCCCCGTCGGACGGCGCGGCGCCCGACCGGGGGAGCCGACCGCTCGACGCGGGCCCGCGCGACGCCACGCCCGCCCCCCGCGACGCCGGCCCCCGGCGCGACGCCGCCCCCGACGCCGCCCGCCCGGGCGATCCGGTGCGGCCCCGCGGCGCCGACGCCGGGGGGGCCGCCTCCGCTGGCGCCGGCGGCGCGCGCCACGACGGCGGCTGCGCCGCCGCGCCCGCGCCCCCGCCACCCCTCTTCCTTCTGCTGGCCGTCGGCGGCATCATCCGGTCGCGGCGAGGTCGGAGGAGGACGTGATGCGCGTGCTGGTGGGCGACATCGGGGGCACCAACTGCCGCCTGGCGCTGTACGAGGGCGATCACCTGGTGGCCGCCTTCAAGGAGCCCAGCGCCGATCACCCGACCTTGTGGCCCTTCATCGCCGCCTTCGTCGCGCAGGTCGGCGCGCCCGACGTCGCCTGCTTCGGCGTGGCCGGTCCGGTCATCGACGGGCGCAGCCGGCTGACCAACCTCGGCTGGACGCTCGACGCCGCCGATCTGCAGGCGCGCCTGGGCGCGCCCGTGCGGCTGATCAACGACTTCCACGCCCAGGCGCTGGCGATGCCGCGCCTGGGTCCGGGCGACTTCGAGGCGCTCGACGCGCTGCCGCCGGCGCTCGACCGCCCCATCGCGGTGCTGGGGGCGGGCACGGGGCTCGGCGAGGCCTTCGTCGTGCCCCACCGGGGGCAGTGGATCGCGGTGCCGGGCGAGGGCGCCCACGCCCGCTTCGCGCCGCGCTGCGAGCGCGAGATCGAGCTGCTGCGTCACCTGTCCAAGGTGTTCGGCGGCCACGTGAGCGTCGAGCGCGTGGTCAGCGGCCCGGGCCTGATCAACGTCTACAGCCACCTCAACGCCGGTCACCCGCCGCACCCCGACATGGCGGAGGAGGACTCCGCGGCGGTCATCACCCGCGAGGCCCTGCGCGACGGGTGCCCGGTGTGTGTCGAGACGATGCAGATCTTCGTGGCGGCCTACGCCGACGAGGCGGCCAGCCTGGCGTTGAAATGCAAAGCGGGGCAGGTGTTCCTCACCGGCGGCATCAGCCCCCGCATCCTGCCCCTCTTGCGCCGCGACTTCCGGCGCCACTTCGAGGACAAGGGGCGCTACCGCTCGTTCCTCGAGGACGTCCCCGTGCGGGTGGTCACCCACCCGGATCCCGGCCTGCTCGGCGCGCGCTACGGGGCCCGTGAGATGGTCGAGATGGGCCCGTGATCGTCGAGCTTCTGCATTACCGTGTGCCCCCCGCGCGGGCGGCTGCCTTCGAGCTGGCCTTCTATCAGGGGCAGGCATCCCTTCGTGCCACGCCATCCTGCGCCGCGGCCGATCTGACGCGCGATCAGAGCGACGAGGCGCGCTACCTGGCGCGTCTCGTGTGGACGGGCGCCGACGAACGTGCCACCTTCCTGCATGGCAGCGGCGGCCGGGTGTGGCGCGCGACCATGGCACCCTTCGACGGGCACCTCGAACAGACCGAGTGCCATCGACCCGTGCAGGTGTTCGACCGCGGCTGCTGCTGAGGGGCCGCCGCGCGGTGGGGTCCGCGCCCACCCGCGCCACGAAGGACCCCGCGCCGGCTGCCGATGGATCGCGGCGTGGACGACGGCTGCGGGTCGAGGAGAGCACCGAGATGAGCCGAGCGAGCGCCGACGTGCCGGGCAGCCTGAGCGTCCTCGTCGTCGACGACGACACGGACTTCCTCGAGCTGTTCTCGCGCCAGCTGGAGGCCCTCGGACACCACGCCAGCACGGCGGACAGCGGGATGTCGGCCCTGGCCGCCCTGGGCGCGCGGGCCTTCGACGTCGTCGTCTGCGACCTGGTGATGCCCGGCTTCGACGGCCACGACGTGCTGGCTCAGATGCACCAGGCCAGCGATCCCCCGGCGTTCATCCTCGTATCCGCCGATCCCGGCCGGGACGACATCATCGAGGCCTTCCGCGCGGGCGCGGCGGACGTGCTGGTGAAGCCGGTCAGCCGCACCACCCTCAGCCGCGCCTTGCGCCGCGTGCGGCCCGACGTGGCGGGGGCGGCGCGCGGCCTCGGCGCGGTGCCCACCGGCGTGGTGGCGGGCGTCGGCGGAGGAGACGCCGTCACCGGCGGCGCCCCACCGGCGGGCGCGGCGCCCCGGCCGACCACGACGGCGCCCGCCGACCCCCCCGCGCAGGACTCGAACGCCGGTGATCCGGCGGATCGGCTCGCCCTGCTCGACGCCGTGCGGCGCGGCGTCGGCGTGCCGCCGCCTCCGCCGCGCAGCATGCGGCTGCTCGACGAGATGGCCCAGGCAGCCAGCATCGACCCTGATCGCCTCGAGGCGCTCGTCGCCGCCGACGCCGGGCTCAGCAGCACCCTGGTGCGCCTCGCCAACAGCCCGCAGTACCGGGGCTCGTCGTCGGTGACGTCGACCCACCAGGCCGTCGTGCGGCTGGGCGCGCGCCGCGCGTTGGCGTCGGCTGTGACCGCGGCACATCGCGCGACCTATGCCTTCGAGGATCCGGTCCTGGGCGATCACGTCACGACCGTGTGGATCAGTCACTTCGTCAGCGCGACGCTCGCCGAGCTGCTCGCCCAGCACGTGGGCGTGCCCCACCCCACCACGGTCCAGTCCAACGCACTGTTCATGGTGGTGGGCGAGGTGGTCGCCCTGCGCGCGGCGGCGTCCCTCTGGCCCACGCGCTTCGACCGCGGCCGGCCCACGCCCGACCTCGCCCCCGCCGTCGAGCACCTCGTCCCGACCATCGGCGCGAAGGTGCTCCGGACCTGGGAGATGCCCGCCGTGGCGATCGTCTACGCCCAGCACCTCGACAGCCCGACCCTCAGCGACGTGGACGCCACCCTGCGCGAGGGCCTGGTGGCGGCCCGCCTCGCCCGCGGCACCGTCGCGGGCCGCATGTTCGAGCCGGTCATCGCCACGCCCCCCGCCCTGGGCCCCACCGAGCGCGCCCTGGCCCTGCGGGTCGGTCGTCCGGCCCTCGAGGATCTCGCGCGCCGCGCCATGCGCCACGCGCGCAGCGTGCTCGACAGCGCCTGAAGCGCAGCCCGCAACGAACCGCTGATCCGTCCGCCGGCGTCTGCTAGGGTGACGACCGTCACGAGGAGGTCCCCATGAAGTCGAACGTGAAGGTGATGACCGAGCAGCGCGCGCGTCAGCCGCAGCGCCCGAACCCCACCAAGGAGGCCCTCGACGCCGTCGTGCGCGAGGTCGCCCTCGACGCGAACGATCAGCCCGAGCGCTACCTGCAGGACACGAAGGTGCCCGCCGGCGGCGAGTGACCCTGCCCGCGCTGCAGCCCCTCCGGCGGCTGGTCGGCCTCGAGACCGAGTACGCCATCCGCTTCACCCAGGCGTGGGCCGAGTCGCCGCGCCCGGGCAATGATCGCATCTACGACGCCATGATCAGCGCGGTGCAGGCGCAGGTGCCCACCCGCGCCGGGCGCCGGCGCATGGGCCGCAAGCGCGTCTTCACCGCCAACGGCGGCAGCCTGTGCTACGAGAGCCTGCCCCAGGCCTCGCACGGCGGCTTGCTGGAGGGGGCGTCGCCCGAGTGCCGCGGGCCCAGTGAGCTGCTGCTGTACCAGCAGGCGCAGGAGGCGCTGCTGGTGCGGGCCTGCGCCGACGCGGCCGATGCGCTGGCCGGCGAGGGCTACCCCGGCGAGGTCGCGCTGCTGAAGAACGGGCGCGACGGCTTCGGCAACGTCTACGGGCCGCAGGAGAACTACGAGGTCGAGGTGGCGCGTGGGCCGGCGCTGTGGGCCTGGCGCGCGGGGGTGGCGCTGCTGGTGCCGCTCCTGGTGGTGCTGATCCCGATCGCCTGGACGATGCTGATCGCGGTGCTGGCCCTGGCGGTGGTGGTGGCGCTGCTGCTGCCCCTGCTCGAGGCCATCGGCCGCGGCCTCACCGGCGGCCGCTCGCTGATGGGCTGGCTGGTCGAGGACGGCCGCGGCGAGCGGGCGCTGGGTTACCTCGACATCGGCACCAGCATGCTGCTGCAGTCCCCCGTCTCGCTGCCCTTCGCGCTCTTGACCCACCTCTTCGCCTTCCGGCGCGTGCGCCGGGGCGCCCTCGCCTTCCTGCTCAGCCGACCGGTGTTCAGCGGCACCGGCACCGTGGAGGAGGACGGTCGCTTCGGGCTGTCCGAGAAGGGGCCCACGGTGCGGCGGATCATGCGCTGGTCCATCCTGCCCGCCGGGCGGGCCGTCTTCGACACGGGCAACCTGATGAAGGCGCTGGCGCTGCCCGTCGCGCTCGAGTTCGGGCCGCTTTGGCGGCTCTTCCGGCGGCGGCAGCGCATGCAGCTCGGGCTCGCCGACGCCAACCGCTGCCAGATCGCCGAGTACCTGAAGATCGGGGCGACGACGCTGGTGATCGACCTCGCCGAGGCGGGCCTGCTCGACGACGCGCCTCAGCTGCGCCGGCCGCTGGAGGCGCTGCGCGCGTGGATCGCCGATCCCACCCTGCGCGTGGGCGCCGCGGTGCGCGGGGGCGGTCAGATGACGGCGCTCGAGGTGC
>JAUHXL010000035.1 GCA_030426945.1 bacterium
GGCAACATCTTGAATCGATTGCAGAAAGTCGGGGCGGCGTCGGCCGAGACGATCGCCTCGGCGCGCGGCTTCGAGCTGCGCTGGGCGCCCGACGGCACCTACCTGGGCGACCGGCCCGACGACGGATGATGGCGACGCGCCGCGCGTCGGCGCAGGGTGAGGCGATGGCCGCGGACAGCGAACATCTCGAGGCGCTGGCGGCGCTGCTGGCCGGCGGCGCGGATCCGCAGGACGCGCTGGCCGTGCTGCAACGTGCCGGCGGCGCGCCCGGCGCGTGGGCGCGCGCGTTGGCGACCGCGGCCCGCGCCGGCGACCTGGGCACGGCGCTGGCGCAGAGCGGCGCCTTCTCACCGGCCGAGATCGCGGCGCTGGGCGGTGCGCGCGAGGCCGGCACGGGCGAGGGGCTGCGGCGCGTCGTCGCGATCCGGCGTCGGCGTGTGGACCGGCAGCGCGTGCTGGTCGGGGCGCTGATGCTGCCCGGCCTGCTCGTGCTGACCTCGGCGGTGGCGGTGCGCCTGGTGGCGGCGGTCTTCTTCGGGGGTGGCCTGGGGGCCATGGTCGTCGACGTCCTGCCCTTCGGCCTGGCGGTCGGCGCCGCCCTGCTGCTGCGGGGGGAGCCCGCGGCGTGGTGGGCGCGCGTGCCCGGCCTGCGCCGCCTGCACTTCGCCGACGCCGAGGCGACGCTGGCCGAGGCGGTCGCGGCGGGCGCGCCCCAGGACGCCTTCGCCGCGGCGTCCGGCGAGGACGCGCTGGGTCGGGCGGCCGCCGCCACGGCCACCCGCCTGCGGCAAGGCGTCCCGCTGGGCGAGGCGCTGCCGCGGCCTCCGCTGATCAGCGACGGCCTCGCGCTGGCGCTGCACACGGCGACCGCGCTGGGCGACGCGGAGCGGCTGCGCGCCTTCGCCGCGCGCCGACGCGCCGAGGCGGACCGGTCCCGGCGCCTGATCGTGCGCGCGCTGGCGTGGGGCGCGGTGGTCTTCGCCACCGTGCGCAGCCTGGGCGTGGCCGGCGACGTCCCGCTCGGCGGCGTGCTCGATCCGCTCGGCGGGCAGCTCGAGGGCGGCGACGCCCAGGAGCTGATGAAGCTGCTGGAGGGCGGGGGGCTGTGAGCCGGGCTCCCGACGTTACCGCCAGGTCGCCTCGTGGCGGGCGGTCTCGACGGGCAGCAGCGCGGTCGAGCGGGCGAAGCCGGCGCGATCGTCGCCGGCCTCCCAGGTGACGCCCCGGCCGGCGCCCTGCACGGTCAGCTTCCAAAGGAAGGGCGTGCCGACCGGCAGCGCGACCTCGCCCTGCCAGGTCGGGTAGGCGTCGGCGTCGGTCCCGAGCTTCACGCCGTCGCCGGCCTCGCCCCACGCGCCCAGCGCGTCGTGATCGCCCACCACCACCGCGGCCTCGCCCCAGTCGGTCTCGGTGTCGAAGGCCACGAAGCCCACCGGCACGGTCGGCCAGCCCTCGGCGGTCAGCGCCGCGTACACCTTCTCGAAGGTCGGCTCGCCCTCGTCGCGCGCGCTGTCCGCCGCATAGCGCCCCAGCACCCGCAGCCACTGGCCGAGGTAGCGCCGCCCGGTGGCCCCGTCGTCCAGGCGCGCGCTGTCGATGAACAGCATGCTCTCGGTGTTCTTCGCCACCCGCCGGTCGCTGCCCAGCGCCGAGTAGCTCCAGTTCGCGGCGTCGGTCACCACCCGCACCCGCGTGCGGCCGAGGATGGCCACCTTCTGATGCATCGCCGTGAAGTCGTTGGCCCGGTTGATGCCCTCGAAGACGTGGACGCCCGCGCGGCGCAGGCGGTCCTCGGTGTCGTCGTCCCGGTAGATTCGGTTGCCCTGGGCGTCGACGCCATCGGACTGCTTGCGGTCGGTGATCACGTAGACCGGCACGCCGGCCTTGGCCTTGTCGCCCAGCAGTTCGACCAGCGACCGGTCGACGCCGGCGGCGCGCACGTCCCGCAGCGAGAAGACGGCGAGCAGGATCTGCTCCTCCTCCTCGGCGATCCAGCGCAGCAGCTGCGTGCCCGCGCGCGGCCCGGACTTCGCCGGCGTGAACAGCACGTTGACCGCCGCCGCCTCGTCCCAGGCGTTCGCCGCGCCCTCACCGGCCAGCAGGCGGTCGTAGAAGGCCGCGTACTTCCCGGTCAGGGCGGGGTCGTTGATCAGGTGCAGCGTCTCGTCGTTCAGCAGGGCGCTCGCGCCCGGGTTCTGGCTGCCGGTCAGCAGGGTGCGCCCGGCCGGCGTCTCGAACAGCCGCGTCTTCAGGTGCATCAGCCCGCCGGTCTTCACCCCGATGAGGTCGTAGGTGACGCGCTCGGCCTTGCTCAGCGCGTCCCGGTCGAAGCTGACCTCGAAGCCGCGGCCGGCGAGGTACTCGTCGATCTGGTTCCAGGGCTTCTCGGGGTCGAGCTGATGCGCCTCGATGAGGATCTGCACGTCGACGCCCTTGTCGGCCGCGTCGGCGAGGCGCGCGTAGATGTCGGGGTGGCTGATGTTGTAGCAGGCGTACCGGATCCGGTACGGGTTCTCGCCCTCGGCGGTGGGCGCCTCGGCGTCGGCCGCGCGGGCGGCGATCACGCGGTCGATCAGCGCGATCTCCAAAGCGAAGTTGGGATCGTCGGGCGCGAACAGCGCCTCGAAGGCGGCGCCGAGGTCGGCGTCGGCGGGCAGCGGATCGTCCACGCTGGGCGACGACACCCCGTCGATCTTGCCGCCGACGAGGCTCACCGGGCCCTCGGCGGGCACGCCGGGCACCTCGCCCCCCGCCTTGGGCGCGGGGGTCTCCTCGCCGCAGGCCGCGAGCGCGAGACAGAAGGGCAGCAGGTACGGCCAACGGCGCATGACGACACCTCCCCGTGAGCGACCCGGGCCCGAAGCAGCCTCCGTGCCATCCGCGCGGGCCTGCAGCCACGCCACGCCGGCTGGTCACCCTCCTGGCGAGTGGCGCCCACGGTGGCCACGGGCGCTCTCGGGTGGAATTCGCGCGCGATTGACGGTAGACGGTGTGCCGACCCTGGCTCGGCGTCGCGAGCGCGCCGGCGGCGGGCCGACCCTCCGGCGGCCCGCCGAATGTTCGCGGCCCGCGCTCGTCGAGCGAACCCGAACCGCACCGCGAGGACGCCCTTGAAGCGACTTCTCCCGACGAACCGCCTCTCGATCGCCCTGTGCGTGCTGCTCGCCCCGGCCCTGGCGCTGGCCAAGGCCCACGGCCCCCTCACCGCCGAGCAGCGCGCCATCTTCCACGGCACCGCCGAGGATCCCCCCCCCGAGAAGCTCGACGCCACCCGCAAGGATCTCGAGGGACGCCACTATCTGTCCGGCGACGAGCGCAACCTGCACCTGTTCTACGAGCACGTGAAGGATCTCGGCGGCGGCTACATGGGCGTCGGCAGCGACCAGGCCTATATGTTCGCCGGCTGGCAGAAGCCCGAGCTCGTCTGGCTGAGCGACTACGATCCGTGGATCAAGTGGGAGCACATGGCCTACCACGCGATCTTCGAGGCCTCGCCCGACATCAAGACGTTCCGCAGCCACTTCGCGCGCAAGAACGTCAAGCAGACCATCAAGTTCCTCGAGGAGCACTTCAAGGATCACCCCGAGCAGCGCAAGGTGACCTTCGTGTTCGCCAACGCCGCGCACAAGATCGCGCGCCGCCTCGGCCGCCTCCGCCGCTGGGCCAAGCAGTACAACGTGCCCAACTTCGTCAGCGACGAGGCTCAGTATCAGTTCGTGCGCGACCTGGTCATGGAGGGCCGGGTGCGCCCCATGCGCGCCAACCTGCTGGACGACGAGGGCCTGGCCGGCATCGCCGAGGCGTCGCGCAAGCTGGGGGTGCCCATGCGCGTGATGTATCCCTCGAACGCCGAGCAGTACTGGCCCTTCAGCGACCAGTACAAGGCCAACATCCGCGCGCAGAACTGGGACGACAAGTCGGTCATCGTGCGGACGCTGGGCATCAAGCACTGGAACGACGACTACCACTACATGGTGCAGCCGGCGCAGAACTTCCTGCGCTGGCTCGAGGCCGATTTCATCAAGGGGATCAAGCAAGTGTACCCCTGGAAGCGGCCCAAGGGTCCCGAGGAGATCCCCTTCAGCGTGGTCAACGACGATCCCGAGCGGGCGCGCCCGAAGAAGCGGAAGAAGTGAAGGCCCTCGCGCTGTTGGGGGTGCTCGTCGTGGCCGGCCCCGGGCTGGCCCGGGCCGAAGGCGAGGCGTGCACCTACGAGACCTACGCGTGGAGCGTGACCAAGAAGAAAGGCGTCGGCCACACGACCGTGCGCAAGCAGCGCGCGGAGCTGACCGCCGAGGAGAAGGATCCGGACGATCCGCGCTGCACGGTGTGCTCGGAGGATCAGGTGACCGTGCGGGTGGCGGGGCTGCCGCCGGTCACCGTCTGCACGCACTACGCCGCGCAGGTGGAGCAGGCGCTGACCACCATCCGCGACTCGAAGAAGTTCGACGTGAAGAAGCTGGTCGGCTACCGCGTGGGGCGCACCCGCGGGCGGGTGGTGGACGGCCTGCGCACGCAGTTCAGCAACCACAGCTACGGCACGGCGATCGACATCAACGACCGGCAGAACGCGCTCTACAACAAGTGCCGCACGAAGGGCGTGCCCCAGACGGCGGCCGACATCGCGCACTGCAAGCGCGGCATCGGTGGCCACTGGCGCCCGAAGAAGGCCCCCCGGGTGACCATCCGCGAGGGCGACGTCGTGCACCGCGCCTTCAGCGCCTTCTGGAAGTGGGGCGGCGCGCGCAGCGACCAGATCAAGGACTTCATGCACTTCTCGTTGACGGGCGAGTGATGCGGCCGGCGGTGCTCGGTGCCGCCTGCCTGGTCCTGCTCGCCGCCGCGCCGGCCGTCGCCGGGGCGCGTCAGCATCAGGTGAAGGCCGGCGAGATCCTCGGCGCCATCGCGCAGCGCTACGGCTGCAGCGTGGCCGAGCTGAAGGTGGCGAACCAGCTGCCGAGCGATCTGATCAACATCGGCGACACGCTCGAGATCCCGGCCTGCACGGGCGCGAAGGGGCGGGCGCACACCGTGGTCGCGGGGGAGTACCTGGCGGTGATCGCCGCGGGCTACGGCTGCACCGTGGACGAGGTGAAGCAGGCCAACCGGCTGCAGAGCGATCTGATCAACATCGGCGACGTGCTGCGCATCCCCCTCTGCGCCGGCGAGCCGACGCCGCGCGCGACGAAGCGCTCGAAGAAGCGAGGCAAGAGCAAGGGCAAGAAGCGTCGGGCGCCGCGGCTGGGCAAGCACCGGCTCGACACCCAGCGGCTGGCCGATCTCATGGCGCGTCGGGGCTTCCGCGCGCCCGGTGACTTCAAGGCGCTGGTGGTCGAGTACACGCTCGATCGCGGCCAGCGGCGGGTGGTGCGCGAGCGCCCCTTCGACTGGCGGGGCACCAGCGACGACAGCAACGACTGGAACCCGGCGTCGACCATCAAGTTCTTCGCCGCGGTCGGCGCGCTCGAGGTGCTCAACGCCCGGGGCTTCAGCCCCAGCGCCGTCGCGGAGTTTCACGACCACGGCGGCAAGAAGAAGCGCAAGTATCGCGTGGACGAGCTGGTGACCGACGCGCTCGTCAAGAGCGACAACATCGCCTACAACCGCCTGGTGCAGCTGGCCGGCTACGACCGGCTCAACGGGGTGCTGCTGGGCAAGCGGCGAGGGATGAGCGGCAGCGGCATCCACAAGCCCTACGAGCGCGGGCGCTGGGTGCCGATGACCGGGCTGACGACCTTCCGTGAGACGCCGAAGATCGTGATCCGGCAAGGGAAACGGGTGCGGACGGTCCACGCGCGCGAGAGCAAGAAGGAGTACACCTGCAAGTACTCCGGGGCCTGCACCTCGCTGCAGGATCTCGCCGAGAACATGCGCCGGCTGATGCTGCACGAGCAGATCCCGACCGGCGAGCGTCACCGCATCGGGCTGCGCGAGCTGCGCGTGATCCGGAAGGGGCTCGAGAAGAAGCGGAAGCGCGGGATGGAGTTCGTCCGGGCGATCGAGAAGGCGTTCAAGCCCGGCGAGATCCACATCTACCACAAGCCCGGCTTCGCCGGAGAGTGGTACAGCGACTGCCTCTACATCTACAAACACCGCTCGCGGCGCCGCTGGATCGTCGCGGCGGCGGGGCACCCGGGGCGGGGCAGCCTGACCTCGGCGGGCCGGGTCATCGGTGAGATCCTGGCCAACGAGGAGCTGTGATGTCGATCGCGCTGACCGCCCTCCTGCTGGCCGCGCCCCCCGCGCCGCCTTCACCGCCCGCGGTGCCCTGCGCCGAGGCGCCGCCCGCCGGGATGGCCTGCGTGCCCGGCGGCCCCTTCCTGCGCGGCACCGACACCGGCCAGGAGTCGGCCCGCCCGCAGCAGACGGTGTGGCTGCAGACCTTCTACATGGACGTCGACGAGGTCACGAACGCGCAGTACGAGGCCTGCGTGAAGGCGAAGAAGTGCAACCCGGCCGGGCCCTTGTACCGCGACTTCTCGCGGCCGCAGCAGCCGATCAACGGGCTGAACTGGTTCGACGCGGTGAAGTACTGCGAGGCGCACGGGAAGCGGCTGCCGTCCGAGGCGCAGTGGGAGAAGGCGGCCCGGGGGCCCGATGGCGAGCTGTACCCGTGGGGTAACGCGCCGGCCACCTGCGAGCGCGCGGTCATCAAGGACGAGCGTGGGCGCAGCTGCGGGGTGAAGAAGCGGGGGCAGCACCCGGAGAACGGGCGCACCTTCGAGATCGGCACGCGGCCGGCCGGCCGCTACGGCCTGCGCGACATGGCCGGCAACAGCTACGAGTGGGTCTACGACTGGTTCAGCCCCAGCTACGCCGCGTGCGGTGACGCCTGCGCGGGCGTCGATCCGCTGGGCCCCTGCGAGGGCAAGTCGCCCTGCAAGGGTCACCGGCAGCGCGGCGTGCGCGGCGGATCCTGGTACTGGGGCGCCGATCACGCGACGGGCTTCTATCGCCGCGCGTACCAGCCGAGCAACAAGCCCGCGCACCACTTCGGCTTCCGCTGCGCGGCCAGCGTCGAGCAGGCGGCGAAGCTGCCGAAGGGGCCGCCCGCGGCGCCCGAGAAGGAGTAGGGCCGGTGCGGAGCCTGCTCGCTCTGCTGCTGCTCGCGGGCGCCGCGCTCGCCGCCGACGCCGACGTGCCGGCGAAGGATCCCCGCGCCGACGCGCCGGCGGAGTGGTCGGCGAAGACGCCCGCCGTGCTGCTCGGCCTGTGGACGCTGGACGTGCCCGCGACCCTCGCGCGCGAGCCCGGCTTCGCGCGCCTGCCCGAGCTGCAGAAGGCCGAGGCGCTGGTGTCGGTGCAGAAGATGATGGGCACGCTGACCTACACCTTCGCCGCCGACGGCGCCGTGAAGGTCGCGCAGGGCGACGACGAGCAGTCCCACCGCTACACCTTCGGGCCGGGCAAGGACGGCTGGATCTGGCTGCGCACGCAGGCCGAGGCCGGCGCGGTCGATGGCCTGCTGCGCGCCCGCGTCGTCGGCGGCCACCTCGAGGTCGCCGACCTCGGCGGCGGCGTGATGGTGCTGAAGCGCCCCTGAGGCGGTCGCGCTGCGCCCTGCCGGCGGCCCTAGACCCGCTCGATCGCCCGGCTGCCCTTCGCGACGCGGAAGGCGATGGTGGACGCGCCGCCGGTGTAGTTCGGGTCGCGCACGGCGTCGCTGGCGATGTCGTGGAACGTCACGTCCATCGCGTCGGGGGTGATCGCGCAGGTGGCGAAGCCGTAGCCGGTGTTCTGGGTGTAGGCGAAGTGCGGGTTCGTCTCGATCACCAGGGCGTCCATCATGTCGACCAGCTCGCTCAGCCCCAGGGCGCTGAGCAGCGGATCGGCGTCGACGACGCTCTTGGTGATCTCCTGGAACGAGCGCGAGCTGATGCCCGCGCACACGAACTCGACCGCGGTGGCGTCGCCCTCGGTGTCGAAGTCCGGGCGCAGGTGCGCGGCCTGCCAGGCGTGCAGGTCGCCGGTCAGCACCACCAGATCCTCGACGCCCCGCAGCGCCTCGAGGATCTCGGCGCGCTCGCTGCGGTAGCCGTCCCACTGGTCGACGGTGAAGTAGAACAGGTCGCGGAACGACTCGGGCACCGTGTCGTACGCCGACAGGTCGACGGCGAACTGCGCCTGCATGACCTCGTTGCCCCACACCTTCCAGGTGGCGTCGCTGCCCTGGATGGCGGCCAGCAGCCAGGCCTTCTGCTCGGCGCCCAGCATCGTCGGCATCGCCGCCGCCTCGAGGGGGTCGAAGCCGTTCTTGAACAGGAACTGGCGGCTGCCCAGCGCGCTGTTCATCGACGTCTTGCCGACCTCGTCGTTGGTCGGCCCCTCGGGGATGAGGTGGTCGTCGCGGTAGCTGCGCTGGTCGGTCAGGAAGACCTCGAGGTGCTTGCCCCAGCGCAGCGTCCGGTAGATCTGCAGGTCGTCCGGGAACTGCGCGCCGGCCATGCGGTCGAGGTCGACCGGCTGGAACTCGAACCACGCCTGGCTGGCCGCCGTGCGCCGCGCCGTGTCCTGCTCGTCGCCCTGGGCGCCGTTGAAGTGCGTGCTGTGATCCTGCCAGCTGTCGTCGGCGAACTCGTGGTCGTCCCAGATGGCGACGAAGGGCAGCAGCTTGTGGGCCCGCTGAAGCTGCGGATCGCCGCGGTACTGCTTGTACAGCGCGCGGTAGTCGGCCAGCGTCAGCGCCGCCTTGGCCATGCCCTCGTCGTCGAGGTCGAGCCCGTCGGGCAGCGTCACGCGGCGGCCGTCGGACTCCTGAAAGCGCGGGTCGTCGGCCGTCTCGTAGATGTAGTCACCGAGGAAGAGCACGAAGTCGAGGTCGGCGGCCTGATCGGCCAACACGCGCCACGCGTGGTAGTAGCGGCCGTTGTAGTCCTGGCAGCTCGCGAAGGCGAAGCGCGGCGAGGCCTCGGCGTCGGCGGCCGGCGCGGTGCGCGTGCGCCCGGCGTCCGACACCACGCCCGCCGCCCGGAAGCGGTAGTGATAGGTCGTGTCCGGCTCGAGGTCGGTCACCTTCAGGCGCACCGTGTGATCGCTGTCGGCGGTGGCCTCGACCTCGCCCTGGGTCACCAGATCGGCGAAGGCCGGGTCGCGCGCCACCTGCCAGGCCACCATCGTCGCGGCCTCGGCGGCCACGCGGGTCCAGAGGATGACGCTCGACGGGCTGGGATCACCCGACGCGAAGGCCTGCGGGAACACCCGCGCGATGTCCTCCGGCGCGCCCTGCATGCCGAAGCCGGGATCCACCCCCGCGTCGCCCATCGGCGTACCGTCGTCGTCGCCGCCGTCGTCGCAGGCCGTGAGCGTCGCGAGCGAGCCCGCGGCCACGGTGGTCATCGTCAGCTTGAGGAAGGTGCGGCGATCGAGGCCGGGGCGGGCGCGACGCATGAGAGAACCTCCGGGCGGGCAGGCGCCGGGCGAGCATAGAGAGCCCGCGCCTCACCGCGCAACGCCAGCGGGACGTCGCCGTTCGCGCCGCGGCCGGGCTGCCCCTGCGGACCCGGTCTGGGGGCCACGGCCGGCGGGCCCGGGATCGGCGGGCTGCCCTCGCGCTGCCCTCGCCGAGCGGCATCGTGCGGACGGGCTGCACGACGCCGGGGGCCTCGGCCTGCAGCGCCACCCGCTGGGGGCCGTCGGCCGGGCTGACGCGGGGCGCGAACATCAGCCCGGCGCGCGCGCCACGTTCGTTGAGCGCTCGGCGCTCGGCGAGGCCGAGCCCGCCGCCGTCGTCGACCACCTGCCACCCGTCGCCGGCGATGCCATGCCCCCGCGGTCGAGGCCGTCCCCCACGGAGTCGCCGTCCGGCGCGACCGCCCGGCGCTGCGCTCGGTGCCCGCCTCGTCGGGGACGGGGCCGAAGGGGCGGCCGACGAGCCGGACGCGGGGCGGAACCGGGTCGGAGCGGTGACGCGGGCGCTCAAAAACCGACCGGATGATGGGCGTTTGCCCGGCAGGCCGACGGGGACGCGCCGAGCGCGCGGTTACGTCGACGTAACGGCTGAAGGGGCGGCGTTCCCCGGTCGTGCCCGAAACGGGGGGAGGGCAGCCGGATTCGCCCGGAGCCGCTTTGGCACGGCCCTTGATGGAGGGAGCCGCGCCGGCCGTCGTCGGCGGTGGCCGACGTGGCATCGGCGCAGGTCACCGCCATCCCGGACCGGAGGAGGACCATGAACCCGATCACCCGCATCCTCGTCCCTGTCGACTTCTCGCCCTGCTCGCGCCTGGCGTTGCAGCACGGCATCGACATGGCTCAGCGGTTCGGCGCCTCGCTCACGGCTCTGCACGTCTACGAGCCGCCTCACTACGTCGGCGACGTGATGGTCCAGCTGCCCGAGAAGACGTCGGTGACCGTCCACGAGTACGTGCGGCGGCAGTCGGCGCAGCTGCTCGACGAGCTCATCGACACCACCGCTGGCCTCGAAGAGGTCGCCTTCGACCGCACGCTGGTCTCTGGCGTGCCGCACCTGGCGATCATCGACGCCGCCCGCGAAATGAAGACCGATCTCCTGATCATGGGCACCCACGGCCGCAGCGGCCTCTCGCACCTGCTGATGGGCAGCGTCGTCGAGAAGGTCCTGCGCCAGGCGCCTTGTCCCGTCCTCGTCGTCCGCGACGCCTATCCCGAGAAATCCCGCTAAGCCACCGAGGCGAACACCATGGATGTGCTGTTCATTCTGTTGCCCATCGCGTTGGGCTTCGTCCTCGCCGCCGTCTTCGTCTTTGCGTGGGCGGTGCGCGACGGGCAGTTCGATGACCTCGAGACCCCGGCGCTGCGCGCGCTGCTCGATGATCCGCGTGCGTCGGACGAGGAGGTGTCCCGTTGAAGGTCGAGGAGTTCCAGTACGACGACAAGGTCGTCCGTAAGTTCGCCATCGCCACCGTCTTGTGGGGTGTCGTTGGCATGCTGGTGGGCTTGCTGATCGCATTTCAGCTGGTCGTCCACCAGCTGAACTTCGATCTGCCCTTTCTGACCTTCGGTCGCCTGCGCCCCCTGCACACCAACGCCGTCATCTTCGCCTTCGTGGGCAACGGCATCTTCGCGGGCGTCTACTACTCGGTCCAGCGCCTGCTGAAAGCCCGGATGTTCAGTGACGGCCTGTCCAACTTCCACTTCTGGGGATGGCAGGCCATCATCGTATCGGCCGCGGTGACCTTGCCGCTGGGCATCACCACCAGCAAGGAGTACGCCGAGCTCGAGTGGCCGATCGACATCGCCATCGCGGTGGTGTGGGTCGTGTTCGCCATCAACTTCTTCGGCACCCTCGCGAAGCGGCGCGAGCGCCACCTCTACGTGGCCATCTGGTTCTACATCGCCTCGATCGTCGCGGTGGCCCTGCTGCACATCGTCAACTCGCTGGCCCTGCCCGTCTCGATCCTGAAGAGCTACTCGATCTACGCCGGCATCCAAGACGCCCTGGTGCAGTGGTGGTACGGCCACAACGCGGTGGCGTTCTTCCTCACCACCCCCTACCTGGGCCTGATGTACTACTTCATGCCCAAGGCGGCGCAGCGCCCGGTCTACAGCTACCGGCTGTCGGTGGTGCACTTCTGGTCGCTGGTGTTCCTGTACATGTGGGCCGGCCCGCACCACCTGCTGTACACCTCGCTGCCCCAGTGGGCGCAGACCCTCGGCACCACCTTCTCGATCATGCTCATCGCGCCCTCGTGGGGCGGCATGATCAACGGCCTGCTGACCCTGCGCGGCGCGTGGGACAAGCTGCGCACGGATCCCGTGCTGAAGTTCATGGTGGCCGCGATCACCTTCTACGGCATGTCGACCTTCGAGGGGCCGATGATGTCGCTGAAGTCGGTCAACGCGCTCAGCCACTACACCAACTGGACGATCGGCCACGTGCACGCCGGCGCCCTCGGCTGGAACGGCTTCCTGACCTTCGGCATGCTGTACTGGCTCGTGCCGCGCCTCTGGGGGGCCAAGCAGCTGCACAGCACCAAGATGGCCACCACCCACTTCTGGCTGGGCATCGTCGGCATCGGCATGTACGTCATGTCCATGTGGGCCGCCGGCATCGCCGAGGGCCTGATGTGGAAGGAGTTCGACGCCGACGGTCGCCTGGTCTACGGCACGTGGGCGGACACCCTGCCGACGCTGAACCCGATGTACTGGGTGCGCGGCCTCGGCGGCGTGCTGTACTTCACCGGCGTCATCATGATGGTGATCAACCTGTGGAAGACGGCCAAGAGCGGCACGCCGGTGGATCAGACCGACTCGGCCCCGGCGCTCGAGCCGGTCAAGGTCGAGGGCGGGCGCCTGCACCGCCTGCTCGAGGGCAAGCCCCTGACCTTCACCGTCCTGACGACGGTGGCGGTGGCCGCGGGCGGCGCCTTCGAGATCATCCCCAGCCTGCTGATCGACAGCAACGTGCCGACGATCGCCGCGGTGAAGCCCTACACGCCGCTCGAGCTCGAGGGGCGCGACATCTACATCGCCGAGGGGTGCTACAACTGCCACAGCCAGCACATCCGACCCTTCCGCGGTGAGACCGAGCGCTACGGGCCGTACAGCAAGGCCGGCGAGTTCGTGTACGACCACCCGTTCCAGTTCGGATCGCGCCGCATCGGGCCCGATCTGCACCGGGTGGGCGGCAAGTACCCGGACGGCTGGCACTATCGCCACATGGTCAACCCGCGCGACACCAGCGAGGGATCGGTCATGCCGACGTACCACTGGCTGGCCGACGAGCCCCTCGACCTGAGCATGACCCAGGCGAAGGTGAAGGCGATGACCGTCTTCAACGTGCCCTACAGCGACGAGGACATCGCCAACGCCGTCGAGAACGCCAAGGCGCAGGCGGCGGCCATCGGCAAGCGGCTCGAAGAGCAGAAGCTGCCCAACGCGCAGGACAAGAAGATCGTTGCGCTGATCGCCTACCTGCAGCGCCTGGGCACCGACATCCGCGCGGAGGGGGCGCAGTGAAGGCGGAAATCCTGTCGCAGACCGACTACCTGACCTACCCGCTGATCGCGGTGGTGATGTTCGTGGCCATCTTCGCGGCGGCGGTGCTGTGGGTCTTCCGGCCCGGCAGCCGCGAGACGTACGCGGAGCGGAGCTTGATGGTGTTCGACGACGAGAAGGGGGCGAGCCGATGAGTCAGGTGAACGACGAGCTGCTCGACCACGAATACGACGGCATTCGCGAGTACGACAACCCGCTGCCGCGCTGGTGGCTCGGCATCTTCGTCATCTCGGTCGTCTTCAGCGTGATCTACATCCCCTACTACCACTTCATGGGGGGGCCTCATCAGGAGGACGAGTACGCCGCCGAGATGGCCGCCGCGGCGGCCAACGCGCCCAAGGTCGAGAAGCTCGACGAGGCGGCGCTGCAGAAGATCGCCGCGGATCCGACACGAATCGGGGCCGGCAAGGCTCTCTACGACAAGCACTGCGTCGCCTGCCACACGGCGGACGGCGGGGGGCTGGTCGGACCGAACCTGACCGACAAGTTCTGGATTCACGGCGGCTCGCTGACGGACATCGTGCACACCATCAGCGAGGGTGTCCCGGAGAAGGGGATGATCAGCTGGAAGTCCCAGCTGTCCGCCGACGAGATTCGGTCGCTCGCTGCGTTCCTGCACACCCTGCGGGGCACGACCCCCGCCAACCCCAAGGCCCCCGAAGGCGAACCCTACGAGGGGTGACGCCCCCGGGGCCCCGAGCCCCGCGGGAGGAGAGCGATGCCGCTCGCCGAGAACGACACCGTCAGCACCCTGGGCGATCACGGCCAGCGCATGTGGCTCTACCCACTGCGCGTCGCCGGCCGCTTCGTCAAGGCGCGCTCGATCGTCGCCTACGTCCTGATCACGCTGCTGTTGATCGCGCCCTGGATCGATGTGTTCGGCCACCCGGCCATGCACTTCGACATCCCCAACCGGCGTTTCTACTTCTGGGGGCTGACGCTGTTCGCGACCGACGCGAACTACCTGATGTTCCTGTTCGGCGGCTTCATCTTCAGCATCTTCTTCTTCACCGCCCTGCTCGGCCGCGTCTGGTGCGGCTGGGCGTGCCCGCAGACGGTCTTCCTCGAGTCGGTCATCCGGCCGATCGAGCAGCTCATCGAGGGGCAGCCCAGCCAGCGCAAGAAGCTGGACGCGGCGCCGTGGTCGAAGGAGAAGGTGTTCAAGAAGGTGCTCAAGTACGGCGCCTTCCTGGTGGTCTCGGGCGCCATCGCCACGACCTTCACCGCCTACTTCCTCGGCCGCGACGGCGTCATCGAGGCGCAGGCCGATCCCTTCTCGCATCCGGTGGGCACCACCATCTTCATCGCGATGACCGCGGTGCTGATGTTCGACTTCGCCTGGTTTCGGGAGCAGACCTGCATCGTCGCCTGCCCGTACGGCCGCTTTCAGTCGGTGTTGATGGACGCCGACTCGCTGACGATCGCCTACGACGCCGGCCGCGGTGAGCCCCGAGGCAAGCCGAGCGACAAGGACGCCGGCGACTGCGTCGACTGCAAGAAGTGCGTCGTCGTGTGCCCGACGGGCATCGACATTCGCAAAGGCATCCAGATGGAGTGCGTCAACTGCACCGCCTGCCTGGACGCCTGCGACAGCATCATGGACAAGCTGGGGCGCGAGCGTGGGCTCATCCGCTACACCTCGCTCAACGCCCTCGAGGGCAAGAAGCTGCGGCTGCTGCGGCCCCGCGTGATCGCTTACGCGCTGGCGCTGGTGGCGATCGGCGTCGGCTTCACCACCGCCGTCACCCTGCGGGAGCCGGTCGAGATCGCCGTCACCCGCATGACGAACGCGCCCTTCGTGGTCCTGCCCGACGGGCGCGTCCAGAACATGATGACCCTGCGCATCTCGAACAAGACCGCCGAGCCGCGCACCTTCACGGTCGGCGTCGTGGATCCGCCGCAGGGCGAGGCGATCAGCCCGGTCGAGACCCTTGTGGTGCAGCCCGGGCAGGTGGGCAAGTTCCCGCTGCTGCTGATTCGGGACAACCCGAACTCCGCCAGCGGCACCTTCACCTTGAAGATCAAAGACGATCACGGCTTCGCGCAGGACGTGACCATGCCCTTCCTGTCGACCGAAGCCGAAGGGAAGGACGCGACGTGAGCGCGACGGAGGGCCCGGCGAAGCGTCCCTTCAACCCCTGGCCCTGGGGCATCGCCGCCGGGCTGATGGTGGTCTTCGCGGCCAACGGTGTGCTGCTGTACATCGCCAACCGCGAGAAGCCGGTCATCGAGACCAAGGACTACTACGAGGAGGGGCTGGCGCACGATCGGGTGATGGAGGCGCAGCGGGCCTCGGCCGCCCTCGGCTGGAGCGCGGCGGTCGAGCTGGCCGAAGATGGCGTGCGCTACGTCCTGCGGGATCGCACGGGCAACGCCGTGACCGGCCTGCGCGGGGCGCTGGCCATGCGGCGCGCGGACACCACCGCGTTCGACGTCGAGGCCGCCTTCGAAGAGGTCGCGCCCGGTGTCTATCGGGGGCCTCGCGCCAAGGCGCGCGGCCTGTATCGGCTGGACGCGCGGCTGGACGGGGACGCGGGCGCGCCCTGGGTCGACCAGCGGAAGCTGTACGTGCCATGACGCTGTGGGCCGTCCTCGCCGCCAGCCTGGTGGGCAGCCTGCACTGCGCGGGCATGTGTGGCGGCTTCGTGATGCTGTACGCGGGGCCGGAGGGTGGCGCTGCGCGGCACGCTGCCTACAACGCCGGTCGGCTGGTGGCCTACGTGGGCCTGGGCGTCCTGGCGGCGTTCGTGGCCGGCCAGGTGGATCTGGCCGCCGAGACCCTGGTGGGCGCGCGGCGCGTGGCCACCATCGGGCTCGGCCTGGTGCTGGTCTTCGTGGCGCTGCGCGAGTTCGGGCTGCTTCGGCGGCGCGGCAAGCTGGTGCAGATCGAGGAGCGTCCGGGCCTCGTGGCGCGCCTGCAGGCGCGCGTCGGTCGCTTGTCGCGGCGCCCGGGCGTCACCCCCGCGCTGACGGTCGGTCTGTTCTCGGCGGTCCTGCCCTGCGGTTGGCTGTGGAGCTTCGTCGCGGTCGCCGGCACCACCGCCGATCCCCTCGCCGGCGCCGCGGTGATGGCCGCCTTCTGGGCCGGCACCGTGCCGGTGCTGCTGACGGTCGGTGGCCTGGCCACCGTCCTGGGCAGCCGCATGCGGCGCTACGCTCGCCCCTTCGCCGCCGCCACCATCCTCGCCGCCGGCGTCTGGGCGCTGGCCGGCAAGTGGGCGCCCATGACCACCGCCAGCGGGGACGCCGCGCCGGGCCACCATCACTGCGGCCCTCATCTGCCGGGTGATCCGGTCGAATGAACGCGCGCGCCGAGCCGACGCCCGCCCCCGACCGCCGCGATCCGAGTGCCTGTGCCCACTGCGGCCTGCCGGCGCCCCCGCCCGAGGGCGACGCGCCCGCGTTCTGCTGCAGCGGCTGCCGCGCCGTCTATCACATGATGCGCGACGTCGGGCTCGACGACTTCTACCGCCTGCGTGATCGCCTGGGCGAGGCGCCGGCCGGGCGGCCGGTGGACGACGAGCCCGGCGACTACGCGCACTTCGACGACGCCGACTTCCAGGCGCGCTTCGCCCCCGACGGCCAGAGCGTGGAGCTGCACCTCGACGGGGTCCACTGCGCCGCCTGCGTCTGGGTGATGGATCAGCTGCCCCGCGTGGCGCCCGGCGTCACCGAGGCGCGCCTCGACTTCGGTCGGGAGCGCCTTCACCTGCGATGGGATCCCGAGCGGACGCGGCTGAGCCAGGTCGCCGCGGTGTTGCGCGGCCTGGGCTACGCGCCCTCGCCGGTCGGCGTCGAGGCCGAGCGCGCGCGGCGCGCGGCGGGGCGCGGCGAGCTCATCCGCATCGGCGCCATGGCGGCCGTCGCCGGCAACGCGATGATGGTGGCCGCGGCGCTGTACGCCGGCGCCTTCAGCGGGATGGAGGCGCGCTTCGAGCGCTTCTTCGAGTGGGTGTCGCTCATCCTGGCGGTGCCCGCCGTGACCTACGGCGCGTGGCCCTTCTACCGGGGCGCCTGGTCGGGGCTGCGCATGCGCGTGGCGCACATCGACCTGCCCATCGCCCTGGGCATCGGCGCGGGCTTCCTGGCGAGCCTCTGGGCCACCCTCACCGGCGCGGGCGAGGTCTACTACGACTCGGTGACGGCCCTCGTCTTCCTGCTGCTGGTCGGGCGGTTCGTGCAGACCCGCGGCCAGCGCGCGGCCCTCGGGCGGGCGGAGCTGCTGGCGGCGATGACGCCCGGCTCGGCCTGGCGCTTGGAGGGGGGCGCCTGGGTGCGCGTGCCGGCGGGCTCGGTGCGGGTGGGGGATCGCGTCCGCGTGCGCAGCGGCGAGACGGCGCCGGTCGACGGCCGCGTCGTGACGGGCCACGGCCACTTCGATCAGAGCATGCTGACCGGCGAGTCGCGCCCGGTGCCGGCGGGGCCCGGCGACAGCGTCTTCGCCGGCACGGTCAGCGTCGGCGAGGTGCTCGAGGTGGAGGCCCTCGCCTCGGGGGCCGAGACGCGCCTCGGCCGGCTGGTCGAGCTGATCGAGCGCGCCGAGGCCGAGCGCCCGCCGCTGGTTCAGCTGGTGGATCGCATCAGCGGCGCCTTCGTGGTGACCGTCGTGTTGCTGGCGATCGCCGGGGGCGTGTGGTGGTGGTTCCACGAACCGAGCCGCGTGTTCGACGTGGTGGTGTCGATGCTGGTGGTGTCCTGTCCGTGCGCGCTCGGGCTGGCGACGCCGTTGGCGTTGGCGGTCGCGCGGGGTCGCGCCGCGGGCGCGGGGGTGCTGCTGCGCAACACCGCGGCCATCGAGCGCCTCGCGCGGATCCGTCGGGTGTGGTTCGACAAGACGGGCACCCTGACCGCGGGCCGCATGCAGGTCACGCGGGCCTGGCTGCCGGCGGAGTGGCGCCCGGCGGTGGGCATCCTCGAGCGCGGCTCGACCCACCTGATCGCGCGGGCGGTGGCGGCCTGGGCCGGCGGCGAGGGCGTCGCCACCGACGTGGTCGAGACGCCAGGGCGCGGCATCGAGGGGGTCGTCGACGGCCACCGCGTGCGGGTCGGCGGGGCGGACGCGGGCGAGCGGTTCGCGGCCCAGCTGGCGGACGTGCTGGCGGCGGGTGAGACGCCGGTCGCGGTGCACGTCGACGGGCGACCGGTCGGGCTCATCGCGTTGGGTGACCGCGTGCGCGACGACAGCGCCGAGGCGGTGGCCCGGCTGCGCGCCATGGGGCTTCAGGTGGGGCTGCTCAGCGGCGATCACCCCGCCGTGGCGCGGTCGGTGGGCGACGCGCTCGGGCTCGAGGACGCGCTCGGTGGGCACACGCCCGAGGACAAGGCGCGCGTGGTCGCCGAGGGCGGCGCGGCGGCGATGGTGGGCGACGGCTTCAACGACGCGGCCGCCTTGCGCGCCGCGGCGGTGGGCGTGGCGGTGCACGGCGGGGCCGAGGTGGCGATGCACGTGGCCGACGTCTACCTCGACCGGCCCGGCCCGCTCGCGGTGGTGGATGCCATCGAGGGCGCCCGCCGGACGTTGACCGTCGTGCGCCGCAACCTCGTGTTCTCGCTGTGCTACAACGCGGTGTTCGCGACGCTCGCGCTGACCGGGCACGTGTCACCCCTCGCCGCCGCGATCCTGATGCCGATCAGCTCGCTCTCGGTGGTGGCGTCGTCGACGCTGGGTCGCACGTTCCGGCGCCCGCGGGCTTGACCCGGGCGGCCGGGCGCGCGATCACAGAGGCGCCGCGTCGGTGCGGCGCCCTTGCCCCCGTGAGGAGCCGATGCGCATTCGAGAGCTGATGACCCGCAACGTCGTGACGCTCAACGCCCAGGCCGATCTGGAGCTGGCCGAGGGGCTGATGCAGGTCATGCGCATCCGCCACCTGCCGGTGGTGACCGGCAATCGCCTGGTCGGGTTGGTCACCCACCGCGATCTGCTGCGCGCCGCGCTGTCGCCGTTGGGATCGCACACCCCCGCGGAGCAGGCGGCGCACAAGGCGACCGTGACCGTCAGCCAGGTGATGCGCGACGACGTGGCGACCGTCGGACCGGACACCGACGTGCGGGACGCGATCGCGCAGATGCGTCGGCACAAGTACGGCTGCCTGCCGGTGGTCGATGCCGAGGGCGACCTGATCGGCATCGTCACCGAGGCGGACTTCCTGCACCTGATGCAGGCGCTGCTCGAGCGGGTCGAGAACTTCGACCTGGCCTCGCTGCGCACCCTGGCCGGCGAGCTGCGGGCCGAGGCGCTCGCCGAGCAGGACACGGGCGACTGAGCGGGTCAGCAGGGACAGTCAGTCCTCCGGCTGCGCGAACCGCCGCATCCCGCGGGCGGCGTCGGCGGGGCCCTCGCCCAACACCTGGGGAAGCCCAGCGAGCGCGTCCGCCCGATGGTGTGCGCCTCCGCGCCTTGACCTGCAGGCGCCCCGGTCCGCCGGCGTCGGCGGCCGATTCGCTGACCGGCCCGGAGCCCTCGCGGGCACCCGCCGGGCGTCGCGGGCCGCCGCCGTGGGTGGTCCGAGGCCGCGCGGGTGGGGGCCGGTGACGACCCCCTTTCGTCGGCGGGCGATCCGTCGCACCATGGCGGCATGGCGCACGAAGACGACGACACGCTCGGCTACGACGAGGACGACGAGCCCACCGAGGTGGACCTGCGGCCGCTCTTCACCACCGCGTCCCTGCGCCGCAACGAGCGGGACCGCGACGCCCGCGGCCGCACGCTCGACGGTCGGCCGCCGGCCCCCAGCGTCCTCATGTCCCAGGGCAACGCGGGCGGGACGCCCGCGCGCTGGCAGCGGCCCATCCACTCCGCCGGGGCGCGCCTCACGGGGGCCGCCTTCACCCACGTGGGCATGGTGCGCAGCGACAACGAGGACGCCTACCTGGTGTGGCCCGACGCGCACCTGATGGTGATCGCCGACGGCATGGGAGGGCATCAGGCCGGCGACGTGGCCAGCCGGGTCGCCATCGAGTGCCTGCGCGACCACCTGGTGCGCGGCGGCGTGCCGATGGCCATCGAGGCCGCGCAGGCGCGGGTGGTGGACGCGGTCCACGCCGCGCACGGACAGATCACCACGTTGTCGGGGGCCTCCGAGTCGCTCAAGGGCATGGGCACGACGCTGGTGGTGCTGTGGATCATCGGCGATCAGGCGCTGGCGGTGCATGTCGGTGACAGCCGCCTGTACCGAGCGCGCGCGGATCGACTCGAGCAGATCACCGGTGACCACTCGCTGGCCTTCGAGCTCAAGCGGCGCGGCATCCTCGACACCCAGGGGATGCAGGCCTTCCGCCACAAGAACGTGCTGACGCAGGCGCTGGGGGGCAAGGAGACGCTGAAGCCTGACGCCGCCCAGTTCACGGTGCAGCCCGGTGATCGCTTCCTCTTGTGCACCGACGGGCTGTCGGATCTGGTGCACGCCGAGCGGATGCAGGCGACGCTGACCGGCCCCCAGGCGCCGGAGGATCAGGCCCGCGATCTGGTCGAGGCCGCGCTCGGTGAGGGCGGCCGGGACAACATCACCGTGGTCGTGGCTCACGTCGACTGACGGGTCGGGCGGGCCAAGCGCAGGGCCGACTCAAGCGGGCACCTCGCGGTTCCGTTGGGAGAAGGCATGGTGCCTTCTGCCGACCGCGTCGCCGTCGATCCGCTGACCGGCGTGCCCACCCGAACGCGGCTGGCCGCGGCCATCGCCGCGCTGCAGTCCGCCGACACCCCCTTCGCCCTCATGGTGATCGATGTCGATCACTTCAAGAGCGTCAACGACGCGTTCGGGCACGCCCGCGGCGACGCGGTGCTCGTCGAGGTCGTCGCGCGGCTGCGGAGCGCCCTGCGCGACGGGGACGATCTGTTCCGCTACGGGGGCGACGAGTTCGTCCTGCTGCTGCGCGAGGCCGGCCCACAGCGGGCCGAGGCGGTGGGGCGTCGGCTGCTCGACGTCGTGCGGGATCGGCCCTTCGAGGGCGCGCCGCCCCTGACCGTCACCCTCAGCATCGGCGCGGCCTGTTTCCCGGACGACGCCCCGGACGACGTCGCCCTCTTCGAGCGCGCCGACCTGCGGCTGTTGGCCTCGAAGCGACGGGGGCGCGACGTGCTCACGGCCGAGGACACGCCGGCGCCGCCCGAGGGGGCGGTCGACGGGCCGGCCCGCCTCGTCGCCCGCGACGCTGCCCTCGAGCGCGCGCGCGCCCTGGTGCTCGCGCCCGGCGAGGGGGTCCACACCCTACGCGTCGTCGGCCCCCGCGGCGCCGGGTTCAGCACCTTCCTCGAGGCCATCGGCCGCGTCGCCCGGGCGGCCTGCCGCTCGGTGCTGCACCTGCGGCCCGCGCCGGGTACGCGGTTCCGGGCCCTCGGCGCGCTCGACGGTGCGCGGCTGTGGGGTG
Organism: bacterium; assembly: GCA_030426945.1. GTDB lineage: Bacteria > Myxococcota_A > Bradymonadia > UBA7976 > UBA1532 > JACKDN01. Next base: position 21,340 of record JAUHXL010000035.1, read on the forward strand.
AGCAGGGTCAGGCGGTCTCCGAGGTCACGCCGCTTCGCCTGCGCGCCTGGATGGATCGGGCGGCGACGCCGCGGCTGCTGCTGGTCGACGACGGGGCGGCGCTCGACGACGCCACCCGCGATCTGCTGGGCGAGGTCCTGGCCGAGGCCCGCGGCTCGGTCACGGTGGTGGTGGCCACGCCCGAGGGGGACGGGGGCCTCCTGCCGGCGGGCGCCCGCTCCGCGGAGATCGTGCTGACGCCCTTCGATCCCGAGTCGGTGCGCCAGTGGTTGCGCGGCGCCCTGCGCTGGGAGGCGCCGGCGGCCTTCGTCGACTGGCTCTGGCGGCACGCGGGCGGCCTGCCCGCGCGCCTCGAGCGGCTCGTCGGTCGCCTGCGCAGCGACGGGCTGCTGGCCTGGGCCGACGGCACCTGGATTCTCCGCGAGACGTGGCGCAGCGCCCCGGCGCCGCCGCTGGGCCCCGACCCCGCGCCGGCGCTGCCCACCCCGGACGGGCTGCTGGTGGGGCGATGCGTCCTGGTGCGGCGCATCGCGAAGGCGCTGCGCGAAGGCGACACCGTCTCGTTGCTGGGCGGCGGGGGCGTCGGCAAGTCGCGGCTCGCGTTGCAGGTGGCGCTCGAGGTCGGCGCGAGCCTGCCCGAGGGCGCGCGCCTGGTGGTGTTGGGATCCGACGGCCCCCACACCTGCACCGCCGACGCGCTGGCGCAGGCGCTGCACCTCGAGGCGCCCGACGAGCCTTGGGCGGCGGTCGTCGACCACCTCGTGGGGTGGTCGGGGCTCCTCGTCATCGACGGCGCCGACGCGGCGACCGACCTGCGGCGCATCGTCGAGGCGGTGCGCGCCCGGCGCGGCGCGGCCCGCCTGCTGTTGACCACCCGCGTGCCCCTGCACCTGGTGGGCGAGGCCAGCTTCACCCTGGGCGGCCTCGACTGCGCCCAGGGCGCCGTCGACCTCTTCCGGGCGCGGGCCCAGCGGGCCGGGTGCGTCCTCGACCCCACCCCCGCCGTGGACGCGGCCATCGCCGCCATCTGTCGCCTCGTGGGCGGGCTGCCCCTGGCCCTCGAGCTGGCCGCGGCCTGGACCCCGATGATCAGCCTCGAGGCGCTGGGGGCCGCCATCCACGACAACCTGGGCTTCCTCGAACAGGCGCCGGGCCACGCGGGCGGGCTTCGGTCGGTCCTGGACTGGTTCTGGAGCCAGCTGGGCGACGCCGAGCGGCGCGCGGTGTACGGGCTCGGGGTCTTCCGGGGCCCCTTCACCGCCGAAGACGCGCGCGCCGTCGCCGAGGCCTCGCCCTTCCTGCTGCTGGGTCTGCTGGATCGCGCCGTGCTCGCGCGGCGCCCCGACGGTCGCTACGAGATGCAGGATCTGCTGGCCCAGGACGCGCGGGCCCGCCTGCGCGACGACGGCGACCTGTGGGACGCGGTGGGGCGGCGGCACGTGGCCCGGGTGGACGCCGGGCTCGAGGCGCTCGGGCCGGCCCTGCTGCGCAGCCCGGGCGCGGCCTTCGGGGCGATCGAGGCCGACCTCGAGAACCTGTTGGCGGCGTGGCGTTGGCTGGTCGACCGGCGCGATCCGGACGACGTGCTGCGGCGCTGGCTGGCGCCCCTCGAGAGCTACCTCGAGGGTCGCCAGCGGCTGCGCCTGGGGCTCGAGCTCTTCGAGGCGGCCGAGGGCGCCTTCGCTGGCGCCGACCGGCCCACGCTGCGGGCCGCGCTGGCGGGGGCGCGCTGCCGGATGCTGTTCCGGCAGGGGCGGCTGGGCGAGGCCTGTGAGGCGGCGCGCGAGGGGGTGCGGCGGCTGCCGCCGGACGCGCCGGCCGCGCTGGTGGCCCAGCTGCACAACCGCCTGGGCGCGGTGCTGCAGGTGCGCGGCGATCGGGCGGGGGCGCGGGCGCACTTCGAGCGATCCCTCGAGGCGGTGGGCGGGCGGGAGGAGGATCCGGTCCTGCCCAGCGTGCTGGGCAACCTGGGGCGCCTGGCGCAGGAGGAGGGCGATCTCGAGACGGCCGTGCGCTGCCTCGAGGCCTGCGTCGACCGAGCGCGGGCCCAGGGTGATCGCCGGTCGGTCGCCGCATCGCTGAACAGCCTGGGGGTGATCGCGTTCGACGAGGGCCGCCCGGAGCGGGCGAGCCGTCTGTTCCACGAGAGCCTCGAGCAGTGCCGCGCGATCGGCTTCCCGGTGCTCGAGGTCTACGTCCTCGCGGGCCTCGCCGAGGTGGCGCAGGCCCAAGGCGACCACGGGCTGGCGCTGGCGCGCGCCGAGCGGGCGGGCCGGTTGGCGGCCGAGGGGGGCAACCAGCTCATGCAGGTGCACGCCGATACGCTGCGCGGCCGCAGCCTGGGGGCGCTGGGCCGGGAGGACGAGGCCGACGCGAGCCTACGCGAGGCGCTCCAGCGCGCGCTCGCGCTGGGCGGCCCGCCCCCCGTGCTGCGGGTGCTGGGGGTGATGGCCGAGCGGGCGTCGGCGCGCGGTCGGACCGACCGCGCTCGGGCGTTGGCGGCGGTGGTCTGGAAGCACCCGGCGACCGATCGACCCCTGCGCGCGGCCGTCGAGCCGCTCGTCGCCCGCCTCGGCGGCGTCGCCGCGCTGCCGGACGCGCCCGCCCGCCTCGACGCCGCCGCGCGCGCCGCGCTGGCGGAGGCGAGCTATTCGCCGGCCGGGGCCTTCACCGGCACGGTCAGGTAGCGCAGCCCCGACTCGGGGTGCGGCGCGGGCAAGTGCCCCGCGCGCACGTTCACCTGCACGCTGGGGTACAGCAGGCGGGGCGCCGCGAGGCTGGCGTCGCGGGCCTGCCGCGCGGCGACGAAGGCGTCGCGATCCAGGTCGGCGGGGAGCTGGACGTTGTGCTTCTTCGACGCCCCGATCGTCGTCTCCCAGCGCACCGGCCGGCCATCGGGCTGGTAGTCGTGACCCACGAACACGCGCGTGCTGTCCGGCAGGGCGTACAGCTTCATGATCGACTGGTAGAGATCCTCGGCGCTGCCCGCCGGGAAGTCACACCGGCCGGTGCCCTGGTCGGGCATGAAGAGGGCGTCGCCGGTGAAGACGACGTCTTCGATACGGTAGGTGGCGCAGGCCGGCGTGTGGCCCGGGGTGAAGATCGTCTCGATGCGCAGGGAGCCCGCCTCGAGCACCTCACCGTCGGCGAGCAGGCGGTCGAACTGGCTGCCGTCGGTCGGGAAGTCCGCGCCGAGCTGGAAGACGCCCTTGAACACCTTCTGCACGTCCGTGATGCGGGCCCCGATGGCCACCTGGGTGGCGGGGAAGTGGTGCTTGAAGTACTGCGAGCCCGAGAGGTGGTCGGCGTGGGCGTGGGTCTCGAGCACGTAGTGGACGCGCAGCTCCTTGCCCTTCACGAAGTCGATGACCGGGCGCAGCGTGCTCGTCGAGGTCTTCGACCCGACCGGATCGTAGGCCAGCACCGGGTCGATGAGGACGGCGTCGCGGGTGGCGGCGTCGTAGACGACGTAGGTGAGGGTGAACGTGTCGGCGTCGTAGAAGGTCTCGATCTGCATGGGCGCTCTCCGTGGGTTGGGGGTGGCGGTGGTGGCCGCTCGGGGGGGTAGTGCCCCGGGCAGGTTCGAGTGTGTCAGGGGTCGACGGGCCGGGCGGCGCATGGCCCCTGGGCGTCGCCCGGCCGCCGCCCGGCCGGATAAGACGTGCCCGGGCTTGCCGGATCGACAGCGAACGACTAGTCTTCGCGGGTAACCCTTCGGGAGGAGTGCGCGTGTCGAACGTCTCGGTGACCACCGGTGGTCGGAACCGCGCGGGCGGTCTGCGCACCGGGAAGAACGAGACGCGGCTCGCCCCCTCGACCGCCGGTGAGCAGGGCGTCACCGACGGCGCCGAGGATCGCGGCACCCTGCGCAGCCTGCCCCGTGAGGGCGACATCGACCGGGTCCAGGTTCGGGCCGCCGGCGCCGAGCGGGTCGACCGGCGCTCCACTTCGAACCGGCTGCGCCTCGCCAGCGAGCACCTCGGGCTGGCGCAGTCCGCCGAGCACGCCCTGACCCACGGGGCCCGGGCGATCGCCCGCATCGACGCCCTGGCTGCGGAGGCCCTGGCCGGGCACATCAGCCGGGATCGCGCCGACGAGGTGCGGGCCCTGGCGCTGGGCCTGCGCGAGGCGGATCGCAGCGACGCGCTGCGGCGGGCGCGGCTGCTCATCGAGGACCGCCGGGGCCGCCCGGCCAACGTGCTGCCGATCGACGACGCGAACCTGTCGCCCGAGGCCCGCGAGAAGCTCGAGAAGCGGCGCCTGGAGGCGCTGCCCCCGATCATCGAGCTGCGGGTGGCCGACGTCACCGACGCCACCGCCGCGTCGGTGACGCGCCAGTCCCTGGGGGACGCGGTCGTCCGGACGGCGGAGCTGCTGACGGCGGTGCGCAAGCTGGGGGCCGAGGCCGCCGAGGTCAGCGCGGAGCTGACCACCGAGTTCTCGGCGGCGCGGCCGCCCCCGCGCCATCGGCGTGCCCTCCGCGGCCGCAACGCCGCCGCCCACTCGGCGCGGCAGTTGGCCCGCATCACGGCCTCGCATCCCAAGCTGGCCCTCGCCAGCCAGCCCTTCGTGTCGGTCGAGTCCGCCCTGCAGGTCCTGGAGTAGGGCCGTCAGCGGCGCCGCCGGCGCGCGCCCCACAGCAGCATCACGACCAGAAGCGCCGGCGCGGCGGGCGCGCCGCGGCCCGGCAGCGCGCGGCAGCCCTCGTCGTCGCGCGTGGCCGCTGGCGGCGCGGGCGCGCGGGCGTCGAACCCCAGGTCGTAGGGCACGAAGGCGTCGACGCGGCGGCCACCGGGCGGGCGGGCGTCGCGGGCCGGCCGGGCGTCGCGGCGCGGCGCGGCGTCGGTGATCGGCGCCGCGTCCCCGGCGGGGGCGGCGTCGGGCGAGGCGTCCGGTCCGCCCTCGGCGTCGAGGCCCGCGTCGCGCGGCGCGGCGTCGCTGGACCCCGCGTCGGGCCGCGCGGCGTCCGAGGGCGGCGCCGCGTCCGCCGGCCCGCCGTCGACCACCACGGCGGCGTCGGGTTCGGGCAACCCCGCGTCGGGCAGGGGGCCGATGGGCGGCAGAGCGGGGAGGGGATCGTCGCAGTAGGGCGCCGCCGACGGGGCCTGCTCGGGGCAGGTGCCGGCGGGCGGCTCACCCGGGCACAGGTGGTCGCAACAGCCCTCGGCGCGCGACGCGCCGGGGCAGGACCACCGCGCCACCGCCTCGAAGCGCTCGAAGACGCCGCGCCAGGTGCGGCCGAAGTCGTCCGAGCGACCCAGGACCCAGGGCCCACCGAAGAAGACCTGCGTGCAGCCCCACAGGCGGTCGCTGCCCGGCTGCCGCGTCAGGCAGCCGAGGCGCTCGACCGGCGTGGGCTCGGCGACCCAGGTGCGGCCCCCGTCGGCGGAGCGGCGCAGGCCCTCGAAGGGGGCGAGCAGCAGGGCGTCGCGCCCGGCCTGGTTCATCACGAAGGTCAGGGGGAAGTCGGGCACGGTCGTGACCTGCGCCCAGCGGGCGCCGGCGTCTTCGCTCCGCAGCACGAGGGTCTCGGGGAACTGCTCGACCGCGGCGAACAGGACGTCGCCGTCGGCGGGCGAGCCGCCGAGCAGCGTGAAGTCGGCGGGGCGGCGAGCCTCGGCGGGCACCGCGAAGGGCGACCAGGTGCGGCCCCCGTCGGCGCTGGTCAGCGCCCCCACGTCGGCGAGGGCCCAGAGGCGCTCGGGGTTCGCGGGCGCGCGCAGCAGCTGGCGGAACCGGCCGCGCGCGTCCTCGCCGGCCGGCGTCCAGGTCCAGCCGCCGTCCGTCGTGCGGAACACGTCGTTGGCGAGCTCGAAGGCGTCGGTGACCACCACCGCCTCGTGGGGACGCGTCGGGTGAACGCTGATGGCGCGCACGGACTGATGCGTCAGCGGCGGGGGCGCCGGGTGATAGCCGCACCCGTTGTCGAACGTGAAGAAGGCCCCCTCTTCGGTGGACAGCAGCCAGCGCTCGCCGGCCGCCCCGAGGACGCCGATGCTGCGGACGCCCGCGCCCGGCGCGACGGCGTCCTCGCACAGCCACTCCACCACCCCGTCCGGGCGTCGCGCGTACAGGCCCTGGTTGTCGGTCAGGGCCCAGACCGCTCCGGGCAGCTGGGCTGGGAACTCGATCCGCAGCACCTGGGGCTGGCCACCGTGGGCCACCGCGCGGTCGGCGCCGAGCGCCCCCGCCAGCAGGATCGTCGCCGCCACCGCTCGCCGCACCGCCACCCTCCTGGTCCACTCGACGACGCATGCAGCATGCGCGCCGCGCGCCGGCGAGCGCCAGTGTGCATCCTTCGCGGGACGCGGTGCATCCACTGTTCGCTTTTGTGGAGTGTTTGTTCACGTTGCGCCGCCGGCGGCGCACCACCCGCACGAGGTCCCGATGCCCCAGTCCACCCAGCGCGCCAAGGCCGAGCCGCCCTTCTACGCGCGCACCCGCC
>JAUHXL010000511.1 GCA_030426945.1 bacterium
TGCGCACCAGCGAGATGCGCAGCTTCAGCGGCCAGCTGTTCTACGTCCGCAACGGCGAGATCAACGTCGTCGGCAACTACAACCGCGGCTGGATGCGCGCGGTCGTCGAGGTGGGCCTGTCCTACGAACAGGCGGTCGAGGAGGGCATGAGGGTGCTGCGTCGGGTCGCCGATCAGTGGGCCGACGAGCACGCCGACATCGTGATCGAGCCGCCCGAGGTGCAGGGCGTGCTCGGCCTGAACGACTCGGACGTCACCGTGCGCATCGTGATCAAGATGCGGGCCCTCGAGCAGTGGGGCGCCGAGCGCGACCTGCGCGCCCGGGTGAAGGCGGCCTTTGATCGTGAAGGCATCGAGATCCCGTTCCCGCGGCGCGTGCTCTATACCCGCAGCGAGTCCGAGGCGGCGCGCGACGCGCGCGAGGCCGAGGCGGCCTGAGCGCAGCGGCTCAGCCGCTGATCTTGCCCCAGGGCAGCCCCGGCCCGTCGTCGCGCAGCTGATAGCGGGCGACGCTGATGGCGTCCAGGCGCGCGCGCAGGCAGTCGGGGCACGCGGTGGTGGCGCCCAGCGAGGCGACGATCGGCTTCTGGCTGTCGCAGAGGCCGCAGTGGGCGGTGAGGCTGTCGTCGCGGCGCACGTCGTCGCCGACGACCTCGCCCCGCTGGTGAACGGTGACTCGAATCGGGCTCATGGTGGACCTCCCGCCGGGCACCCTATCAGCCGCCCGGCGGGCTGTCTGCCCATCGACGCGCGCTCAGCAGCCGCCGCCCTTCTTCGTCTTGCGGGTGACGGCCTTGCGGGTGGGCATCACCGGCGGCGGCGCGGCCTCGGCACCGGTGAACCAGGCGTACAGGGCCTGCTTGCGCTCGAAGTCGGCCAGCGTGCGCGGCGTGGCCTCGGTGGGCGCGGGGGGCGGGGTCAGGATGTCGCTGTGGAAGGCGGCGTGTCCGCCGGTCAGCACCGCCACCTTGCCGGTGAAGCGGCGGGCGTCGGCCGGCGCGTCGGCCAGGTCGCTCGCGCCGTAGACGACCAGGGTGCGGGTCGGGGGCAGCGTCGCGAAGAACGCGCCCGGCTCTTCGCCTTCGGGCAGGCACAGGGCGCCCGCGATGCGGTCCTTGCCGCACGCGGCGGCGTCGCGCAGGTCCACCAGGTAGACGCTGCCGGGATCGCGCACCAGCGCGTCGGCCAACGTCTCGGCGTCCCACTGGGCGACGGGCGACGGCGCGGGGGGCGCGATGGCCGCGGGGGTCACGGCCAACGCCGCCAGGCCCAGCGCCGCCGCCACGCCGAAGCCGGCGAAGACGCGGTTGCGGGTGCGCGGATCGACGTCGGGCGCCTCGGTCCCGCCCTTCTTCGCCAGCAGGCGCTCGACCCACTCGCCGAACAGGAAGGCGCCGACGGCCATCGCCACGACGCCGGCCGCGACGACCGCCCAGGGCACGCCCAGCATGCCGTTCAGGGTCACGACGCCCGCCTCGCCCGACTGATAGAAGCCCTCGAGCACGGGCCACAGGGCGCCGAAGAGCAGCGCGCCGAACATCACGCCCACCAGGCTGACGATGCCGTCCAGGTTGCCCGAGGCCGTCGCCACGACGGCGGTGCCGGGGCAGTAGCCGGACACGATGAAGCCCGCGCCCAGGACGAACCCGCCCACGATCTGCGGCCACCACCAGGTGCCGGGGATCTGCAGGGCGCCCAGGTCGACCACGCCCAGGCCGCCGAAGATGCCGAGGCCGACGGTCGCCGTCACGATGGCGCTGAACATGACCTTCAGCACGCGCATGTCGGTGCCGTAGAACTGCGCGGCCAGGCGGCGGGCGCTGCCGAAGCCGCCGCGCTCGAGGGCGAAGCCGAAGCCCAGGCCCAGCAGCGTCGCGAGGGCCATGGCGACCGGGTACTCGAAGGCGCCCTTCTGATACAGCGGGAAGAGACCGTTCATCGCCACTGCCTCCGGACCAGCGGGGCCAGCGCGTAGCCGCCCGCGAACACCGCGAACATGAAGACCCACGAGCCCACCGCCAGCGCGGCGCCGCCGGTGAGGGCCTGGCCGCTGGTGCAGCCGCGCGCCAGGCGGGCCGCGAAGCCCATCAGCACGCCGCCGGCCAGGGCCAGGCCCAGGCGGCCGCCGACGCCGATGCGCGGGCCGCGGTCGACGCCCTTCTTCAGGCGGCCGCCGGTGTAGGCGCCCAGCAGGCCGCCGAGGAAGACGCCGATGACCTCGAACACCATCCAGTCCTCGAGGATGGGCGCGCCCGAGCTGACGTAGGCGCCCAGGTAGCCGTTGTTCTCGATGGCCGCCGGCGCGACGGCGTGCGCGCCGGCCACGGCCACGCGGGTGACGGCCGCGGACGAGCCGAGGCCGAAGCCCATCAGCAGGTAGGTGGCCAGCAGCACGAGGCCGAGGAAGGCGCCGGCGACGTAGGGGTTCCAGAGGGGTCGTTCTTGGGGGTTCACCGTCGCCTCCTCAAGGCATCAGGCCGAAGCTGGTGTACTGGCCGGCGGCCACCACCAAGGTGCGCAGCGCGAAGCCGCCGATGAGCACCAGGGCGGGCGTCAGCAGGGTGGGGCGCAGGCCGCGCCGCATCTCGACGACGTTCAGCACCAGGGGCACCGCCAGCCCGCCGACCACCACCAGCGACCAGAAGTAGGGCGTGTAGCGACCGCCGAGCAGGGTGTCGGCAGCGACCTGCTGGGCGCTGCCGCCGGTGACGAGGCCCAAGAGCAGCACCGCCAGCAGCGCCAGCTCGACGCCGATGGCCAGCGTGTCCCAGCGCACCAGCGTGTGATGCGCCTCGTGATCCAGCTTCACGCACAAGAGCAACGCCGCGCCGGTGCTGACGCCGGACGCCAGGAACAATGGCCCCATCACCGCGCTGTTCCACAGCAGCCGCGCCGACAGCGTGCCCAGCAGCAGGCCGGTGTAGACGCCCAGGCCCGCGCCCACCGCCATCGAGGTCCAGAGGATCGGGCGCCGCTTCGCGTCGGCGAAGGCCTGCACGCGATCCAGCAGCGTGCCCAGCCCGCCCACCTTCGCGCGCAGCCAGCCGCGTGCGCCGTCGCTCAGCCCGCCCAGCCCCTGCAGCAGCAGCACCGGGTAGACGATCATCAGGATCCACGCGCCCCACGACATGGGCGAGGTGGCCTCGAAGCTGAGGTAGAAGCGATAGACGTGCACCTTGTGCGCGAGGTCGAGGAACAGCGCGCCCATGCCCAGGCTGATCAGGCCGATGGCCACGAAGGGCATGGCCTGCCCGGCCGGCGTCGTCGCCTTGGCCCGCCGCTTCAATTCGAGCGCCGCCAGCAGCACCATCACCCCGGCCACCAGGCCGCCCAGGAACAGGTAGACCGGCACCTCCCAGCCCCACGCGTGCAGGACGGGGTCGATGCCCGGGTTGGTGCGTCCGTGGGTGATCTCCACCAGTTGGGGGTTCATCGAACGCTCCTACACCAGGAAGAAGACGTGGGGGTCGGTGCCGGCCTCGGGGTGCTGCACCTTCCACTTGCGCGTCGCCAGCAGGCGGCTGACGTCGCTGTCCGGATCGTTCAGGTCGCCGAAGTGCAGCGACCGCGTGGGGCACACCGTCACGCACGCCGGCAGCTGGCCCTTCTGCACGCGGTGCAGGCAGAAGGTGCACTTGTCGACGTAGCCCTCGGGGTGCACGAAGCGCGCGTCGTAGGGGCACGACGCGATGCAGGCCTTGCAGCCGGTGCACTTGTCGTGGGTCACCAGCACGACGCCGCCCTCGGCGATGTGGCTGGCGCCGGTGGGGCAGGCGTCGACGCAGGGCGGATCGCCGCAGTGGTTGCAGCGCTCGCTGCGGATCTCGGCCTGCAGCTTCGGGAAGGTGCCGCGCACCTCCTCGACGATCCAGTCGCGGCAGAAGCCCTCGGGCACGTTGTTCTCGGCCTTGCAGGCCAGCACGCAGGCGTTGCAGCCGACGCACTTCTTCGTGTCCATGACCATCGCGTAGCGGCGGGAGGTCTTGCTCACGCGGCACCTCGCTTCGCGTCGGCGCGCTTCTCGAGGCGCACGAAGTTGACGTTCATGCCGGTGCCGCCCATGGCCGGGTCGATGGCGACGTGGCTCATCAGGGCCGAGTCGCTGGCGCCGCGGCCGTGGGTGAAGCGCAGCTTGGGGGCGTCCTGGCCGTAGCCGTGCACGACGTAGACGCTGTCGGGGCGGATGCGCTGGGTCACCTTGACGGCCACCGGGCCGGTGCGGGCGCCCTCGGTGTCGATCAGGTCGACGTGGTCGCCGCCGCGCAGCCCCTGCTCCTTGGCCACCCGCGCGTTCACCCACACGACGTTCTCGGCGAACACCTCACCGAGGAAGCGGTTGTTGGTGGTGCGCCCGAAGGTCTGCGTCGGGGCGCGCCCGAACAGCAGGCGCTGGTGGCCCGGCGGGGGCGCAGCCGGCCGCGTGTAGGGCGGCAGGCCGGGCAGGCCGGCGTCGACCATCTGCTGGCTGAACAGCTCGATCTTGCCGCTGGGCGTCGCGAAGGTGGGCGCCAGGCCGTCCTCGATGAACACCGGCGCGGGCGCGTCGAGCAGCACGCCGGCGGCGTCGAAGTCGGCGATCGAGCGGCCCGCCTTGGCCAGCCGCGCGTTCAGGTACTGCTCGGCGTCGTCGTAGGGGAAGAAGTCGCCCAGGCCCAGGCGGTTGCCCAGCTGCTTGGCGATCCACCAGCCCGGCTTGCTCTCGTACATCGGCGGCACGACCGGCTTGCGCAGCGCGACGAAGCCCTGCTTCCAGCCGGGCGCGTGCAGGTCGTCGTGACGCTCGAGGTAGGTGGCCTCGGGCAGCACGACGTCCATCCAGCCGGTGATCTCGGCGGGCAGCACGTCGACGGCGACGCTGAACTCCACCTGCTGCAGCGCCTCCATCGTCTTCTTCCGCTCGGGCAGCGCCTGCAGCAGGTTGGTGCCGTACACCAGCCAGGCCTTGATGTCGTACTCGGCGGTGCCGGGCAGCGTGGCGTTGCGCAGGCCGTGGGCCAGCACGCTGTCGGCGAAGGGGAACACCTCGCCCTTGGCCATGTCGGCGGTCGGCTTGTGGGGCGGGTAGGGCGGCGCGCCCTCGAACTTGGGCACGGACGCCGCGGCGGGGAGGAAGAAGCCGCCGCGGCGACCCCAGTTGCCCAGCAGCGCGTTGAGGATCGCGATGCCGCGCGAGCGCTGGGTGTCGTCGCCGTACCACGCCGTGCGGCGGCCGGGGTGCACCAGCGAGGCCGGGCGGGCGCCGGCGATGAAGCGCGCCGTCTCGACGATGGTGGCGGTGTCGATGCCGGTCTCGACCGACGCCCAGCCGGGCGTCTTGTCCTTCAGGTGCGCGACCAGCG
>JAUHXL010000512.1 GCA_030426945.1 bacterium
CGGCCGGCTCCCCGCGGTTGACGATCCCGATGCGTCGCATACCCCCTCCGCCCGCGGTCGCGGCGACCCATCGTGGGCGCGCGCGGGCGTCGTTTCAAGGGGATGCGGCGAGCGCGGGCGATGATCGGCGTGGGCGCGGGCCCCGCTCGGCGACCGGCCGGCCCCGTGCTATCCTCCCGCGACCCGACCGGAGGTGGCGCGATGGGCCTCAAGCTGCGGCAGGCGGTGGGCACCCTGCCGGATCTGTTCCGCGATCCGTACGACCTGCCACGCGTCGTCGAGCTCTACGACGCCCTGTCCACCTGGCGACCCATCGAGGGGCTCTACGCGCTGATGGTGGGCGGCCTGGACGCGGGGGCCCAGGAAGAGCTGGCGCGCCTCACGCGGCAGCCCGTCGACGTCGACGCGCTGGCCGCGCTGCCCGAGGGCACGCTGGGCCGCGGCTACGTCGACTTCCTCGAGCGCCACGGCCTGGCCCACGACTACTACCTGCAGGCGTACCCACCGTCGCGGGCCACGGTCGAGGCGAACTGGGTGATGCACCGCTTCGCCAAGACCCATGATTTTCATCATGTTCTGCTCGGCGCGTCGGCCGACCTGCCCGATGAGATCGGCCTGCAGGTGTTCAACATCCTCAACTTCGGCGAGCCCTTCGGCGCCGCCTCGGTGGTGGCCCTGCCCTTCGTGATGTTCCGGTACGGCCAGCGCCGCCGCACCCTGCGGGCGGTCGCGCGGCTGGCCCGCGCGGCCCGCCGCATCGACAACGTCTTCCTCTTCCCCTGGGAGCACCACTACGCCACGCCGGTGACCGCCCTGCGCGCGCGCTTCGGCCTGCCCGCCGACGGCCTGCTCCCGCCGAGCCGGTGAGCGTTCAACCGCCGACGCGATAGAGCAGCGCGCCCGCCGCGACGCCGGCGCCCACGCCCACCAACAGGATGTGGTCGCCGGGGGCCACCGGCCGCTCGCGCAGGATGCGATCCAGGCCCACCGCGATCGAGGCGGCGCCCACGCTGCCGACGCGGTCGACGACGCGCACGAGCTTCTCCGGCGGCAGGCCCAGCGCCTCGACGAACACGTCCAGCATCGCGCCGTTGGGCTGGTGGGGCGCGACCCAGCGCACATCGGCGAGGCTCAGCCCGGCGCCCCCCAGCACCGCCGCGCTGGCGTCGCGGATGAGCCGCGTGGCCAGCATCGTGAGCGCCTCGCTGCTGTCCTCGAACTCGATGAGCGGGGGCGGGCACCCCGGCCGCGCGTTGACGAGGCGCGCGGTGCCGCGCGCCGCGCCGACGTTCTCGAGGTGGACGCCCACCACCCCCTCGTCGGGCGCGCCGGGGCCGATGATGACGGCGGCCGCGGCGTCCCCGAACACCGCGTAGGGCCGGGGGCTCTCGGGCACGATGTGCCGCGACGGGCTCTCGACGGCGACGATCCCGATGGGGCCGAGGCCCGTCGCCACGCACCGGGCAGCCAGATCGAGGGCGGTCACGAAGCCCAGGCACGCGTTGTTCAGGTCGAGCCCATCGCAGCCCCCCGCGATGCCGAGGGCCTCGAGCACGCGGTTGACGTTCGCCGGGAACACGTCGTCGCCCCCCGACGAGGTGACGAAGACGACCCGGCGCAGCGCCGTCGCCGGCAGCGCGGCGCGCGCGAGGGCCGCCCGCAGCGCGTCGGCGGCCAGATCGGTGACGCGCGCCTCCGGCGCCAGCCAGCGGCGCTCTTCGATGCCGGTGCGGGCGCGCAGCCGCGCTGCGTCCCGCCCGATCGCCGCGGCGACCGTGTCGGTGGTCACCACCCGCGGCGGCAGCGCCGTGCCGGTGCCCAGGATGCGAACGTTGAGCATGATCCCCCTGCCCCGAAGTGGGCCCATGGTACGCTGCGCGGCGCCCAGCGTCGATGGAGGTCGTTTGGACGACGAGACCAGGCGGCGGGTCGAGGCGGCGCTGAGCCGAGGCCTCGGCCGGGTGATCCAGGTGTCGGCCGCGCGCAGCGTCGGCGGCGGATCCATCAGCCTCGCGCACCGCGTCGAGAGCACCGCGGGCGCCTTCTTCGTGAAGTCGAACCGCGCCGGCCCCGCCGACCTCTTCGCGCGCGAGGCGGACGGCCTCGCCGCGCTGCGCGCCGCCGACAGCGGCCTCGCCGTACCTGCGGTCGTCGCCGTCGAGCCCGGCCTGCTGGTGCTGGAGTGGCTGGCGCCCGGCCCCCCGGTCCCCGACTTCGACCTTCGCCTCGGGCGCGGCCTCGCGGCCCTGCACGGGTGCTCCGCGCCCGCCTTCGGCTTCCCCGTCGACACGTACTGCGGGTCGACGCGGCAGCCGAACGCCCCCCGGGCGAGCTGGATCGACTTCTACCGCACCCAGCGGCTGGGGCATCAGCTCCAGCTGCTCCGCGCGCAGGGCACGCCGGCCGCCGACCTGCGCCCCTTCGACCGCCTGCTCGAGCGGCTGGGCGATCTGCTGGCCGGCCCGGACGAACCCCCCGCGCTCATCCACGGCGACCTGTGGAGCGGCAACCTGATGCGCGACGCGCGCGGCGCGCCCGCGCTGGTCGATCCCGCCGCCTACCACGCACATCGCGAGGCCGAGCTGGGCATGATGGTGTTGTTCGGCGGCTTCTCGGAGCGCGTCTTCGCCGCCTACCGCGAGGCGCGACCCCTGGGGGTGGGCTGGGCCGACCGCCAGCCGCTCTACACGCTCTACCACGTGCTGAACCACGCCACCCTGTTCGGCGGCGGCTACCTGCGGCAGGCGCAGGCCATCGCGCGCCGCTACGTCGGGTGACCCACCGTGATCGCGCCGTCACGGCGCCGGTGTGACCCGCCGTGCGCGGCCCGGCTCACAGCAGCCAGAGCGCGAGGATCGTCAAGCTGACCAGGACCATCTCGTTCATGACACCCTCCCGGGTGTCGGCTTCAGCAAGGCTCGGGCCAGCGCCGCGACGGCCCGCGACGGTCAGGCCGGTGGAGCACGCCCCCTCCAGCCGGGTCGCTCACGGGGGCGCCTGCTCCAGGGGCGCGAAGGGATCGGGCCCGCCGTCCAGCAGATCGGCCAGCGACGCGGCGCCCTCGACCTGCGTCAAGCGCAGGTGGATGGGCCCGAGGGCGTGATCCGTGGCGACCCAGGCCCCGGTCGACAGCCGCGTCCAGTCCTCCCAGGTGACCTTCAGGCCGCCGATCGGGATGATCGACACCCACATGCGCCAGACCGTCGGGCGACCGTCGGGGCCGACGGTCCAGAGGTAGGCGTCGCCCGGCGTGCGCCCGCCGCTGCCGAAGGTCACCAGCAGCGTGTCCTCGTCGACGAGCGCCCGCTCGACGCCGGGGTCGAAGCTCTTCACCACCGGGTTCAGCCAGAAGGTGTCGTTGATCCAGGCCGCGTGAGCCTCGTCGATCAGCGCCCCCGCTTCGGCGAGCCGCGCGCCGTCCCGCCACGCGAAGCCGCGCCGCGTCGCGGTGTCGAACACCACCTGCACGTCGTCCCAGGCGACGCTCGCGTAACCCCGCGCGCGATCCCACAGGTGGTGGTTGCGGCCGGCGAAGACGAAGCGCACGGCCTCGGTGCGCGCCCACGCGTCGGCGTCCACCGCCTCGGCCATGCGCCGCGCCAGCGCGTCCGCCGCGGCGCCGGGCCGCCCGGTCGGCCGCGCGCTGTCGAGCCAGAAGCCGGTCCCCAGGGCCAACAGGGCGAGGGCCGCCACCCCCAGCCCGAGCACCTTCAGCGCCCGCTTCACCGGCGCTGCAAGAGCGCGTCGACCGAGAAGCGGCCCGCGCCCGTGAACAGCAGCGCCAGGAAGGGCGCGAGATAGATCAGCGCGAACTCCTTCTTGGCGAAGGGGTCGTCCGCGTGGATGACGAAGGCGGCGACGACCATGGTGACGATCAGCGGCACCGCGGCCAGGCGCGTCCCCAGGCCGAGGACGATGAGGGTCGCCGCGCCCACCTCGGCGCCGATGGCCAACAGCAGGCTGTTGGGCCCGCCGACGCCGATGGGATCCGGGAAGCGGTCGACCAGGTCGCTGTACTTCTGCACCTTCTGCCACCCGTGGCCGTAGGCCATCATGCCGCCCGCGGCCAGCCGAAGCAGCAGCAGGCCGAAGGAGGCGGCGCCCGAGTGTTGGCCGGGATCGAACAGCTTTCTGATCACGCTCATGGTGGGCTCCGGTAAGACGTGGCGGGGCGGTCCGTCGAGCGTCCCCGTGAGCCGCTCGACCCCCAACGGATGGCACGCACGATGCAGAAGTTGCCGGTCGAGCACCAGCCCCGAGAGGAGAAGCCCGATGAAGACGCGCACCACACTCAGGAATCTGCGGCGCAGCACCACGAAAATCGGCCGCGTGGCCCTCGCGGGCGCGCTCGTGAGCGTGGGCGCCAGCGGCTGCGTGGACGGCGGCGGCGACGGCGCCGCGGCCCCCCCGATCACCGAGAACGCCATCGGGCTGCACGCCTTCGAAGGCTGCGACCCCCTGCTCACCTACTTCCAGGAAGAGGCCCACGCTTCCCTCACCGCCTACGGCGACTTCGGCGGGCCGGTGGCCGTCGACGACGCGCTCGGCGCGCCCAGCCGCGACGCCGCCGGCGGTGAAGGCGCCGGCGATCCCAGCCCCCAGGCGCCAGGCAGCGGGAACGCGGGCGGCGACGGCGGTAACGTCGACTTCTCGGGCACCAACGTGCAGGAGGTCGGCGTCGACGAGCCCGACATCGTCAAGACCGACGGCCAGCGGCTGTACGTGACGCAGAACGGCTATCTGCTGGTGTACGGCGCCGACGACCTGGCCGAGATCGGCAAGGTGCCGACCGTGGGCGGGGACGCCCAGCTGCTGGTGGGCGGTGATCGCGCCGTCGTGCTCAGCCGCCTCTACGGTGCCCCGCCCGAGGACTTCCCCGAGGCCGACGCCGACCGCATCGCCCGCACCTCGAAGACCGCCATCGCCGTCTACGACATCGGCGGCGACGGCGATCCCGTCCTGCTGCGTCGCCGGTACGTCGAGGGCGAGCTGCAGGCGGCGCGGCTGGCCGCCGGCACCCTGCGCGTCGCCGTGCACTACGACGCGGCCCAGTACATCGATTGGGGCGACGTCTACGGCGAGGGCCGGGGCGGCGAGAGCGCGCCGGGCGTCGCCATCCCGCCCACCGAGGGCGGCGGCAGCGCCGACGGCACGGGCACCGGCGGCGCGGCGGGCAGCGCGGGCGCGCCGATCGACACCCGCGAGGATCCGCAGGCGGCCGACGACGACTGGCGCACCCGCCTCGGCCGGATGATCGACGAGAGCACGCTGGTCGACTGGGTGCCCCTGGCCTACGACGCGATCGGCGATCTGCGCGAGGTGGAGCAGCCG
>JAUHXL010000513.1 GCA_030426945.1 bacterium
CGCCAGCCCGCGTTGTCGTTGACGTCGACGGCCAGGCCGCTCTCGTGGCGGCTGCGCCCGGGCGAGGCGGCCAGCGAGATGCCGCAGCGGCCCTGCCGATACCAGCGATACAGCAAGAACTGCTGCGGCAGGGTGCGCAGCGCCGAGTTGATGGTCATGCGCTGGCCGCGCTGGCGCAGCGCCGCGTCGAGCGGTCCGCGCGCCGCGCCCTGCACGAAGGGCCAGCCCGAGGCCCCGATCGCCACGTTCAGATCCGAGATGTCGACCAGCGTGTTCGGCGCCAGACAGTTGATCTCGTCGATCAGCTGGCGCGAGAGGCCGGCCACGATGGCCGTCGCGCAGCCGCCGGCCTCGCCCACGGTCAGGCCGGGCCGCCAGACGCCGAGCGCGCCTTCTTCGTGGTGGTGCTCGTCGTCGTAGACCGGGGCGCAGGCGACGAGGGCGAGGGCGACGAAGGGGATGAGGCGGCGCATGCCGCGA
Organism: bacterium; assembly: GCA_030426945.1. Taxonomy (GTDB): domain Bacteria; phylum Myxococcota_A; class Bradymonadia; order UBA7976; family UBA1532; genus JACKDN01. Next base: position 481 of record JAUHXL010000513.1, read on the forward strand.
GGCGCAAGCAAGGGCCGGACCGCTGCGCGAAAGCCCATGGATCCGCGCGCTTGCGCTGGCGGTGGGATGTGCCGTCCCCACCCGATCCGGGCTGTCGAGGCCCCGGTGGTGACGAGCGTCACCGCCGCCGGACGAGCGCCCGGGGTGGGTAACCCGGCCGGCCGTTCGAGGCGGCGCCGCGCGGGCGTGCGGCTTGCACGCGGACCCCACCCGATGCCCGGCAAGCTCCCCCGCTGGCTCGCCCGCGCCCTGGTCGCGGCGGCGATCGTGGCCATCCCGCTGTCGCTGCTGGGCGGGCGCTACGTGCGCCTGGGCGCCGACTGGGTCGACGCCGACACGTGCGTCGGCTGCCACCGCCAACAGAACCCCCAGCTCGTGCGGCAGTGGATCGGCAGCGCGCACTTCGACGCGCGCGTGGGCTGCGAGGGCTGCCACGGCGAGGATCACGAGGCGATGTTCGGCGTCGACGGCGCGGTGTCGTCCAAGGTGTGCGCCGAGTGCCACGCGCAGGCCTACGAGGAGTTCAGCCGCAGCGGGCACGCCACGACGCTCGCCGACGCGACGGGCAACGGGCGCTTCCTCGCGGCGCCGGGGGCCATCCAGCGCCAGGGCTGCATCAGCTGCCACGCCATCGGCCGCAGCTTCCCCGACGGCGGCCAGGGGCAGTGCAACTTCTGCCACACGGGGCACCGCTTCTCGGCGGCCGAGGCGCGCGAGCCCCGCGCCTGCGAGGGCTGCCACCTCGGCCCGGATCACCCGCAGATGGAGGCCTGGGAGGCCAGCAAGCACGGCGTGGTCTGGCAGAGCCTGCGCGACGACACCACCGCCCCCACCTGCGTCGCCTGCCACCTCGGCGGCGCCGCCGGGCACGACTCGACGGCCAACCTGACCCTGGGCCGGGTGGCCAGCGGCGCGGTGCTCGAGGGGACGCCGGCGCCGGTGCCGATGAAGACCATCACCCGGGCCGAGTTCGACGAGCGGCGCGGGCGCATGATCGAGACCTGCACGCCCTGCCACTCGGCCGGCTTCGCCGCGCGCCACCTGCGCGACGCCGACGAGATCAAGATCATCGCCGATGGCCTGCTGGCGGAGGCGGCCGACATCATCCGGGGGCTCGAGCGCGACGGGCTGCTCGATCCGATGCCCGCCGACCGACCCCCCCACCCCATCGCCGGGCACACGGTCGTGCTCGGCGGCCACCAGCTCTACAGCGACACGTCCGCCATCGAGCAGCGCTTCTTCGAGATGTCGAAGTTCCACCACTCGGTGGCCTTCAAGGGGGCCTACCACTTCTCGCCGGATCACACGCACTGGGTCGGCTACTTCGGGCTGCAGCGCGATCTGACCTTCGTGCGCGGCGAGGCGCGCCGCCTGCGGGCCGAGGCCGCGCGCCGCGCGCCCGCCCCGGCCCCGGCCCCGGCCCCGGCCCCGGAGCAGGTCGATGCGCCGTAGGTGGTGGATCGGCGGCGCCGTCGCCGTCACGGTCGCCGCGCTGGGCATGCTGTGGGAGGCCCGGCGCGACGCCGCGCCCGCCCCGCCCGAGGCCGGCTTCGTCGGCAGCGAAGCCTGCCGTGGCTGCCACCCCGCCGCCTTCGAGGCCTGGTCGGGCTCGTTTCACGCCCACAACGGCGCGCCGCCCTCGCCCGCCGCCGTCGTCGGCGACTTCGAGGGGGCGAACACCTACACCTACGCCGGCACGGCCTCGCGCATGTTTCGCGAGGGTGACGCCTGGAAGATGGCCTACACCGATCCGCGCGGCGAGACCGAGGTGCGCACCATCGACCTGGTCATCGGGCGCGCCCGCCATCAGGTCTACCTGACGCGCCTCGACGATGGCCGCCTGCAGGTGCTGCCCACCTACTGGAACGTCGAAGAGGGGCGCTGGCGCGATGCCCGCGAGGGCACCGTGGACGGGCCCTCGCCGCTGCCGGTGGACCACCAGCAGTACTGGCGCAACTACGGCCGCACCTTCCAGCGGGGCTGCCTCGAGTGCCACGGCAGCCAGCCCCGCAAGCACTACGACCGCGCCACCCAGCAGTACGCGAGCACCTTCGATCCGGCGATCAACTGCGAGGCCTGTCACGGCCCCGGCGCGGCGCACGTGGCGGCCTGGCAGGCGCTCGACGGCGAGGCCGCCCGCGGCACGCTGCCCGACCTGGTCCGCCTCGACCTCGACCGCAGCATCGAGGCCTGCGCCCCCTGTCACGCGCGCAAGCGCGTCTACGCCGAGGACTTCGCGCCCGGCGACGACTTCTACGACCACTTCGCGCCGCACGTCTGGGAGCCGGGCATGTTCTTCGCGGACGGCCGCTCGTCCAGCCTCAACTACCGCTGGGTCGACTACATGCAGAACGGCTGCTTCCGCCGCACCACCCGGCGCATGGACTGCGGCTTCTGCCACCCGCCCCACGGGCTCGAGAGCGTCAAGGACGCCACGGTGACGCAGGCCAACGCCATCTGCACCGGCTGCCACGTGGGCCACAAGACGCGCCTCGTCGAGCACACCCGGCACCCGGCCGAGTCCGACGGCTCGCGCTGCGTCGAGTGCCACATGCCGCCGATGCCGCTCGACCTGCGCATGACCGTGCGCGATCACACCATCGGCAGCCCGCTGCCCGAGCTGACCCGCGACTTCGCCGCCCCGAACGCCTGCAACGGCTGCCACGACGACCACGACGCCGAGTGGGCGCAGGGCTTCGTCGAGCAGTGGTTCGGCGGCGACGCGCACTTCGAGGGCTACCGCGCCCGGATGCGCGCGCGCGCCGAGGTGCTGTCGAAGGCGCTCGAGCACGACGCGCCGGTGCCGGTGGCCCCGCTCGTCGGGTGGCTCGGCGACGCCGGGCGCACCGTCGTCGAGCGGGCGAGCGCCGCGCACTTCCTGCGCCGGGCGCCGACCGATCCGGCCGCGACGACGGCCCTGCTGGCGGCCCTGGCCTCGGATCCGCACCCCCTGGTGCGCTACGCCGCCTGCGACGGCCTCGAGACGCACCGCAGCGCCGAGGTCGACGCCGCGCTGCGCCGCGCGCTGGACGATGATCGCCGCATCGTGCGCGTGCGCGCCTACCAGGCGCTGATCCTGCGCGACCCCCGCGTCGCCGACGAGGCGGCCCTCGCCGGCGTGCGGGCCGAGTACGAGGTGCGGGAGCGGGTCATCCGCGCCGACGATCCGCGCAGCAAGTCGCTGGACGCCCTGTGGCACTTCCAGCGGGGCGAGACGGCCGAGGCCGAGGCCATCCTGCGCGAGGGCGTCGCCATGACCTGGCCGGTGCCCGGCGTGCGCGCCGATCTGGTGCAGTTCCTGATGGAGCAGGGCCGCCTCGACGAGGCCGAGCGCGAGGTCGTCGCGCTCGAGCAGGCGAACCCCCGGAGCGTCGCCGCGCGCAGCAACCGCGCCGTGCTGCTGCTGGCGCGGGGGCGGCCCGCGGACGCCCTGACGCTGCTCGACGGGCTGCTCGACGAGGGCGTGCGGACGCCGCTGATCCTGCAAGCGCGCGACGCGGCTGCGGCGCGCGTGGGCGCGCCCGCCCGGACGGGTCGGTGATCGCCGGCAAGCGCGCGCACGACGTCGCGGCGGGGCTCACCGTCGCCGGCGTCGCCACCGCCCTGTGGCTGCTGGCCGGAGCCGCCGGGCCGCCCGGCGCGCGGGCCGCGCACCTGCTGGTGGGTCTGCCCTGGGCGCTGCTGGTGGTGTGGCAGCCGGCCCGCGGCTTCCGCCGCCTGTGGCCGCGCCCGCGCCCCACGACCGCCGGCCGGGCGCAGGCCTTCCTGGGCCGCGTGCTCCTGATCGACGGGCTGCTGCTGGCGCTCACCGGCGGCGTGCTCTGGGCCCTGCCCGGCGGCGATCCCCTCGCCCTCCGCGCCTGGACCACCGCGCACCACGCCGCCCACGAGGTGCTGCTACCCACCCTGGTGGCGCACGGGGGCCTGGCCCTCTGGCAGCGCCGTCGCCGCGCGCTGGCGCCGCCACCGCCTTCGGGTTAAGCATCGCCGCATGCTGCTCTTCCTGACCGTGCTGGTGGTGGGGTTGGCCTTGGCCCACGGCGTCGGCCTCGGCGTGGCCCGCGGCCTGCGGGTGGCGCCCGGCCACATCCGCCGCGCGATGCCCTCGCTGCCCACCGTGGACGGGGGCGACGGCCGCGGCCACGCCTGGCGCCGGCAGGTGCGGGCGGTCGAGGCCCAGCTCCTCGAGCGCTTCGCCGACGGCGTCGAGGGCGCCCACGCCGCCGAGCTGGCCCGCGCGCTCGAGGCCCCCGTGGAGGCCGTGCGGCAGGCCCTCGACCGGCTGCGCCAGGAGATGCCCTGCCGGCTGCGCGTCACCCGCGGCGGACGCCTGCTGCACGACTTCTCGGCCGACGCGGTGGCCGCCCTGCGCGCCCAGCGCCGCCGGACGCGACCCCTGCGCGCGGGCCTGCTGCTGCTGGCGCTGCTGGCCAACGTGGGGGCGATCTGGCCGGTGGTCGTGCTGGGCTTCCTGGCCGCCGGCAGCCTGCACGCGATGCTCGAGGCCGACGCCGCCCGGGTCGGGCTCGTCGGCCTGGGCGCCCTCGCCGCGCTGGTCGTGGCGACCTTGCTCTTCGGGTGGCTGATGCACGCGCTGCTGACCCCGTTCGGGCGTCACCCGCGACTGGGCCCGGCCATCGTCGAGCCGGCCGCGGCGGACACGCCCGGCATGCTCGCCTGGCTGCCCTCGCTGGGCGGCGAGGGGCGCACGCACTGGTCGTCGGGCAGCAGCGGCGGCGGCTCGAGCAGCTCGAGCGGGCGGCGCGGCAAGGGCGACGGCGCCGGTCAGGCGATCATCGCCATCATCCTCATCGCCATCATCGCGTTGTGCC
>JAUHXL010000514.1 GCA_030426945.1 bacterium
CCTGCGAGCCGACGCCCACCGCGGTGTGCGCCGCCTGCCTCGACGGCTTCATCGAGGACGCCGCCGGCTTCTGTCGCGCGCCGCTCACCTGCGCCGACGTCGAGTGCGGCGATCTCGACTGCGTCGAGGCGCCCATGGACACCGTGGCCGACGCGCGCTGCGTGACGCCCTGCGGCGCCGACCAGCTGTGGAACGGTCAGGCCTGCGCGCCCTGCCCGGCCTGCGACCAGCCCGGTGAGATCGGCCGCGAGGAACGGCCCACCCGCGCGGGGTGGTGCGTCTGCCAGACCCAGCCCGGCTACTTCTACTCGGTGGCCAACGACGTGGGCGCCGTGCCCTGCGACGCCGACGGCGACGGCTGGGTGCGCGAGAGCGCGCGGCGCTTCATCGAGGGCCCGGACATGGTGCTGCGCGACAACGCGAAGTGCGCGCTGCGCCGCGTCGATCGGGTGGTGCTGCACACCGAGGCCGATCAGACGCGCGAGGTGCCCCTGGCGCAGCCGGTCGCGCTGTACGAGTCCGTGCGCAACGACGACGACGCCGCCCTGCGCGAGGCCTGGCGCCGCGCCGATTTGCCCACGGCCGCGTGGGGCCCCGGCGAGAGCGGCGTCACCGCCGCGCTGCTCAACCCCTTCACCAAGCTCTGTCACGACGCGCGCACCGACTACAACGACAACGGCCTCGCCGACGTGTCCGAGCACGGCGCCGCCGATCTCGCGCCCGGCTACCGCCCGGATCAGGCGCCCTTCGTGCGCTTCAGCTACTTCCTCGAGCTGCACCGCGGGTGGTTCGAAGCCACCGGGGCCGATCCCGAGCGCGGCGCGTGGCACATCGCCGAGCGGGAGCGGGCGCCGGCCGCGCCAAGCGAGGTACCGATCCGCTACGACGGCGCCGAGACCGGGTGGCAGCGCTGTCAGCGGCTGCCCGATCCCGTCTACCCGGCCCAGGATCCGCCGGTGGGGCTCGACTTCGCCGAGATCGCGCCGGACGGCGCCTGGCCGGGCATGAACCACCACAGCCAGTTCAAGTGCGTGGTGCTCAGCGACGTGCCGGATCCCGCGCAGCCGCTGTCGATGACGCCGGCCGACGCCGACGCGCGCTTCGAGCTCAATCGCTGCCAGGCGGCGGCGGCGCCAGTGGCCGGCGACGGCAACCCCGCCGAGCCGCGCTTCACCTGCGCCCCGCTGGGCGTGCCGCCGACCACCGGCACCACCCTGTGGGCGGCCGTGCCCTACACCGCCTACCCCAGCAACCCGCTGCACGCGGGCTACGCCGGGGGCTGCGTCAACGGCTGCGCCGAGGCGCTCCGGCGGCACGCCGCGGACGACCAGGATCTGCTGTGCCCCGGGCTGCCGGTGAACGTGCCCGCCTGCCTCGGCGAGATCGACGACTACGGCACGCTGCGCTGCCTCGAGGTGCAGTGCGATCAGATCGACAACGACGGCGACGGCGATGTCGACGAGGATCCGCCGCCGACGTGTCTGACCGGGCTCGTGGGCGTGTGCGCCACCGGCACGCCGCGCTGCGAGGGCACCACCGTCCTGTGCGATCCGCCGCCCCCGGTCGACGAGATCTGCGACGGCCTCGACAACGACTGCGACGGCACCACCGACGAAGACACCCAGGGCATCCCCTGCGCGGCGGCGTCGCCCACGTACGGGCTGCCGGCGGACGCCGATCTGCTGGGCGTGTGCCGCGTGCGGGTCACCCTGTGCTCCGACGGCGTGTTGGACTGCATCCCGGATCCGCTCAGCCTGTACGAGCCGGTCGACGAGATCACCTGCGACGGCCGCGACAACGACTGCGACGGCGCGGTGGACGAGCTGCTGACCGGCATGGCGATCCCCGAGGCCGCGGGCATCGGCAACTACGGCGAGCCCTGCGTCGGCGACCCCAACATCATGGGCCTCTGCGCGGCGCAGACGTGGCAGTGCGTCGGCGGCCAGACGCAGTGCCGGCCCGCGGCGCAGCCCACGCGCGACGGCTGCGGGCCCGACGCGCCGGCGGACTGCTTCCGGGTGTGCGACGGCCTCGACAACGACTGCGACGGTGAGGTGGACGAGGACGACGCCTGCCTGCGCAGCTGGAGCGGCGTCCTGCGCCTGAACCCCATCTCGCGACGCGCCGACGACATCATCGGGGGCAGCAACGTCACCGTGAACATCGAGGTGGAGTTCGGCGGGCTGGGCGGTGACGAGCTGTCGGTCGGCCTCTCGGCCGAGATGATCGAGCAGGGGGGCGACGACAGCGAGGCCTTCATCGATCGCAACGTCACCACGCGCGCCGAGGGCGTGATCCAGTCGATCGTGGGCGGCATGCGCTACGCCGAGACCTACATCGACGTCGACAACGGCCACGATCTGCTCAAGCAGTTCCCCGCGCCCGTGCCCAACCCCCTGCAGAACCCCTTCGAGGGCCGGGTGCAGAGCGTCACCGACCACCCGGCCGTGACCTACCTGGGGTGCTCCGGCCGGGTGAGCGACCGCCACGACTTCGTCAACGCCGAGAGCGCGTTCACCTACGCGCGGGCCTACTGCGAGCTGACCTTCACGGTCGACTACGTGATCGTGCCGCCCGAGAATCCCTGCTTCGGCGAGCCCACCGCCGAGGTGTGCGACGGCATCGACAACGACTGCGACGGCATGGTCGACGAGCAGGGGCGCCCGGTGCCCTCGTCCCTGGCGCTGACCTTCGGGCCGGACACCGTGTTCGGCGCCGGCGACCAGCTGTTCGCCACCACCTTCGATCCGGACGGCAACCGGGTGGAGGTGGAGCTGCTCAACGGGGGCTTCCTGCAGTTCGCGCGCTTGCCGCTCGGTCCCTTCGTCGTACACGACATCCCCATCGGCGGGCCGGTGCGGGTGGTCGTGCCGGGCAACACGCTGGAGCTGCGCTTCGTCAGCGGCGGCGGACGCATCCAGGTGCGGCGCATCAGCGACGAGCGCGACAACCTGCTCGACGTGCCCGGCGATCTGGACGATCTGCGGCCTGGTCAGACCTCGGCGCGGGTGGGCTTCGCGGACGGCCTGGGCCTGGGGCAGGTGTGCGGCGACACGATCGGCGCGTGCGAGCTGGGGCGCCGGGTGTGCCAGGACGGCGCGGCCGTGTGCCGCGGCGGGGTGGAGCCCGTCGCCGAGATCGCCGCCTGCAACGGGGTCGACGAGGACTGCGACGGTGAGGTCGACGAGGGCGTCCGCGAGCCCTGCGAGACCAGCTGCGGCGCGGGCACCGTCAGCTGCGCCGGCGGCGCCTGCCAGGCGGAGTGCGTCGCGCGCTGCGGCATCACCGGCTACCGGGACTGCGCCGCGGGCGCGCAGGTCTACGGCGCCTGCGCCTACGACTTCCCCGCCGAGGTGTGCGACGGCGAGGACAACGACTGCGACGACACCGTGGACGAGGGCTTCGACACCGGCGGGGCCTGCACGGTGGGTGAGGGGGAGTGCGCGCGCGACGGCGTGTACGGCTGCACCGAGGGCGGCGGCGAGGCCTGCTCGGCGGTGCCCGGCGATCCCGTCGACGAGCGCTGCAACGGCCTCGACGACGACTGCGACGGCGACGTCGACGACGACCTCGCGCCGCGCGACGCGGCCTTCCAGCAGGGCGTCTGCGCGGGCGCGCTGCAGGTGTGCGACGGCGTGAACGGCTTCATCGAGCCCGACTACACGGCCATCGCGGGCTACGAGCGCATCGAGACGCTGTGCGACGGCCTCGACAACGACTGCGACGGCAACGTCGACGAGGGCGATCCGCCCGCCGCCGACCGGCAGCGCGGCGTGTGCGCCGGCGCCGAGAAGGTGTGCGACCCCGATGTCGGCTACGTCGAGCCCGACTACGGCGCCGACTACGAGGACGCCACCGAGGTCACCTGCGACGACGGCCTCGACAACGACTGCGACGGCGACACCGACGCCGCCGACGGCGACTGCCCCGCGCCCTGAGGCGCGGCGAGGCGGACGCCGACGGTGGTACGAAGCCGGCGGCTCACCGGACGCCCTGCCGAGACGGTCGGGCTGTCAGCGGTCAGCGGTCAGCTGTCAGCTTCGCCGCGGCGATCGGACCTTCTGCCGGGTAGCCCAGCGCCGAGAGCTCGCCGAGCGGCTCCGTGTTCAGCACGGCGTTCGGTGCCCGGCTGACCGCTGACAGCTGATAGCTGACAGCCGGTCGGACCGGCCACCGGCGGCTGGTGAGCAGACCACCGCTCAGCCGACGCGTGCCTTTCTTCGCCCCGCTTTGCTAGCCTGCGCGCGGCACCGCGACGGAGGACGCCGTGAAGCTGCATCGCCTCACCCTGCTGAGCCTGATGGTCGGATCGGTCGGCTGCGACCAGGCCACCAAGCAGCTCGCCATCGGCCACCTGAAAGAGGGGCCGACCACCTCGTACCTCGGCGACCTGTTCCGGCTGACCTACGCCGAGAACAGCGGGGCCTTCCTGGGCCTGGGGGGGCAGCTGCCGAGCGGCGTGCGCACGTTCATCTTCGTCGGGCTGGTGTCGGTCATGCTGGCGATGATGGCGTGGATGCTGCGCCGGCCGGAGTCCGCGGCGCGCACGATGGGCGTGCCGGCGCGCGCCGCGGGCGCGGCGGCGGTGGCGCTGACGCTGGTGTTGGCCGGGGGGGTGGGCAACCTGATCGACCGGGTCGCTTACGGCGGGGTGGTGGTCGACTTCCTCAACCTGGGCATCGGCGGGCTGCGGACGGGCATCTTCAACGTGGCCGACCTGCAGATCGTGGCCGGCATCGTGATGTTGGCCTGGCTGTCCCTGCGGCACCGCGAGGCGGCCACGAGCGGGTGACGCGGCGCGGGCTCAGCGGGCGCGGCAGGCGTTGGCGCGGACGACGCTGACGCCGGCCTGGGCCGCCTCGCAGGCGTTGTCGTAGGTGGTGCCGTCGCAGCCGCAGACCGGGGCGTCGAAGGCGCGGCAGCTGGCCGGGCGCTCGGCGCAGGTGCCGCGGGTGTCGTCGGCGCCGCAGGTGGGGCCGACGTCGCAGTAGCTGCCGCGGTCGCAGGCCAGGTCGGCGGCGCCGCCGCAGCGCTGGGGCGTGCCGGCGCGGCAGGGGCCGTCGCTGGCCACGCTGACCCCGGCCGAGAGCGCCTGGCACGCGCTGTCGTAGGTGCGGCCGTCGCAGCCGCACACGCCGTCGCCGCCGGCCCGGCACACGACCGGGCGATCGACGCACACGCCGCGCTGGCCGCCGTCGCCGCACTGCTCGCCGTAGTCGCACACCTGGCCGTCGCCGCAGGGCGTCTCGGCGTCGCACAGGCGGGCGACCACGCGGCAGGGCCCCTCGCTGGCGAC
>JAUHXL010000515.1 GCA_030426945.1 bacterium
CCCGCTGGACCGGCCGCATCGAGAGCAGCCGCGCGCTGCAGTACCCCGGCAACCCGGGCATCAGCGTCGCCTTCCGCGGCGATCCCAACGACTGCCACTTCGCGCCGGGCGAGGCCGCCTGCATCACCTCGCTGGCCGCCTTCGCCGCCGACACCGTGGTGGGCGCGCGCTACCCGACGACCGCCGACGACACCACCTGCGCCGATGGCGGGCCGCGCTTCGAGCAGGTGGAGATCCCCTGGTTGCTGCCCGGCTTCGACCGCGGCACGACGTTGCTGCCCGACGGCAGCGGGGCGCGCAGCCGCTTCGCCTGCCGCGACAAGGCGCAGCCGCTGGGCAGCGCGCCGGAGCTCGAGGCGATCAACCTGAGCCTGAACGCCGCCAACCCCATCCCCAACGGCCGCGCCCTGCGCGCGCGGCTGCGGCTGCTCGACGGCGGGCTGATCAACGGGGAGCAGCTGTTCGTGCTGTTCCGCGAGACGCTGCCCGAGCTGATGCCCGGCCAGGGTGAGACCCACGCCTATGGCTTCATCGTGCTCAACCGCGAGGACGCGACGCTCGGCGAGGCCGACTTCGAGGGCTTCCAGCCGCCGGCCGATCCGCCGCCGCTGGCGATGCCCGCGCCGAGCTGCAGCGAGGCGGTGGTGGCGGCGCTGCTGCCCCCCGGCGAGGTGGGGGACGCGCTGGCCCACATGGCGAGCGGCACGCTGCCCCAGGCCACGCTGCGCAAGCTGGCCCAGGGGGCGCTCGAGGGGGTGGTGCGCGAGGTCGCGCCGCCGACGATCGATCCGACCGATCCGCTGGAGACCGAGCGGATTTACTACGTGTGCCACGACACCGGGTTCATCGGCGAAGGGGGGCCGGACCGCCTCATCCCGTGCCCGCCGGCCAGCGACGTCACCTTCTTCGCCGTGGCGCGCGTGGTGGACGATGAGGGCAACGTCGTCGACCACCCCGACTTCGACCGCGCCTGCGACGACCAGCCCGGCGAGTGCCGCGCCGGCGAGCTGTGCGCCGCCGACCAGCAGGTGTTCGCGTGCGACGACGCGTCCGACGACGGCACCGGCTGTCGCCGCGTGGGCGGCGGCTGCACCATCGACGGGGGCCCGGGCTCGTGCGACATCAAGGGCAGCTGCCTCGAGCGGGTCATCGCCTGGGCCGGCGAGTACGCGAACCTCGAAGACGACGAGCGCGCGGCGCACTGGTTCCGCCCCGCGCCCGAGTGGCGCTGCCTCGACCGCGACGCCGTCAGCTGCGACCAGAACCGGCTCGACCTGCGCGAGGGCAAGCTGTTCTACAAGCAGGCCGACGAGGCGCCGGTGTACCTGCCGCTCGATCAGGCCATCGACGAGGCCTTCCGCTACAAGACTCGCTTCCAGAGCCGCCGCTCGGGCACCTCGGTGGGCTTCGCGCCGGCGGTGTGCAACGGCTCGGCGGTGCCCTACTGCTACGACCCGCCCGGCATGGAGGCCATCGCCGAGCGCGTGGACTGCCTGGCGCACGTCTACGTGGACTACTTCGCCGAGATCGACGCCGGGCTGCCCGCCGCGCAGGCGCTGCGGCCCTCGCTCGAGCGCTTCCTGGCGCGCAACTACAGCTACAGCCAGACGATCGAGCCGGGGCGCGGCACGCCGACCGTGCACCTGGGCTTCGAGACGCTGTACGCAGAGCTGCTGATCATGCTGGGCGACGAGTCGTACACCGACGCGCTGGCGTCGCGCTTCGACCTCGCCGGGCAGCGCGTGGCCACGTTCCGCGGGGAGCTGTTCGAGCCCGACGGGATCGCGCTGTCGGGGCCGGTCGGCTACGAGATGTACAAGCTGTACCAGGCGACGCAGTACTACCAGGCCGCGCAGGATCGGCTGTACAGCCAGCTCGACACGCTGGGCAAGAGCCTGGACGCCGACTTCGCGGGGGTCAGCTTCGTCAACGCCGCCACCGCGGTCAGCTGGTTCGCCAAGCTGATCCGGGCGTCGGCCCAGAAGGCGCGCGTGTGGGCCAAGATCGCCGAGCGCTACCACGGCTTCGAGCGCCCGGCCCCGGCGCGGCGGGTCATCGAGAAGGCCTACGCCGCCGCCTACCTCGAGAGCATCTTCTTCGCCCAGCTCCAGCGGCAGGTGCTCGCGCGGGTGGGGGGCAGCGAGCAGGCGCAGGTGGAGCAGCAGATCCGCACGGCGCAGCTGACCTTCAAGGACGCGCTGCTGGCGATGCAGAACGTGCGCGAGGGGCTGGCCGACGATGTGAACGTCTTCGGCTTCGCCAACACCTACATCCCGTTCGCCGCGCTGGAGCCCGGTGAGTTCAGCGCCTTCGAGGTGGTGCTCGACCGGGCCAAGGAGAAGATCGAGACGGCGGCGGGCAAGGAGGCCATCGCCCTGGAGGATCGGCGCCAGTTCGACGTGGACGCCGCCACCTTCCAGGCGGAGCTGACCCAGATCGAGCTCGACAACACCGGCCAGCTCGCCGAGATCTGCGGCTACTTCGAGGTGGAGGGGCCCGACGGCGTGTCGGTGTACCCGGCCACCGCCGAGTACGCCTACCTCGACGACGACGAGCGCACGCGGCTGCTGGGTGATCCCTGCGGTCTGATGGGCAACGGGCTGCTGGCCGACGCGCTGATCGAGCTCGAGAAGTCGGAGCTGGCCGTGCGGGAGTGGCGCCAGCGCCGGGCCAACCTGCTGGCCACCGCCGCCGACGAGGAGGCGCGCATCGGCGAGCAGTGTGATCGCATCGAGAGCTTCGCCGACTGGCGCGTGGGCAAGGGCGACAACATCGTCTCGTGGACGCGGGCGCTGCAGGGGCTGGAGCGCACGAACAACATCCTCGAGCGCACGCTGGGGGGCTTCGAGAACATCAAGGACGGCCTCGACTGCTTCGTCATCGCCGGCCTGGCGGTGGGCACCAACTGCGCGGGCAAGGGCGCGGGTCTGGCGATCTACAACGTGGCCGCGGCGGTGGTGTTCGTCAGCCAGACCGCCCTCGAGATCGCCGCCGGCGTCGCCGAGGCGGAGCTGGTGAAGATCGAGCAGGACATCGCCGAGCGCGAGATCCTCGAGGAGTGCGACGCCGCGCGCATCGACGGGCGCTATGTCATCCGAGATCTGATGCGGCAGGTGGTCGAGCTCGATCTCGAGGGGCTGCAGCTGGCCTACGACATCAAGCTGAAGTCCAACGCGATCAAGACCTTGCGCAACCAGGCGATCTGCATCCAGGCCACGCTGGAGGAGCAGAAGCAGCTGACCATCGACATCGAGGCGGCGCGCAACGATCCCAACGTGCGGGTGTACCGCAACGACGCGGTGCGCAACGCCGACCGTACGTTCCAGGCGGCGCTGCGCGAGGCGTGGCGGGCGACGCGCATCTACGAGTACTACACGAACACCACCTACCGGTTCCGCGACCGCCTGCCCCTGGTCCGCATGGTGGCCAACGGCGACTACCCGCTCGACGCCTACCTGCAGGAGCTGGAGGAGGCCTACTTCGTCTGGGAGGAGAGCTTCGGCCTGCCCGACATCCGGGTCGACGTGATCTCGGTGGCCGACGACGTGTTCCAGATCCCGCGGGTGGACCGGGGGCGCGCGCTGAAGCCCGCCGAGGTGGCCGCGGCCTTCGCCGCGCGCCTGGCCGAGACGCCGCGCGACGGGCGCGGCGCCCACGTCGTCGACTTCCGCACGGCGCTGGATCGCTTCTCGCCGCTGACCCACAACCACAAGATCCGCTTCATCGAGGTGGAGATCGTGGGGGAGGACCTCGGCGACGATCTGGGCCGCGTCTACGTGCGCCAGCGCGGCGACGGGGTGGGCTTCCTGACCGAGGCGAGCGGCAATCGCAAGGCCTACACGCTGCCCGAGCGCACCGCGGTGGTCGACGCCTTCTTCAACGGCGAGCGCCCGCTGTCCGAGCCGCTGGGCACCCTGGAGGGCTCGACGGTGGACATCTATCGCAACGAACGCCTGAGGGACCGACCGGCCCACCACAGCGGCTGGCAGCTCATCCTCAACTTCGAGGACGAGTTCGTGAACCAGGACATCGATCCCGCGCGGATCGAGGATGTCCGGATCTACCTCTGGTACACCGACTTCACGGAGCTGTGAGCGTGATGGGTATGGACGTTCGAAGCTCATGTGGGTGGGTTCTGGGGTGTGTGATCCTGCTCGGCGTGGGGTGCGAGGGGAGTGATGTCGAGGAGCGCACGGATCCGTGTCCGCCGGGGGCGTTGGAGTGTCCGTGTGCGGAGGCGCCGGCGTGTGAGGGCGACCTGGTGTGCGACGCGGCCGAGCGGCTGTGCCGGGCGCCGGTGACGTGCGCCGAGACGACGTGTCTGGCGCGTCAGGCGTGCGCGGAGCCCGCCGGGGGGTACGACGCGCGGTGCGTGGAGGACTGTGAGGCGGGGTGGGCGTGGGATCTGGCCAGCGGCACCTGCGTGGCGATCCCGCCGTCGTGCGGGGACGGTCCCACCAGCATCGCCGCGGACTGCGCCGCGCAGCAGCGGGAGTGTCTCGAGATCGCCGGGGGCGGGCGCTGCGGGCGCTGCCTGGATGGCTTCGCCGAGGACGCCGCCGGGGACTGCGTCGCGGTGCCGATGTGCGACGACGCGGCGGAGGCGGCGTGCGCCGCCGACGGTCGGATCTGCCGGGGCGGCGCGTGCGCCGAGTGTCTCGAGGGGCGCGTGGACGAGGGCGGCGCGTGCGTGCCGACCAACTGCAGCACGGCCAACGTGCCCGGGGCGCTGGGCGAGACCTGCGCGCTGCTGAAGCGCACCTGCGCCGCGGGGCCCGAGGGGGCGACCTGCGGGGCCTGCCTGCCCGAGCACGTCGACGACGGCGAGGCGTGTCGGCCCGCCGACACCTGCGCCAGCCTGGGCTGCCGCGACGTGAACCGACGCTGCGACGAGGGCGGGGCCGAGGCCGCGTGCGGGGCCTGCCGCGCGGGCTTCCAGGATGTCGGTGGGCGCTGCACCGCGCTGCAGGGGGCCCGCTGCGACGGGGAGCTGGGGCTGGTGGATGCGTGCGCCGCCGAGTCGCGCGTCTGCGATCCCGATGGGCCCGACGGGGCGCGCTGCGGCGGGTGCGTCGTGGGTCGGGTGGAGCACCCCGAGACCGGCGCGTGCATCGAGCCGCAGGGCTGCGACGCGCTGGACTGCGCCGCGCGCAACCGCGCCTGCGAGCCGACGCCCACCGCGGTGTGCGCCGCCTGCCTCGACGGCTTCATCGAGGACGCCGCCGGCTTCTGTCGCGCGCCGCTCACCTGCGCCGACGTCGAGTGCGGCGATCTCGACTGCGTCGA
>JAUHXL010000516.1 GCA_030426945.1 bacterium
CGCGCCGGCGTGCAGACCACCTTCAGCGCGCCCACCTGCGCCTCGTCCCACCAGTCCATCTCGTGCACCCGCTCGGCGGGCACGCCCCAGTAGCGCAGGTGGCTGCCCACGCCCAGCGGTACGTAGAAGTCGACGCCGCGCGCGCTCAACGCCTGGATGGCGACGTGATCGAGGTGGTCGTAGTGATCGTGCGAGATGACCACCGCGTCCAGCGCCGGCAGATCGGCGATGGCCAGCGGCGGCGCGTGGAAGCGCTTGGGCCCGGTGAAGGTGGCCGGCGAGGCGCGCTCGGCCCAGACGGGATCGGTCAGCACGCGGTGGCCGTCGATCTCCACCAGCATCGTCGAGTGACCCAGCCAGGTGACGCGCAGTCCGCTGGCCGGGTGCTCGGCGAAGTCGGCCGCGCTGCGCGCCACCATCGGCAGCCCAGCGGTGGGCTCGCGGTTCGGCGCGCCCTTCATCCAGCGCACCATCGCCTTCCACATGTCGTTGCGCACGGGCAGCGCGTTGACGAAGTGGTCGCCGTGGTAATGCGGCGAGGCGGCGAAGCGGGCGCGGTCGTCAGCGCTGGGCGCCTTACCCAGCGCGGTCCAGACATGAGCCAAGGCCAACCCTCCCAACAGCACGCCGCCCACCGCGACCCACAGCAGCGCGCGCAGCCAGCGCCGCCGCCGCGGCCTCTCGGTGTCGGTCATCGTGTTCTCCTCGCGGGACGCCGCGGGTACGCGCCCCGCGCCCCGCCGGTTACGGGACACAGGATGCACGAACCCGCGCCGGGGGTGGCGCGGGTTCGCACATCTTCACGAAGGCGCGAGGGTTCAGAACGCGCGCACCGTGTCCAGCACCTGCGCCTGGTTCGCCACCAGCGGGGCCTCGGACGCGGTCGCGCCCGCCCGCCAGCGGCCCACGGTCGACAGCGTGTTCGCGTCGAACCCGCTCACCATCAGGACGCCCGGCATCGACAGCGGCACCGGCGCCTGGCCGTAGGCCGCCAGGTTCCACAGCACCACGTCCACCGGACCCACCACCGCGCGGTACACCTGCAGCGCCTGCTCCAGGGGCGGCCGCGCGGGATCGCAGTACCGCTCGAGGCCGGCGTCGGCCACCCACCGCGGCAGGCTGCGCGACCCCTTCGCCGGGTGGAACTGCATGTCGCTGAAGAACCACAGGCACTCGGGCGGCTTCACCGACCGGTGCGTGGTCAGCCAGCGCACCAGCTCGAGCACCGCGCCGTGCACCTGCGTCCCGCCCATGCCGGTGCGCAGCGCCGCGTTCTGCGCGAAGGCCAGCGGCCCCTCGCCGGTCGAGCGCTGCGCGATGCGCAGGTAGTCGCCGCCGGTCCAGGCCTTGAACTGATCGTCCGAGAACGACGCGCCCAAGCCGCTGGTCTCGCTCATCAGCGCGGTGAGGCAGAGCGCGACGTCCATCGAGCGCATCGACGACATCGGCCCACCCACGCGCACGGCCATCGAGCCCGACGCGTCGGCCAGGCCCAGGTGGCGCCCCGGCGGCAGGCGATCCACCGTCCGGCGGAACGCCGCCTCGAAGACGCTCAGCAGCGGCGGCACCGCCTTGGCGCCCGCGTACACCTGGTGCGGCCACACGCCGTCGAAGCGGCGGCGGCTCACCCGCGCGATCAGCTCACCGCGCGACACGCCCGCGTCGTGCAGGTTGCGCAGGTTGCGCAGCAGCGCCATGTCCGGCAGCAGCGCCTCGTCGGCCAGCAGCGCCTTCCACACCGCGCCGTTGCGCTTGCGCGCCTTCGCCAGCGCCGCGCCGTCCTTGCCCTTCAACGACACGCCGTAGCGGCCCAGCACCTGCTCCCAGGTCACCCGCGCCGCGCGCACCGTGTCGACGAAGGCGGCCTCGGCCGCGAAGGTCGTCGGCGCGGTGAACAGCTGCCGCCGCGCCGCCAGCAGCGGCACCGCCTCGGCCAGCGCCGACCGCTCGCGCGTCGGCGCGTGCAGGTAGCGGCCCACCCGCAGCGCCAGCTCACCCGCCTCACCCAACGCCTCGAGCTCCGGCCGCACCAGCGCGATCGCGTCGCACAGCCGCACGTCGTCCTTCGGCCGCGCGTACTTCAGCAGCTGGTAGGCGTCGAAGCCCGCCAGCGCCCGCGCCATGCCGCGGCGCGCCGCCGCCGTCGGGCGGCCCAGCCGAAGCTGCTGGAGGTGCAGCACGAAGGCCGCGACGTCGTCCGGCCGGTGGCCGAGACAGCGCGCGACGTAGTCCTCGGTGAAGGGCGTCTCGCGCAGCAGCCCGTCGAGCAGCGCCGGGGTCAACGAGCCCTGGATGCGGTTCCCCTTCCCGCGGACGGGATCGCGCATCCAGGCCGCGTACTGCCACGGGAAGCGCGCGTCGACCGCGTGCGCGCGGCCGAGCGCCTCGGCGAACGCGCGCACCTGCGCCGCCTCGCGGGTGTAGAAGCCGTCGGTGAACAGGGCCGACCCGAAGGTGAAGCACAGGTGCAGCAGCGGCTGGTCGGCCCGCAGGTCGTAGGCCGCCGCGCCCTCGTGGGTCAGCGTCATCGCGCTCTTCAGCGCCTGCGGGGTCAGCTTGCGGGCCATGGCACACCTCCTCCGTGCGCGCGCCCCGTCAGGTCGGGCGCGGCGAGTGATTCAGGTCTCGAATGGGTCGGGACGGCGGGATTCGAACCCGCGACCTCCGGCTTGACAGGCGAAGGAAGGCACCCCGTCGGTCGGGTCCCTTTACGGCGCTCTACCGCTGAGCTACGCCCCGATGTCGGGCTGGGGAGTTTGCAGCGGGTGTGCCAAGGCCGCCCGAGGCGGCCCCGGGGCGTCCGGGTGGCCCAATCGCGATACACACGTCTCAATGACGCGCCGCGCCGATAGACGCGACGATCAGAGCGGGGTGAAGGCGAGATCGAACACGCACGGCGGCCCGGCGACGGCGCAGCTGCGCCCGCTGCGCCGGGCCGGCGTGGTCACGGCGCGCGCCGGCGCGGGGCCGAGCCGGTCGCGCCGCAGCAGCTGAGTCGGATCTGGCCGGCGGCCCGGCTCTGCTCGCGCGAGTGCTCTCCTCAGCGACAGCGCGGAGGGACCTCGCAGACCCCGCCGCCGGAGAGGCCCGCCGGCACCGAGTCGAACACCGGTACGCCCGAGGCGTCGACCATGCCGGTCATGCACATGAAGTGCTCCCACGTGTCGTAGTAGCAGTACACGGTGCCGTTCGAGTAGTTGAGGCCATCGCCCACGCGAAAGATCCCGACGTAGGGCGGACCGGCAGGGCCGGCGCTCCCCCCAGCGGGAGGATCGGCCGGGCTGGCCTCCTGGCAACGCTCCGGGACCTCGCAGACCCCACTCCTGGAGAGGCCCGACGGGATCGCGTCGAACACCGGTACGCCCGAGGCGTCGGCCATGCCGGTGATGCACATGAAGTGCTCCCACGTGTCGTAGGCGCAGTACGCGGCGCCGTTCGAGTAGTTGAGGCCATCGCCCACACGGAAGATCCCCACATAGGGACGACCGGCAGGGCCGGCGCCCTCCACAGGGGGAGGACTGGCCGGGCTGGCCCCCCGGCAACGCTCGGGGACCTCGCAGACGCCACTTCTGGAGAGGCCCGACGGGATCGAGTCGAACACGGGCACGGCCGAGGCGTCGGCCATGCCCGTCATGCACGTGAAGTCCTCCCACGTGTCGTAGGAGCAGTACGCGGTGCCGTTCGAGTAGTTGAGGTCGGCGCCGACACGGAAGTCCCCCACGTAGGCAGGGCCGGAATCCAGGCAACGGTCAGGCACCTCGCACGCCCCACCAAATGTGAGACCGCTCGGGACGGCGTCGAGAGACGGAGCTCCGCGGAGGTTCCTCGACCCGGTGGAACACAGAAAGGCCTCCACCGATTCGTACTGGCAGTACACGCTCCCGTTCGAGTAGTAGACCTCGCCGCGCAGGCGGAAGCTGCCCTCGAGCGGTGGTGGCGGTGGTTCCGCAGAGCACTCGTCGGGCAGGGCGCAGGTGCCCCCGTCACCGAGATCGCCAGGGATCGCGTCGAGCGCGGTCAAGCCGTCGAGGCTCGCCGAGCCGGTGCCACACTGGAAGTCGGAGAAGGACGCATAGCGGCAGTAGACGCTGCCGTTCGAGTAGTAGGCATCGGCGCCAACGCGAAAGACGCCGGTGTACGTGTCCGGCGGAGCGTCGCCGGGCTCCGCCGCCGGCTCGGGAGGCTCTCCGACACCTGCGCTGCGAAGGTCGACCTCGATGCGGTGGATCTCACTTCGTTCGGCGTTGATCGGCTCTCGGCCGCAGTAGACATAGAAGCGACGCCCGACGACGCCGTTGTCCGCGCCGGACACATCCAGGATCGAGAGGTACTGCCAGCCGAGGTCGACGTCGCTCAGCGGGTGCAGCGAGTCGATCTGCCGCCACTCCAGGGCGTCGGTCGACTCGAAGAGGAGGATCTGCGACGGCTCCGCGCCGCGCCGCTGCGTCGTCGTCGCCAGGTAGTACCTCCCCGTCTCGGTCGAGTAGGCCGCGTCCGAGTGGGTGATGCCGGTGATGGCGAGCGCCGACGCCTTGCCTCCGATACCCGGGGTCCAAGCGCCCCGGTTCCACTTGCGCCACTCCGGCAGGGGTGCCCCCGCCCGCGCGGCCGCGAGCACCTCGTCGAGCGGAGCGCGGGCCACGGCCCGGCCGACGATGTCCTGGTAGTACACGTACATGAAGCCATCTCGGACGAGATAGGGCGCCCCCTCGACGTTGATGTCCGGTGGATCGCCCTCGGGCACGACGATGTCGTCCAGGTAGCGGAAGGTGTGACCGCCATCGTTCGACCACGCCAGACCGAGGCGCCCCTTGCCGAACTGAGGTCGGGCACCTCCCGGCCTCAGGCCATCGGCGAACTCGACGTGCACGAAGGCCAGGATGCCATCGTCGGCCTGGTAGGTGTTGACGATCCACCATCGCCCGGTGAAGGCGTCCCAGTTCGTGAAGAGCTCCCACTGGGTCCGGGTCTCGACGTGACGTCGCAGGGGGCGATCGAGGTCACCCGCGAAGGTCACGTGGTAGACGTTGAAGTCGTCCTCGCCAGCATCATCGCGGAACCATCGCACCGTGGTCATCATCCACCGGCGTTCGCCGCCGACCATGAAGCTGACCAGTGGACCGTCGACGATGTCCGCGCCGTCGGGCGTCCCGGCGACGATCTCGTCGTGCGACGCGACGAGGCCCGGCGTGGAGTAGGAGAAGTCGGCGGGGCGTGACTTGACGCCCACCGCGCTCGGTTGCTCCTCGACGAGGCCGTCCGCGCAGCCGGGAAGCTGGG
>JAUHXL010000517.1 GCA_030426945.1 bacterium
CCGGGCGACGCGAAGGCGAAGGTGGTGAAGGCCATCCTGCCGGCGCTGTCCGCGCCGGACGCGGTCCTGCAGGCCGTCGCCGCGGATCGACTCGGTCGCTCCGCCTACCCCGACATGCCGGAGCGCGGGCCGGTGCTCGAGGCGGCCCGCGGCCTGCTGACGCACGCGGACGCCGCCGTGCGCGCGACGGCCTTGATGCTGGCCGCGCGCGTCGCCAAGCCGGCGGACGTGGCCAGCCTCTCCGCGCCGGTGATGGCCGGGCTGGCGGCCGCCGAGCCCTTCGTCCGGGCGGCCGCGGCCGAGGCCGCCGCGACGCTGAAGCTGACCGCCGCCGCGCACGCGATCGTCCCCCTGCTCGACGACGCCGGCAAGGCCACGGCCGAGCTGCGGCCCAAGGGGCTCGACGGCAAGAAGGACCGCATCCTGCTTCGCCCGGAGACGTCCGCGCGGGTGGACGAGGTGGCGCTCTACGCGCTCGAGACCCTGAGCGCCGGCCTGCCGGCCGCGGCTCGCCACAAGGTGACGCCGCTCAGCGGTCGCGACCGCGACGCGCGCCGCGCGAAGGCGGTGGCGGACGCGAAGGCTTGGTACGCCGCTCAGAAGGGCGCGCTGCCGCCCGCGCCCGCTGCGCCCGCGCCGGCTCAGTAGCGTCCCGGCGCTGGCCGGCTCGGCCGCGTCCGTCCCCGCGCCCCCGTCAGAACATCACGCTCACGCCGGCCTGCACCGCCTGCGGCGCGCCCAGCCCGTGCAGGTCGACGAAGGTGACGTCGTAGTCGACGGTGAAGGCCATGCGCAGGCTGTAGGTGCGGAAGAGCAGCACGCCCACGCGCCCGAAGGCGCCCGGCGCCCAGGCGGACTCCAGCTCGAGATCGTTCGACTCGAGCTGGATGACCTGTCCCGCGCTGATCCGCTCGCGCCGCTCCTCGTAGGTCCAGCGCAGGCCGCCGCCCACGCCGATGAAGGGCGCGAAGTCACCACGGGTGAGGATGTAGTGCGCGCCCACGTCGATGGCGACCTGGCCGTAGCTCTCGTCCTCGTCGGTCTCGGCGGTGCCGCGCCACCCCACCCGGGGCTCGATGGCGAAGTCGCGGGCCTCGTACCAGTAGCCCACGTCCACCAGGATGCCGAAGCCGGAGCGATAGGCGTCGCCGATCGGGGTCACCCCACCGATGCGCAGGCCCAGGCCGCTCTTGCCCTCGCGCCGCCGGTCGGGCGTAACCTCGGCGCCGGTGACGGTGCCCAGCTCGACGGTGTCGTCCAGATCGCGGCCGTCGTGGATGGCCTGCGCCATGCGCGAGGCGACCTTCTCGAGATCCTCCACCGCGTCGACGCTCATCCGCTGCTGGCTGAGGGTCCGGCCGGCGGCGGTGTCGATCACCGTCAGCGTCACGACGATGTTCCGGCCGAGGCGCGCCAGACGCCCGAACACGACGACGCCCGCGCCCACCTCGCCCCCCGCGTCGCGCGCGCAGGGCAGGTCGCTGCAGGCGCGCGGGCCGTCGATGAAGTCGGCCCCGTTGCGCGCGCCGAGCTCGGCCACCAGCAGGTCGCGGAAGGTGGCGGCGGCGTCGGCGTCGACCCCGCGGGCGTCCAACGGCAGCACCGACCAGGCGGGCGCCGCGGCGGCGAGGGCGGGCGACAGCGCGAGAGCGAGCAGCAGCAGGATGCGCATGGCGAGACCCCTCGGGTGATGTGGTCGGTCGACGCGTCGCGACGCGATCACGTCCGCCCGGCCCGCCGCGCTTGCGGGCGGGTGCCGGACGGCCCGAGGATGGGGCCGACGGGGCGACGCGATCAAGCGGCGCGCCGCGTGGTCGCGAGGGTTGTCCCGAACCGGGCGCGTCGGTAGCGTGAGGGCGCCGCCGCGTGGCCCGCGCGGCGGTGCGCCCTGGCGAGCGTGGCCCGCCCGGAGCTGATCGATGCCCTTCGGACGCTGGGAGACACGGCGATGATCGCCGACGATGCTCCGCCTTGGCTGGTGGACGTGCTGCTGGCGGCGCTCTCGTCATCTGCGCCCGGGGCGAGCGCGGCGCGCTTCGTCGAGGCCCTCGTCGAGCACGGCGCCGTCAGCGGCGCGGGCATCTGGCGCTACGCCGGTGGGCCGCCGGCCCCGAAGGCGCGGGCCGGCGACGTGGGCGAGCCGCCGCGGGAGCGCCCCGCGGTCGCCGGTGAGGCGGGGGCGCGGCGCTGGTGGCCGCTCGCCGCGGACCGCCTGCTGGTGATCCGCCACCCCGGGCCGGGCACGCCCCGGACCTGGGCCGCGCTGGACCAGGCTGTGCGAGCCTTCGCCTGCCATCTGATCGCAGCCGATGGCAACGCCCGCGCGGCGGCCCGCCACGAAGAGCTGCAGCGGGCGCGCGCCGAGCTCGAGCGCTCGCACGCCGCCCTGCGCGAGAGCGAGCGCTTCCTGCACCAGATCGTCGAGAACCTGCCCGACATGGTGTTCGTGAAGGACGCGGCCGACCTGCGCTTCGTCCGCTTCAACCGGGCCGGGGAGCGGCTGCTCGGCTTCGAGCGGGGCGAGCTGATCGGCAAGAACGATTACGACTTCTTCCCCGCCGCCGAGGCCGACTTCTTCACCGCCAAGGACCGCGAGGTGCTGCGCAACGGCGATCTGCTCGACATCCCGTGCGAGGCGATCCAGACGCGGGCCCAGGGCGTCCGCTATCTGCACACCAAGAAGATCCCGATCCTGGACGACGACGGGCAGCCCCTCTACCTGCTGGGCATCTCGGAGGACATCACCGAGCAGAGGCTCAACCGCGAGGCGCTCGCGCGCACGACCGAGCAGCTCGAGCGCTCGAACGAGGAGCTGCGCCAGTTCGCGTCGACGGTCAGCCACGACCTGCAAGAGCCCCTGCGGGCGGTGCGCGGCTTCGCCGAGCTCCTCGCCGAGCACAGCGCGGCGGGCCTCGATGACGACGCGCGCGAGTGGCTCGACTACGTCGTCCACGGTGCGCGCCGCATGCAGCGGCTGGTGCGCGATCTGTTGACCTACGCGCGGCTGGGCAGCGCCGGCATGCGGCGGGATCCCGTCGATCTCGACGCGGTGCTCGACGACGTGCTCGACGATCTCGCGCTGCGCATCGCGTCCTCGGGCGCGCGGGTGCATCGCGCGCCGCTGCCCACGGTCGTCGGCGACGGGGTGCAGCTGGGGCAGCTGCTGCTGAACCTCGTGGGGAACGCCCTGAAGTTCGCCGGGGCGGAGCCACCCGAGGTCTGGATCGAGGCGGCGCGCGGGGACGGGGGGTGGTCGCTGCGGGTGCGCGACGCCGGCCGAGGGTTCGCCGCAGACGACGCCGAGCGCATCTTCGAGCCCTTCCGCCGGCTGGTCGTCACCGACGAGGGGGACGCGGGCGGCACCGGCATCGGCCTCGCGGTGTGCAAGCGCATCGTCGGGCGGCACGGCGGCTCCATCCGGGCGACGTCGGCCCCCGGCGCCGGCGCGACGTTCGACGTCTTCCTGCCCGACGACGCCGCCGCCGAGCCGGCGTGAGCGCGCCCTCCCCGGCTCAGCCTGCCCTGCGGGTGCTGTTGATCGAGGACGCGCCCGCCGACGCGGCGCTGGCGCGGCACGCGCTGCGCGGTGATCGCTTCGCCGTCGCCTGGCATCGCAGCCTGGCCGAGGCGGTGCCCGCGCTCGTCGCGCGGGCCGCCGACGTCGTCCTGCTCGACCTGTCCCTCGCCGACACGCAGGGCCTCGTCACCCTCGACGCCGTGCGCGAGCTGACCGACCTGCCCGTCGTGGTGCTCTCGGGTCAGGAGGACGACGCGCTCGCGCTGCGCGCGGTGCAGGCGGGCGCTCAGGACTACCTCGTGAAGGGGGCCGCGGTCGCGGCGGTGCTGCCTCGCGCCCTGCACTACGCCATCGAGCGCAAGCGGGCCCGCGACGAGATCGAGCTGCTCAACGCCGATCTCGAGGGGCGGGTACAGGCGCGGACCGCCGAGCTCGCCCGCGCGAATCGCGAGCTCGAGGCGCTCTTCCACAGCATCACGCACGACCTCCGGGGACCCCTGCGCAGCATCCACGGCTTCGCCGAGCTGCTCAGCGAGGAGTACGGCGAGCAGCTCGATGCCGGGGGGCGCGACTACCTGCAGCACCTGCAGAGCGCCTCACGGCGCCTCGAGGCGCGCTTCGACGGCCTGCTGATGCTCGACGCGGTGGGGCGGGCGACCCTGCGCCGCGCGCCGCTCGACCTCACCGCGCTGGTGCACGAGGTCGCGCAGGCGCTGCCCGGCGGCGACGCGATCCACGTCGAGCCGGCCCTCACCGCGGACGCCGATCCGGCGCTGCTGCGTCTGGCGCTCGAGCAGCTCCTCGCGAACGCCCTGGCCTTCGCGGCGCCGGTGGCTTCGCCGCGGGTCGAGGTGGACGTGGAGCTTGGCGAGCCGCCGGTCTATCGCGTGCACGACAACGGCGTCGGCTTCGAGCCGGCCTACGCGGGGCAGGTGTTCGAGCCCTTCCGACGGCTGCACGTCGGCGAGGGGCTGTCCGGGGCGGGCGTGGGGCTGGCCGTCGCGGCGCGGGTGGTGCAGCGGCACGGGGGCCACGTCTGGGCCGAGAGCCGGCCCGGCAAAGGGTCGACGTTCTCGTTCACCCTGCGCGCCTGATCGGCGGCGCCGCCCGGGTGCGGCCGGTCAGGAGGCGTCGGACTCCGGCAGGCGCGGCCGGCGGTGGCCGACGATCAGCTTCATGCCCGGCCGCAGCACCTTCTTGCGCGAGATCCGGTTCCAGCGGCAGAGGTCCTTGATCGACGTGCGGTGCCGCCGGGCCAGCGAGGTCAGCGTGTCGCCCCGGCGCACCTTGCGGTACACGGGCAGCGGCTTGATGGCCGCGAGGCCGTGCTCGCGGACGTAGTCCGTGGCGGCGGCGACGGCGAGGGGCGAGCGGAAGCGCACGTGCAGGTGATCCGCGTGGCCGCGCAGGTGGCGCAGGATGCCCGTCTTGTTGGCGTGGGGGTACGAGAAGATGCGGTCGAGGACCTCGGCCGGCACCTTCGCCTCGTCCTTGGCGTAGTGGTACAGGGCGCGCTCGAGGCGACGGTCGGTGAAGACGTACTCGACCTTGTCATCGGCCAGCAGCGACTCGAGGAAGGTCCAGGTGCGCGCCACGTCCAGCGTGCGCGGGGTGGCGCGCTTCAACGCTTCGGGGGCGCCGTCGCGGAAGTAATAGCCGATGTCGGCGTCGCGGCCCGACTGATGCGACTTGTGGGGGCGGAAGGGGCCGCCCTGCCGGCGCGAGATGTCGCCCACGACCAGCGGGTGGCCGCCCGGGTG
>JAUHXL010000518.1 GCA_030426945.1 bacterium
CGTAGCCGATGACCGGGATCCAGCGCTGCTCGACGTAGTACGTCGTGCTGTCCTCGCCCGTGCGCACGCCGCTGCCGACGTTCTCGCCGAGGCCGATGGGCCCCAGCGAGACGCCGCGCAGGCCCGCCGGATCGGCCAGCTGGTTGGTGGCCGTGAAGCGGGTGAAGAAGTAGTTGATCAGCGTGAGCTCGGGCGGCGTGGGATCGGCCGCGCGATCCTCGGCGTCGAACCACGCCCCGTAGTGTTGGCCCGGCGGGGCCGGCCGGGCCGCGGCGGCGCCGGCGGCCAGGGTCCCCGCGACGAACAGCGTTGTGGCTGTGGCGCGCATGGCGCGGCCTCCTACTCGACGAAGTCGAGAACGTGGTCGTGGTCGTCGACGGCTCCGGTCGGGCGGCGAGCCGAGGCGCGCTCGGCCACGACCACGACCACGACCACGACGAACCGGGCTGCGCCCGGGTTCGATCACTCCCCGATCTGGAACACCTGCACCGCGTCGCCCATGAAGGGCATGCCGTTCAGCGTCACGGTCTGGTCGCCCACGCCGCCGTCGGCGCAGCGGTGCCCGGTCGCCTGATCCTTGAAGAACACCTCGAGCCACAGCGCGCTGCCGTCCGGGCTGAGCGCGCCGCGGCCTTCCTGGCCGAAGCCCATGAAGGTGAGGGTGATGTCGAAGCACTCGGCGTTGCCGGCGAGGTTCTCGATGACGTAGCTGGTGGTCTGGAACATCAGCTCGACGCCGGCGGTGTCGCGGTCGCAGGTGCCCACGTTGCCGGCCTCGGGCGCGTCCTCGAGCACGCCGGTGGTGGTGGTCAAGTTGAACGCGCCGCCCTGCACCGTCATCTCGATGCGGTGGTAGCACTGCGTCGCCTGGCCGAAGTTCACGTTCTCGTTGAACCCGTTGGGATCGGTCGGGATGTCCTCGCCGGCCATCAGCAGCGGCTTGCCCTCGAGGTAGGCCTCGAGCAGCGCCACCGTGCTGACGTCGGGGCCGTTCATGGGCTCCCCGCCCATGCCGCCCATGCCGGGCTCGCCGCCCATGCCGGGGGTGCCGCCCATGCCGGGGTCGCCGCCCGCGCCGGGATCGCCGCCCGCGCCCGGGTCGCCGCCCATGCCGGGCGTGCCGCCTGCGCCCGGCGTGCCGCCCATGCCCGCGTCGGCCGTGCCGCCGTTGCCGCCGTCGTCGTCGTCGTCGCAGCCCAGCAGCGCCAGCGCGCCGCACAAGGCAAGGAAGGGGACCAGTCGGGTCGGGCGAAGGATGTTCATCGGTCGTTCTCCTCGGTGGGGCCGTCCGCGGCCCCGGGTCCACGCGCGCCGCGGCGCGCCAATCGCTACAGCAAGGGCGCCGGCGCCCAGAGCCCCCAGGGGCTCGACGTGTGGTCGGGATCGGCCCGGCGGCGAGGCGTCGGGCAGCGGCGCTGGCGCGCACATCGGCGGATCGCCCCCGTCGATGGGGGCCGGATCGGCGCGCCCGTCACCAGCGCCTGCGAGGCGCCCGACGACAGGCCGGCGATCCAGACGGCGTCGTCGCGCAGCGCGGCGTCGTCGCGCTGCGCGGCGGTCCGCGCCAGCCGCGGCCGGTCGTGCCGGTTGGCGCGGGTGTGCAGCTCGCCGTCATCGTCCCCGCGGCCGGCGACGACGCCCTCGTGGGGCACCGCGGGCCGCGCGTTCGGGGCGCCCTGCGCCTCGGCGACCGCCTCGAGGTGATCGCTGTTTTGCAATGCAGCATTCTGCGGGCTGCAGCCGCGCATCATGGTCGGCGGCGGGCGCCCCGCGGCCGGCGCGGGCGCCACCGGCGGGTACAGCCGCACCGCCACGCCGCCCACCCGTGCCGCAGCCCAAGCCTCCGCCGCTGCGAACGACGGGAGGGCGAGGGTGGCCAGCGGGGTGAGGGCGAACGCGACGGGGGGGCTGGGCATGCGGCTGCTCCGTGCCGTGCGGTCCCCGGTGTAGCGCGCTCTTTGCTGCGTTGCAACAAGATTGGATCGGGGCGGGCCGGCGCGCGCCGCGCCGCGGGCGCCGCCCACGCGAATCGCCGTCCGCGACGCCCCCGCGACCCCGCCGCGCCGGCTGCATCCAGTCGGGGCCCTACAGCGGAGCATCGACCTTGAGCCTCATCGGACGCCTCCTCGATCACAGCGTGGTCTTCGACTTCGACCGGACGGGCTTCCGGCGCCACGCGCGCGCCTTCGACCCCGCCGATCTCGCCGTCGACCTCAGCGGACGCCGGGCGCTGGTCACCGGCGCGAACGCCGGGCTCGGCCGCGCGACCGCCGAGGCGCTGCTGGCGCTCGGCGCCGAGGTCCACCTGCTGTGCCGCAGCGCCGAGCGGGGCGCCGCGGCCCGTGAGGCGCTCGCCCGCGCCGGCGGCGGCGACCGGGTGCATCTCACCGTCGTCGACCTGGGCGATCCGGCGTCCGTCGACGCCTGCGTCGCGCGCTTCGCCGCGCAGCGGGTCGATGTGCTGGTGCACAACGCCGGGCTGCTCAACGACGCGCGCGTGGTCACCGCCGACGGGTGGCCGCAGGAGACGGCCGTCCACCTGCTGGGGCCGTACCGGCTGACGGTCGGTCTGCGCGGTGCGCTCGCCGGCGGGCGCGTGATCTTCGTCTCGTCGGGCGGCGCGCTCACCCAGCGGCTGGACGTCGACGCCCTGCAGCGGACCACCGGGCCCTACGACGGCGTGGTGGCCTACGCGCAGACCAAGCGGGCCCAGATCGTGCTCGCCGCCGAGCTGGACGCCGCGTGGCCCGAGGTGGCCGTGCACGCGATGCACCCGGGCTGGGCCGACACCGGCGGCGTCGCGAGGTCACTGCCCCGCTTCCACGCGCTCACGCGCCCGCTGCTGCGCACCCCCGCGCAGGGGGCCGACACGATCGTCTGGCTGGCCGCGTGCCCGCGCCTGGCCGGGGCGCGCGGCGACTTCTGGTTCGATCGTCGGCCCGCCGATGCCTACCGGCTGGCGCGCACCCGCGAGGCGCCCGGCGAGCGCGCGCGGCTGATGGCGTGGCTCGGCGAGTGTCTCGGCTAGGCGGGGCCGCTGTGCCGCGGAGCCCCTGGCCGCGCCCGAGCGCAGGACGCCACGGCGCGCGCGCGCTGCGCGGCCGCTGCCTCGCCGGTCACGACGGTCAGTCGTCGGCGTCCGGCCGCGCGGGGGGCGGGGCGGTGTTCAACCGCACCAGGCCGTAGCGGCGGGCGGGGCTGGGGGCTTCCGTCGGCGGGTCGGGGGTCGGCGCCTCGGGGGTCGGCGGCGCGGCCTCGGCGTCGGCCAGCGCCTCGTCCGTGTGCACCACGACGGGCGGCGGCTTGGGCTTGGCGGCGGGCTTGGGCTTCGGGCGGGGCATCGGGCGCCGGCGGCGGAGGCGCTCCTCGGTGAGGTCGCAGTCGAAGCCGCTGAAGCCGTCCCAACGATCACGTGCCACGCGTGGACCTCCCCGATCGCAGCGAGTGTAGCGCGTGGCGGCGCGCGCGCGAAACGGGGCTACTGGTAGGGACGCCCCGGCGTGCCGAAGCCGCCCTCGCCGTACTCGTCCTCGCCGGCCAGCCACGCGGCGCCGTCGCGGTTGTCGGCGGCCGGCGCCGGCAGCTCCAGCGACTCGCCCGGCCGGCGCTCCGGCCACGGCGCGACGTTGCTGTAGCGCACCTGGTCGACCAGTGTGCCGTCCGCGTCGAACACCAGCACCGAGCCCGCCTCGTTGGGCAGGAACAGATCGCCCATCAGGCCGTCGGCGCGCACGCCGCCCGCCTCGTCGCGGTTCCGGCTGCCGGCGATCACGTGGTAGTCGCGCGGCGGCACCGTGCCCGCGAGGTCGGCGCGGTTGCCCGCGCAGCTCTGGACGTACCAGCCGGTCACGTCGACCGGGTTCGGGCCGGGGTTGTACAGCTCCACGAACTCACGGGTGTCGTCCGCGCCCCGCGGATCGGACTGGATCTCGCTGATGATCAGCCGCGCCGACTCGCGCGCGTCGACCTCGACGGGGCACTCGGACTCTTCGCACTTGTCGGGGATGCCGCCGCAGTCCACCGCGTCGATCGAGGCGTCGTCCAGCGGGAACAGCTTGTTGTGCTCGAAGCTGTAGTGCAGCACGCCGTCGAGCCGCCGCAGCACGTCGCGCCGGTTGGGCTCGTAGGCGAACTCGGTGACGTCGTCGACGCGCAGGCCACCGCTTACGACGAACATGCCGAAGTCCATCGGGCAGTCCGGCGCGGTGTCGTCGACGCGCACGTTGCGCACCTCGACGTGCACCGACTCGAGGGGCTCGGTCAGATCGCCCTCGTCGGCCAGCCGCCGCGGATCCTCGACGTAGATGGGCGCCGGCGGCTCCGCCATGCCCAGGACCTCGATGCCGTCGCGGTCCGGGATGAACTCGGTCAGCGTGAAGAACTCGATGACCTGCCCGGTGAGGCGCACCCGCGCGCCGCGCACCAGGCCCGCGGGCGGCGCGGTGTCGCCCATGAACACGAACAGGCTGCCGTAGGGGCCGCCTTCGGGCTCGGCGGCGGTGAAGTCGTTGCGCAGGAGGGCGGTGACGATCAGCTCGAGCTCGACCTCGCGGCCGGGGGCGCGGCTGGGCAGCTGCTCGAAGTCGGGGCAGCGCTCGTCGCGCAGATCGTAGACCGTGACGTCGCCGCCGCGCTCGCTGCAGCGCGGGCTGAGGTCGATGGCCTGCTGGGGCGGGCGCTCGGGCAGCATCTCGCAGACGGGGTCGAGGGGCGCGGCGTCCACCTCCGGGCCCCCGTCGATCACCGGGCCGGGCCCCTGGTCGCGCGGCGTCGGCCCGGCGTCCAGGTCGCCGCCGCCGTCCCCCCCGCCGGGGGTGGCGTCGGTCGGCGGCGCGCCCTCGTCGGGCAGCGCGGCGTCGGCCTCGGCGTCCGCGATCAAGCGGCCGGCGTCTCCGGCGTCGAAGCGGAAGACGGGCGGAGTGTTCCCGTCGGCGGTGCTGTCGTCGCAGCCGAAGGCGGCCAGCACCAGGGCGGTCAGCAGCAGGGGATTGGAGCTTCGCACGCGCGGACCCTAGGGGAAGTCGGGGGCCGGCGTCCACGGCTGCGACGCTCTCCGACGGTCCGGCGCGCGCGTCCCCTTTGGTTTCGGCGGGTTGGCCGAGCGCGTGGTGGGCGCGGAGGCCTCGACGCCCGGCCGGGGATCGGCCACGATGGGCCCCGAAACCGCCTCGGAGGCCCCCGTGCAGCGCGCCCTCGCCCTTCTCGTCCTCGTCGCCGCGTCCACCGCGGCCGCCCAACAGCACAAGGT
>JAUHXL010000519.1 GCA_030426945.1 bacterium
GCGCGGTGAGCGCGGCCACCGACGGCATCGGCGCGTCCGGCGTGATGGTGGCGACGAGGACGAGATCCAGGTCGGCGGCGGCGAGGCCCGCGTCCGCCAGGGCGCGCCGACCCGCTTCGTAGGCGAGATCGCTGGTCTGCTCGTGGGCCGCGGCGACGTGGCGTTGGCGGATGCCCGTGCGCTCGACGATCCAGTCCTCGGTCGTCCCCAGGCGCTCGGCCACCTCGGCGTTGGTCCGCACGGCGGCGGGCAGGTACGCGCCGGTGCCCTGGACCACCGCGCCCATCAGGGCTTCTCGTGGGTGCCGGTGGCGCGGGTGATGGGCAGCTCGGCCGTGCTGGTGTGCTCGTCGGGCGGCGCCGAGGCCTCGAGGGCCGCGCGCAGGCGCCCGACGAGATCGACCTGGGCGTACCGCCGCGCCACCTTCACGGCGTTGGCCACCGCGTCGGGCGAGCTGCCGCCGTGCGCGACGACGCCCACCCCGTCGATGCCCAGCAGCGGCGCCCCACCCACCGCGCGCCAGTCGAGCTCCGACTGCAGCTTCTGCAGCGAGCGCTTCATCAGGGTGGCGCCCAGGCTGCCCAGCCAGTCGCCGCGCAGCTGCTCCCGCACCCGCTCGACGAGCGCGAGCGCGATGCCCTCGGACAGCTTCAACACCACGTTGCCGACGAACCCGTCGGTGACCACGACGTCGACCTCGCCCTGAGGCACGGTGCGCCCCTCGACGTAGCCGACGTATTTGAGGTCGGTCATGGTGAGCAGCCGATGCGCCTCGCGCAGCGTCTCGGTGCCCTTGGTGGGCTCGGTGCCGTTCGACAGCAGGCCCACGGTGGGGCGCGCCTTGCCCAGCGCGATCTCGGCGTAGGCCGCGCCCATGAGCGCGAACTGCACCAGGTGGCTGGCGCGGCACTCCACGTTGGCGCCCATGTCGAGCAGCACCATCGGGGTGCCGCGCGTCGGCATCGTGCCGGCGATGGCGGGCCGTTCGCAGCGCGGGATCCGGCGCAGGGTCAGCAGGCCGACCGCCATCATCGCGCCGGAGTTGCCCGCCGAGACGAAGCCGCACGCGCGCCCGGCCTTCACGAGGCCGAAGCCGACGTGCATGGAGCTGTCGCGCTTGGTTCGGGCCGCCCGCCCGGGGTGCTCGGCCATGCCGATCACCTCGCTGGCGTGCTCGATCGTGATCGGCAGATCGTCCGCGCCCAGGCCTTCGAGCGCCGCGCGCACCTGCTCGGTGTCACCGACGAGGATGACCGGACCGTCGCCCGCGCGACACGCCTGGACTGCGCCGAGGGCGACCACGTCGGGCGCCCGATCGCCGCCCATCGCGTCGAGGGCGACGGGCGAGGCCGGCTCGGCGGCCTCGGACACTCAGCTAGACCTCGACCTCGACGACCTCGAGGACGTACCGATCCTTGTACCAACCGCACGCCCCGCAGGCCCGGTGGGGCTCCTTGGGGGCCGCGCAGTTGGGGCACTCGTTGTACGCGCGCGCGCTGATCTTGTGGGTGGCGCGCCGCGAATCACGCTTCGCGCGGGACTTCCGTCGCTTCGGGACAGCCATGTCGACCTCGCTCTTGTTGTCTCAGTCCGGGTTGTCGGAGCGCGCCGGCTTCGCCAGCGGGGCCCCCTCGTCGTTCGTCGCGCCCATCTTGCGCTTGAGCTCGAGCAGCGGCGCCCACCGGGGATCGACCGTGTCGACCTCGCCGGGGGCGTCCGACGCCAGCGCCTCACACCCCGCCGCCTGCACGTGCTCGCAGGTGGGGTTCATCGGCAGCTCGAGCAGCAGCGCCTCGCGGTAGGTGTCGTGGAGGTCGATCTCGTCGCCCTCGTAGGTCGACACGTCGTCGTCCTCGTCCTCGTCCTCGACCACCAGGTCGACCGTCTCGCGGCCCTTGGGCGCCGCCGGCGTCTCGCGCCGCACGAACACGTGGTCGCCCGCGATGTCGACCGCCATCGTGCGCGCCTGCAGGCAGCGCACGCAGTCGAAGCCGACCTCGGCCTGCAGGCGGCCGGTGACGATGATCTCGCCGCCCGAGGAGCGGTAGAGGGTGCCGGCGACCGAGGCGGGGCCCTGCGGGCGATAGCCCAGCGTGCCCACCAGCCCAGGCAGGCAGCCCTCGAGCAGCTCCACCGACAAGGCGCCCTCGAAGGGGCGCCCCTCGGCGCGCAGGTCGTCGACCTTGAATTTGAGGGCGAGGGGCTTCACCGCAACACACCGCCAAAATGGACGCGGCACTCTAGCGGCGACCCCCCGGACTGTCAATCGAGGGTGGGCGACGGCGATCGAGGCAGGTAGGGGACCGACCACGACCACGACCACGAGGCCGCCGCCTGCGGCGCCTGGCCTACAGAGACGGCGCGGGCGCGGCGGTGAAGATGGCCTTCAGATCGTCATCGGTGAAGCGGATGCCGGCGCCCACGAAGAAGTCGGTGAGCTCGTCGTTCCAGACGTCGTCGATGCCCGCGGCCACGTACAGGTGCGTGAAGAAGGTGTACGTACCCCACATGCGCTGCCGCGGGTTGACGTTCTCGTCGAAGGCGAAGATGTCGGTCGACAGCTCGAGGGTGTCGCCGAAGAGGAAGACGTCGAGGCCGAGGCCGCCGGTGTTCTCGATGATGCCGATGCGGCCGGTGACGAAGTAGAAGCGCTTGGCGAACTGCAGCGAGAGGCGGAAGCGATCCTCGGTGATGGTCTGCTGCTCCCGCACGACCGGATCCTCGTCGCTCGCGCTCGAGTTGGTGACCGTCTCCCGGAACGACGTGCGCCCCCGGGGATCGTCGACCAGCGTCAGCGAGTAGTACTTGTCCGGCTTCGGCTGCAGCCGCACCTCGAGGTAGTTCTTCACCGCCGTCTGGCCCAGATAGTATTCGCTGCGCATCGCCACGACGGTCTGCAACCGCGTGAACTTCTTGACGAACTGGCCCGACTCCTCGACCAGCTCGTTCACGTTGCGCACCAGGCGGTCGTCGTTGATCAGCTGGCCGACGGTGCCCTGCCCTTCGTCGATCTTGATCGCGATCGAGCGCGCGCGATCGAGCGTCTCATCGAGCTTGTCGAGCGCGCCCTGCAAGCGGCTGACCGCCCCGCGCACGCCGTCGAAGCCCTCCTGCACCTTCCCCTGGTTCTCGCCGACGATGGCCTTCACGTTGGCCGCCACGTCCCGCGCGTCCGACGCCACCTTGCGGGCGTCGGCCAGGATGACCCGCGCGTCGCGCCGGAACTCCTCGGTGAAGTGCTTGGCGTTCTCGGTCACCTTCACGACGTTGTCGACGACGACGTCGATCTTCGGCGCGTTGGCCGCCACGGCTTTGTTCACCTCGCCGACGGCCTCGTTGATGTTGGTGAGGATCTCGCTGAGCTTCTGCTCGCCCTCCTCGTCGCCCACCACCCGCTTGAGGCTGGCGGTGATGTCCTGCACGTTGGCGACGATCTCCTTCATGCCGTTCATGAGGTCGGCGGGGGCCACGTCGTAATCGACGTTCTTGATCTGATCGCCGTCGCCGAGGGGCGTGCCGGTGTAGCCGGGTGTCAGCTGCAGGTAGTACTCGCCGAGCAGGCTGGCCTGCCGCTTGGCCACGCGCGCGTCCGACTTCAGCGGCGTGTTCACGCGCAGCCAGACCTTCGCCTTGTCCCCCGCGAGCTCGATCTTGTCGATCTCGCCCACCCCGATGCCGGCGATCACCACCCGCGACTTCTGCGCGAGCCCGCTGACGTCTTCGAAGATGGCGTACACGCGGTAGCCCGACGCGTCGTCGCTGATGCCCTCCTCGATCTTGCCGTACATCCAGATGAACGCGGCGAGCCCCGCCACGACGACGAGGCCGACCCGGAAGGGGGTGAGGATCTCCTTCATTCGAACATCATCGCGGTGAGGAAGTAGTCGGCCACCAGGATGAGCACGCTCGAGACGACCACCGACTGGGTCGTCGCGAGGCCGACGCCTCGGGCGCCTCCGCTCGCGTAGAAGCCCTTATAACACCCCACCATCGTCAGGATGCCGCCGAAGACGCAGGCCTTGATCAGCCCGCTGGTGAGATCGGGCGGATCGACGAACCAGTAGATCTTGGACAGGAAGATCCCCTCGTCGATGTTCAGCAGCACGACCCCGACGAAGTAGGCCCCGCCCATGCCCACCAACGTGAACAGCACGCTGAGAATCGGCACCATCACCAGGCCGGCGATGAAGCGCGGCACGACCAGGTACTGAATCGGGTTCACCGCCATCGTGTAGAGAGCGTCGATCTGCTCAGTGACGCGCATCGTGCCCAGCTCGGTGGCGATGCCGCTCCCGGCGCGCCCGGTGACCATCAGCCCGGTCAGCACCGGCGAGAGCTCCCGCGCGAGCGAGATGGCCACGGTCGAGCCGACGAGGCTCTCGGCGTTGAACAGGCGGAAGGCGCCGGCCCCCTGCAGCGCGAAGACGGCGCCGGTGAACAGGCCGGTCAGCAGCACGATGAAGAGGCTGCCGACGCCCACGAACTCCATCGCCTGGAACAGGATTCGGATGCGGTAGGGGGGCCGCGGCAGCCAGGCGAGCGTCTGGCCCAGCAGCATGGCGGCGCGGCCGATCCCCTCGATGAGGTCGATCACCCGCTGTCCGATCGCCTCGATGAGCCGCTTCAACGGGCCTCCGCGCACGCCAGATGGGCCAGTAATCACCCGGCGGCCTCGGTGTCAACCGCTCGGCGCCTCCCGCGACTTGTGAGGATTGTGGCGAATCGGTAGGTTCGTGGGTGTCGGGCGCGGGTCGCAACCGCGCGACCGCGCGCGGGGGGAAGCCATGAACTACCGAGTCGTGCTCAGGGAAGCGCCGGGAGGTCAGCCAGGGCGGCGCTTCTTCGAGCTGGTCGGGCGGACCTTGGGATTGACCGACCGCGCCCTCGATCGGCGCCGCACCGGGCGCACCATCTGGGTGGCCGACACGCCGGAGCTGTCGACGGCCGAGGCCATCCGCGAGGCCGTGGTCGACGGCTTCGGCTTCGACGCGATCGTCGTGCCCACGATCAGCGGTCCGGACCGGCGGGTGCGCCGCCTGGTGCCCGCGCTGAAGAAGGCGAGCGCGGGCACGCCGACGCCGCGGGCCCCCGAGTCCCCGGCCAAGCCCGCCCTGGCCGTGCCGGTCGAGGTCGCCGAGGGCACCCTGCGCCCGCGCATCCCGGCCGCCTCGACGGCCTGGTCGGGCCCCGCGCACACCATCGGCTTCTTCGTGAAGACCGC
>JAUHXL010000520.1 GCA_030426945.1 bacterium
GCCGCGCGCCGATGGAGGTGCGAAGCGCGGCAGACGGCGAGGAGCAGCGGCCCGACATGCAGCTGAGGGATCTGACCGACCGCTATCGCCTGGAGGGCGAGGTGGGGCGCGGCTCGATCGGCGTGGTGCACCGCGCGGTCGATCTGGTGCTCGACCGGCAGGTGGCGGTGAAGGTGCTGCGCAGCAAGCTGCTGGATCACGCGCGCCACCGGCCCCGCTTCCTGCGCGAGGCGATGATCTGCGCCCGCTTGGGTCACCCCAACATCGTGCCGGTGTTCGACGTGGGCGCGCTCGGAGGGGCGCCCTGTCTGGTGATGGCGCTGTTGGCCGGGCGATCCCTGCGCACGATCATCCGGTCGGGGCGCATGGGCGTGCCCCGCCAGCTGAGCTGGTTCACCCAGGTGTGCAACGGCGTCGCCTTCGCGCACCAGCAGGGCATCATCCACCGCGACATCAAGCCGGCCCACGTGTTCGTCGGCGACTTCGGGCAGGTGGTGCTGACCGACTGGGGGTTGGCCAAGGCGCAGCGCTGGCCGGCCGATGAGGCGCCGGCGCCGGTGTCGCACGAGGTGACCCGGGTGGGTGACGTGGTGGGCACGCCGGCCTACATGGCGCCCGAACAGGCCGAGGGGCGGGTGGGGGCCCTCGATCACCGCACCGACATCTACGCGCTGGGGGCGGTGCTCTACGAGATCCTCACCGGCACCCGGCCCTACGAGGCCAGCCGGTCGATCGACGTGCTGCGGGCGCTGCGCCGCGGGCCGCCGGACGCGCCGCGGCAGCGCGCGCCCCACCGCAACATCCCGGCGGCGCTCGAGGCGGTGTGCATGCAGGCGATGGCGCGGGATCCGGCGGATCGCTTCGACAGCGCGCTCGATCTGGCGGCCAACATCGAGGCGCACTTCGACGCGCGCCAGGCCGAGCCGCAGGATCGCAGCTCGGGCAGCGTGGTCGCCGCGCCGCCGCTGGAGGCCGAGAGCACCGCGACGCAGCAGATGGCGCCGCCCGCCGAGGCCGCCCGCTCGCTGGCCGACGGACGCGCCGAGGTGGCGGCCTTCGAGCGCCAGCTGCGCACCGCGCGCGCCCTGGTGGCCGAGGCCGCGCGGCTGGAGGCGACGCTGCCCTACGAGGCCTCGCGGCCGGAGCGGGCGCGGGCCTGGAAGATGCTGGGGCGGGCGCGGGACACCCAGGAGCAGGCGGCCTGGCACCTGGCGCAGGGGGTCGAGGCGCTCCACCGGGCCGCGGCGGATCCGCTCCACCGCGGCGACGCGCGCGAGGCGCTGGCGCGGCTGCACCGCGACGCCTGGCGGGCCGCCGACGAGGTGAACGACATCGTGGCGGCGGCTTTCCACCGGGCGCGCGCCGAGATCCACGACGACGGGCCGCTGGCCGCCGAGCTGGCCGGCCGCGCCACGCTGACGGTCAACACGGTGCCGCCCCAGGTTTCGGTGGACTTCTCGGCCTGCGATGATCGCGGCGCGGTGTGGAACACCGGGGCGCAGGTGCACGTGGGGCACACGCCGCTGTCGGGGCGCACCGTCAACGCCGCCCGGCTGGTGGTGCGCCTGCGCACGGACGATG
This sequence comes from bacterium, assembly GCA_030426945.1. Classification (GTDB taxonomy): domain Bacteria; phylum Myxococcota_A; class Bradymonadia; order UBA7976; family UBA1532; genus JACKDN01. Next base: position 1,582 of record JAUHXL010000520.1, read on the forward strand.
GGCTGAGCGTGCGGCTGCCGCTCCGCCTGCGGCCGGGCGAGACGCGCGCGGTCGATCTCACCTTGCCCCGCGCCTCGCACGTGCCGCCGGGCTTCCTGTTCGTGCCCGGCGGGCGCTTCCTGCTCGGCTTCGACGATCACGCGCCGGGGGCGGCGGAGCCCACCGACGTGGACGTCGGCTCGTTTTGCATGGCCCGGCAGCCCGTCACCTGGGAGCAGTACTTCGAGTTCCTCGAGGATCTGCTGGCGGTCGACGCCGACGCCGCGCCGCACCTGCCGCGCGTGCGGGACAGCTTCATGGTCACCGTGGAGGATCGTCGGGTGACCTGGAAGGCCAACGTCTTCGCCCCGCGCGGCGCGCCGATGCGCTACGTCAGCCACGCCGACGCGCAGGCCTACGCCGAGTGGCTGGGCCGGCGCCTGGGCGTGACGCTGCGGCTGCCCACCGAGGTGGAGTGGGAGTACGCCGCCGGCGGCGCGGACAGCCGCGCCTTCCCCTGGGGCGACCGCTTCGTGCCCGGCCTGGCCGACACCCGCCGCCGCGGCAGCCGCGGCCCGGCGCCCGTCGGGGCCTTCGCCGACGACGAGAGCCCCTTCGGCATGCGCGGCGTGGCCGGCGGGGTGCGCGAGTGGACCGCGACGCTGGCCGACGAGCCGGGCCGCTATCTGCTGCGCGGCGGCAGCTGGCGCGCCTGGCCGGATCACTGCCGCGTGGGCGCCCGCGCGACCGGGGCGGCCGATCTGACGCACCAAGCCATCGGCATCCGCCTCGCCGCGGACGTCCCGCCGCTGGACACAGCGGACGAGTAGAGCCCAGGGCCCCCTTGCCCTTGACCTTGACCTTGACCTTGACCTCGCCCTCCCCCTCCCCCCGACCCCAGCACATCGACGGACCGCCTCTCGGCGACGGCGACGGCCACGGTCCACAGCGTTCGACACGCCGGCGGTCGACCTGACGCCGCGGCGCGCTTCGCTCACGTTTGAGCGGGCATCGCAGCGCTGCGTCGGCCCCCGACTTGGATCGCGCTCGGGTCCGGCGTATGAAGGGACTTCTTGGGAGACGCCAGGTCCGCATGACTGCGCACGAGGTCGACAAGAAGCTCGAGGGCCGCCTCTTCGATCTGCTGGAGCGCGAGGCGCGCATCCGACTGGGCGAGCTGGTGCAGCTGCGACGGCGGTCGCGGGCGCGGGGCATGACGCTGTTGCACGCCGCGGTCGAGGCCGGCCTCGTGCAGCCCCCCCTGTCCGACAGCATCGCGCGGGCCGCCGGCCTGTCCAGCGCGAGCGCGCCGGCCGCCGCCGAGGCCACCGACGAGTTCGACGCGCTGCCCCGGCTGGGCAGCAGCGACGGCGACGTGCTCGACGAGTCGCTGCTCGACTCGGTGGTCGACCCGCTCGACCCCGAGCAGCTCGATCACTCCGTCGACACGGAGCTGCGCGGCTTCGACGCCTTCGAGCAGACCCCCGTGCCGGCGCGGCGTCCCGGCGGGCCGCCGCCGCTGCCCGCCGAGAGCGCCGGGGAGCGCCCCATCCCGCTCTTGCGGGCGCCGCCGCGCGCGCCGCGGCCGGGGCGCCCGAGTCAGGCCGACGATCCCTTCGCGCCGCCCCCGGCCGTCGCCGCCCCCCGCGAGCGCTCGACCGTGCCGGTGGCCTCGCCGGTGGGCCGCATCGGGCAGGGTCGCATCGGTGATCGCCCGACCCGCCAGCTCGCCCCGCCGGTGGGCGACGGCCGGCCGCCAAGGCGCAGCGCGCCGCCGGTGTCGACGCCCCCGCCGCATCCCTCTCACGGGGCCGCGCCGCCGGCCGCCGTCGCCTCGACCTGGGACGGCTTCCCCGCCCTGCGTCCGCCCCCGGTGCACCCGCACGCGTTGACGGATCCGCCGCCGGCGCCCGCGCCGCCCCCCGGCCCGCCCTCGCTGCACGCGATGCCGCACACGACGCAGGCGGCCGTGCGCACCGAGCCGAAGACGGAGCTGATGGGGTCGCCGCGCGACACGGAGGCGGTGGCGTCCGTGCACGACACGCCCTGGCGGGGCGACACCGCGCCGCCGACCAGCGGTGACGACGCCGCGCCCGCGCTCGAGGCGATGCTGCCGCACCTGACCGCCGCCGCGGATCGTTACGCGGTGGGGCGCGAGCTGGGCCGCGGCGGCATGGGGCACGTGCTCGAGGCGCAGGACGTCGCCCTCGATCGCCCCGTGGCGCTCAAGCTGCTCAACGAGCCCGAGGACTCGTCTCTGTGCCTGCGCTTCGTGGACGAGGCGCGGGTGACCGGCCAGCTGCAGCACCCCGGCGTGCCGCCGGTCTACGACCTCGGCACCCTGGGCGACGGGCGCCTGTTCTTCGCGATGAAGCGCATCGAGGGCCGCACCCTGCGCGAGGTGATCGAGGATCTGCGCGAGGACGGCCCCGAGGCGCGCCACTTCGGCCGCGTGCGCCTGCTGACCGTGTTCAGCCAGATCTGCCGCGCCATCGCCTACGCCCACAGCCGCGGGGTGATGCACCGCGATCTGAAGCCCGACAACATCATGCTCGGCGCGTTCGGCGAGGTCACGGTGATGGACTGGGGCCTGGCCAAGCCCTTCGACGGGCCGGACCGGCCGGCGGCGGTGGCGACGCGCCGGGGCTCGGAGGGGCGCTTCGCGACGCAGGCCGGTGAGGTGACCGGCACGCCGCATTACATGCCGCCCGAGCAGGCCGCCGGGCGCATCGCCGAGCTCGGGCCGCACAGCGACATCTACAGCCTGGGCGCGGTGCTCTACGAGCTGCTGACGCTCGAGCCCCCCTTCGACGGGCCCACCGCCCGGGCCATCCGCGACGCGGTGGCGACGCAGCCGGTCGTGCCGCCGAGTCGGCGGGCGCCCGATCGCGACATCCCGCACGACGCGGAGCAGCTGTGCCTCGAGTGCCTGAGCAAGGATCCCGCGGCGCGCCCGCGCAGCGCGGCGTGGGTGGCCGATCAGGTCGATCAGATCCTCGAGGGTGACCGGGATCGGGCGCGGAAGGCCGAGGAGCGGGATCAGCAGCTCGAGCGCGGGCGACGGGCCGCGGACAACTACTTCGAGCGGGTCGAGCAGCACCGGCTGCTGCACGCGCGCACGGCCAAGCTGCGGTCGCGCATCGATCCCTGGGCCGACGACGAGACGCGCCGACCGCTGTGGCAGGCCGAGGACGCCGAGTCCGCCGCCCGGCTGGCCGCCGCGCGCTCGCTGTCCGAGGCCCTGGCCGCGTACCACGCCGCCCTGGGCGTCGACGGCGATCACTTCCCGACCCGGCGCGCCCTGTGCGCCCTGTACTACGCGGCCTTCGAGGCGGCGGAGCGCGACGGCGACGCGGTGCAGATGGCGCACTACGAGAACTTCGTGCGCGCCTACGACGACGACGACACCTACGCCGAGCGCATCAAGGGCGACGGCGCCCTCGAGGTCGAGACCTCGCCCAAGGGGCTCACCGGGACGCTCTTCACCTACGCGCCGGTGGATCGGGTGCTGACGCCCACCTCGCCGCACCGGCTCGAGCGGCTGCCCGCCGTGGTCGAGCCGCTGGCGATGGGCAGCTATCTGCTGAAGCTGCGCGGGCCGGGGCTGACCGAGACGCCGGTGCCGCTGCACCTGGCGCGGCAGCAGCGGGCGCGC
>JAUHXL010000036.1 GCA_030426945.1 bacterium
GCTGCGGCTGAGCGACGACGCCATCCGGCTGACCCGTGAGTTCGTCGAGACCAACAAGCCCGTGGCGGCCGTCTGCCACGGCCCGCAGCTGCTCATCTCGGCCGGCGTGGTCGAGGGGCGCGAGATGACCTCGTGGCCCAGCGTCCGGATCGATCTGGAGAACGCGGGCGCCCGCTGGGTCGATCGCGAGGTCGTCGAGGACGGGCCGTTCATCACCTCCCGCAAGCCCGACGACCTCGAGGCCTTCAGCGAGGCCCTGATCGCGCGCCTCGGCGGCGACGCGTAGGCCACCGCGGCCCGCCCGGCCGCGGCGCCTCCCTCACCCCTTCAGCATCCGCGGCCCGCTGTCGCCGCCGCCCACGCCGTGGGCCACCGACAGCGCCGCGCCGGCCTGCTGGCCGGCCTCGTGCGCTCGCACCGTGCGGCGCCCGCCGCTGTTCCAGCCCAGCCCGCGCCGATCGTGCTCCACCTCGGCGGCCGCCCGCGCCTCGCTCAGCGCGCGGTCCGTCGCGTCGCCGCCGGCCTTCCTCTCCGCGTCCCGAATACCCTGCAGCTTGGCGCGGAACCCCAGCACCGCGTTGTCACAGAAGGTGATGCGCTCGCTGCGCACCTGCCCGCCGTTGGTCCGGTGCGTCCGCTTCCACTGGGCGATGTGCGCGTCGCAGGCGCGCTCGATCTTCTCGATGCTGACCTCGGTGAGGAACGTGGCGGCCACGACGTCGGCGTGCCGGCCGAACAGGTGCATGCGCGCGTCCTTCGCCATCGACAGCGAGAACACCCCGAAGAACCGCGCCACCACGCCCGCCAGCATGCGCTGCCACACCTGCCGCGGCGCCACCTGCACCCAGCGATCGACCATCTGCTCGTCGATGCCTGCGGGCACCTGCACGGCGTAGTCACCCAGGCCGTAGGTCGTGATCAGGTCGTTGGCCCGCGCGGTCGCCGAGATGGCCTCCGGTGTGCCGAGCTGATCGGCGGCCAGCGCGCGCAGCTTGCGGATGCGCGTCACCACCTTGGCCGTGTCGCCCGCGTCGCCGGTGCGGCGCGCGGGCGGCGGTCCCCCGGCCAGCGCGGCGCGGATGCCGGTGGTGATCCATCGATCCACCTCGGCGTAGGCGTCGGCGGACGTCGGCACCACGAAGTAGGCGTCACCCCAAGCGCGCTTGGCGAGACCGAGCAGCGCCTCCTTGAACCGCGCGCCGTGCTGATCGCCGGGCGTGCAGCCGTGCGCCACCTCGTGCACCAGCGTCGCGGCGCGCTCGGCCGCGTCGCCGTTGGGGCAGGGGCGCAGCAGCACGCGCAGGGGGCGCCCCTCTGGGTCCATCCAGATGCGGCCCCGGCAGAACCCGCGGTGATCCTCGGTCAGCGGCTGCACCCGCAGCTCGAAATCGGGCAGGCCGGCCAATCCGCGCAGCCGCTCGAACAGCGCCTTCAGGTCGGCGTGCGCGGCCGAACCGGTGGCCGCCGGCAGCGTCCGCGTGCGCACGACGTCGTCGTCGACGGACAGCCGATCGTCCAGCGCCTCGGTCGGCGTGCGCGCCGCGATCCAAGGCAGCGGCAGGCCGTCGGGCCCCAGCCGCTCGGGCTTCACGTGCTCGAGCGCCCGCAGCAGATAGTGCGACTCGCGGTGGTCGACGCGGTAGACGTGCGCCTCGACGGTCGGGCGCGCGCGGAAGCCCCACTCTTCGAACAGCTGGACCGCCGCCCGCGCGAAGGCCGCCGGCAGCCGCACCTCGGCCCCGCCGTGGGCCAGCGTCACCTCGGCCAGGGGCTCGGGCCCGTCCTCGGCGAGCGCCCGCGGCTCAGCTGCCACTCAGCTGCACGGCGTCGAATACGCAGCTCGGGCACTGCGCCGACGAGTCGGGGTTGGGGTCGTTGCCGACCGCCACCAGTCGCTCCCACAGCTGCCCGAAGTCCCCCGAGAGGTTCACCTCGGCGACCGGCTCCGCCAGCTTGCCGTCGCGGATGCGCCGCCCGGCGCAGCCGAAGCTCAGCTCGCCGGTGGTCTGGTTGCTGTTGCCGCCCAGGAAGCGCTCGATGAGCACCCCGTCGCCCACCTGCGCCAGCAGCCCCGCGAGGTCCTTCTCGCCGTACGTCCACTCGAAGTTGTGCGTGTCGGCGCTGGTCGCCTCGACGCCCATCTTGCGCGCGTAGTAGTCGTCGATCAGGTAGGTCTGCAGCACGCCCTTCTCGATGATCGGCCGCCGCGTCGTCGCGAAGCCGTCGCCGTCCCACAGCGCGCTGCCCAGCCCGCGCGGCGTGTGCGGGGCGTCGATGATCGTCAGCAGCTCGCTGGCGATCTTGTCGCCCAGCCGCCCCTCCCACAGGCTGCGCCGCTGCTGCAGCGAGGGCCCGCTCAGCGGCGCCAAGAGCGCGCTCAGCAACCGCGGCAGCGCCCGATTCTCGACCACGATCGGGTACTTGCCGGTGGGCAGCTTGCCGGCGCCGAGCTGCGCCCGCGCCTTCTCCCGCGCCACCTGCGCCACCCGCTCGATGGGCGCCAGATCGCTCAGGTGCCGCCGGTACGAGTAATCCCAGCCCATCGGCCGGCGCCCGTCGGCGTCCTTCACCGTCACCATCGCGGCGTAGCTGAAGGTGGTGCCCTCGCGCGCGCCCTCGAAGCCGTTGGTGTGCACCCGCGCCGACTGGCTGAAGCCGTCGTCCACGCTGGTCGACACGCTGACGATGGGCAGGTCGCCCGCGCCCTCGCGCACCAGCGCCTCGAGATCGCGCGCCCGCTTCAGCCGCTGCTCGGTCGAGATGCCGTGCACCGCCGGGTCGAACAGGTCGAGGTCGACGTCCGCCCGCCCGGCGTAGCGCGCGGGATCGGGCAGCGCGCGGTGCGGATCTGGCTCGAGCAGCCGGGTCATGCTCACCGCCTCGCCGATGAACGCCTGCACCGCCTCCGGCCGCAGGTCGTTCGTGCTGCTCGCGCTGTAGCGCCCGTCCACGTACAGCTCGATGCTCAGCGCGCGCCGCGTGCGCTCCTGCACCTTGTCCAGCTGCCCGTCGCGCCACTCGATGTCGACGCCCCGCGAGCGCACCACGGCGGCCTTGGCGTGGTCGGCCCCGCAGGCCTGCGCCTGCTTCGCCGCCGCGTGGGCCGCCTCGAGAAGTTCGTCCAACGCGGTGCTCATCTCAGCCCTCGTTCACGCCGCCGACGGTGATCTCACTGACCCGCACGGTGGGCATGCCCAGCGACACCGGCACGCTCTGGCCGTCCTTGCCGCAGGTCCACCCGCCGTCGTCGAACTTGAAATCGTTGCCCACCATGTCGGTCTTGGTGAGCACCTCGGGTCCGTTGCCGATGATGTTCGTGTCCTTGATCGGCCGCGTCAGCTTGCCGTCTTCGATGAGGTAGCCGGTCTTGATGTAGAAGGTGAAGTCGCCCGCGCCGATCATCACCTGGCCGTTGGTGAAGGTCTCGGCGTACACGCCCCGCTTCACGCTCTTGATGATGGCCTCCGGATCGTGCGGCCCGGCCTCCATGTAGGTGCTGCGCATGCGCGGCAGCGGCGCGTGGCGGAAGGACTGCCGCCGCCCGTTGCCGGTGGGCTCGACACCGTAGTGCTTCGCGCTGATGCGGTCGTGCATGTAGGTGCGCAGCACGCCGTTCTCGACCAGCACCGTGCGCTGCCCGACGTGGCCCTCGTCGTCCACGTTGATGGCCCCGCGCTGCGCGTCCACCGTGCCGTCGTCGACGATGGTCACGTCCGCCGGCGCGATCGTCTGGTTCAGCTTGTCGCTGTAGACCGACACCCCCTTGCGGTTGAAGTCGGCCTCCATGCCGTGCCCGATGGCCTCGTGCAGCAGGATGCCCGCGCTGCCCGCCGCCAGCACCACCGGCATCGTGCCGGCCGGCGCCACGGTGGCGTCGAACAGGAAGCGCGTGCGGTCGACGGCCTCGTCGGTCACCTTCTCGATGCGCGCGTCGCTGTAGAACTCGAAGCCCTCGCGCCCAGCCAGGTTGGCCCCCGCGCTCTCGCGCCGGCCCTCGCGCTCGGCGGTGCAGCTGACGCTGATGCGCGTCATCGGCTGCTCGTCGAAGCTGACCTTGCCGTCGCTGTCGACCACCAGCACCGCGCCGTAGCTGTCGGCGAAGCCCACCTGCACCTTGACGATGTCGTCGGCGCGCGCGAAGGCCCGCTCGTTGATGCGCTGCAGGATGGGGATCTTCTTCGAGACGTCGACGCCGGCGAAGGGCTGCTGCACCGGATAGCGGTTGGGCAGCGACTGCACCGCGAAGGCCTGGGGCGTGCGCCCGGCCTCGCCGTCGGCCACCACCGCCGCCGTCGCCGCGGCCTCGGCCACGGCCTTCTTCGACAGCTCCTCGGTGTAGGCGTAGCCCTGCTGGTCGCCCTTGACGACCCGCACGCCCACGCCCAGCGTCACCGAGCCGTAGGCCCGGTTGACCGCGCCGTCCTCGAGGCCCAGGTGGTGGCCCACGCGGTGCTCGAAGTACAGCTCGGCCCAGTCGGCGCCGCGCGCCATCGCGTTGTCGAAGGCCGCCCGCAGCATGCCCTCGTCCACGCCGAAGCGGGCGAAGTAGGCGAGGCCCTCGCGGGCGCCGTCGCGCGTCTCGTCGTTCTTCATCGATGCTCCTCGGGCCGCCCGCGGGCGGCCGGGAAAAACTACAGGCCGCGGCGCTTCAGCATGGCGCCGATGCGGGGCATCGCCGCCACCACCTGCTTCTGCCCCTGCGGCCGAAGCTTCTGGTAGGCCTTCACCAGCGTCTTGTGCCGGCTGCGCTCGGCCCTGCGATCCGTGATGCCCAGCAGCGCGTCGGCGATGCGCGCGTCGTGCTGCACGACGTAGGCGTCGATGGACGCGCCCTTGTCCTGGCACTCGGCGTAGAAGGGCTCGAGCTCGGCCACGAAGTCGTCCAGAAGGGCGTTGACCGAGTCGGGGATGATGCCCGGCTTGACGCCCTTGACCACCTTGAAGGCGCCCTTGATGGCCAGGCCGCTGACGCCCGACTTGCTGGCGACCTCCTCGTCGATCAGCGTGGTGCAGTCCTTCACCACCTCGGGGCGCGTCTCGGGGGCCAGCAGCTTCTCGGACAGGACGGACATGACGATCTCCTGCGGTTCGCGTCGTTCGGACCCGCATTCATAACGCCACCGCCCGCGGAATGGAACGGAGGCGAGGGGCCGGTCTATGCTGCGTGGCCGGAGGTGGCGATGCGTTTCCTGAGTGCGTGCTTGATGGTGCTCGCCGTGCTGGCGCCGGGCTGCGTCATCGACGACGACTACGAGGACGGCCTCATCGAGCTGCGCCCCTCGATGAAGGAGGCCGAGCTGACCGTCGGCCCCGGCGGCACAGGCCAGCTCGACTTCACCTTCCACTACGAGTTCGGGGTGGTCGACGCCGAGGGCATCCCCGAGGTGCGCTGGCGCTACAGCCTGATGACCAAGGATCGGGTGGTGCTGGCCGAGGTCGAGGAGCAGATGCGCAAGCCCGAGGCGCCGGGCGTGACGCAGATCCTCGTGCAGGGCGACCGCACCCGCACCCTGGAGGTGCCCGCGGGCCTGAACCGCGGCGCGACGTACATCCTCTGGGTCGAGACCTGGTACCGCGACGAGGTGCTCGCCGAGCTGCTGCACCCGGTGGAGGATCCGGCGCTGCAGGCGGCGCGGCCGCTGGACTGAGTCAGGGCCCCAGCGCCGCCTTCAACCGCCCCACGTTGCCGTGCATCTCGGCCACGAAGTCGGTCTCTTCCGGCTTCTCCACCGCCTCGACCGGCGCGAACACCACGTGCGTCAGCCCCGGGCTGGCCGTGTCGACGGCGGCGCGGACCGCGGCCGTCGGCGCGGACTCCCACAGCAGGATGGTGGCCGTCGGCGCGGCGGCGCGGGCGTCGGTCAGCGCCTTCAAGGCGGCGGCGTCGGGGGCGTGCTCGGGATCGAGATCCAGGTTGTGCATCGTCCAGCCGTAGCGGCGCGCCAGGTAATCGTAGGCGGGGTGGCTGGCCAGCAGCGGCTGCTTCACCGGCAGGGCGCGCAGGGCGGCGTCGAGGGCGTCGAGGTCGGCGGCGAGGGCGTCGTAGCCGTCGTCGAAGATCGCCTTCAGGGCCGGGCGGGCGGCGATGAGGGCGTCGCGCACGGCCGCGGCCTGCAGTTTGGCCTGCCGGGGATCGAGCCACGTGTGGCCGTCGAGGCCGCCGTGGGTGTGGGTCGCGCCCCCGTGCGTGTGGGTGGGCGCGTCCGGCCGGCGAATCCAGGTCGCGCGGAAGGGCTCGGCGGTACGCACCAGGCGGGCGCGGGGCAGCGTGACGGCGTCCAGCCAGCGCTCGAAGCCGGCGCCGTTCGCCAAGACCAGATCGGCGCCCTGCAGGGCCGCGACGACGTCGTCGGTGGGCGTCCAGCGGGCGGGATCGGCGTCGGCGGGCAGCGGCTGGATCACCTTCACCTTCGGGCCGGCGATGCGGCGCGCGAAGGCGGCGACGGGGAAGAAGGTGGCGGCGACGGTCAGCGGCCCGGTCGGCGGCGCGGCGTCGCGCGGGGCCTCGGGCGCGTCCTTGCAGGCCACCAGCGCGAGGCTCAGGGTCAGGGTCCAAGCTATCGATCTCAAAGGGGAACTCCCAGCAGGCGAGCCAGCGGCGGGCCGGCGCCCCAGGCCAGGGCGGCGGCGACGCCGGCGCCCGCGAGCAGCACCAGCGACCACTCCAGGGCCACGATGCCGGCCACGCGGCCGGGGCCGCAACCGAGGGCGACCAGGGTGGCGCGCTCGGCCGCGCGCAGGCGCTCGGCGAGGGCGATCACCAGGCCGAGCAGCGCGAGCATGGCCAGCGCCACCAGCGCCGCGTGGGCGTCGAGCAGCGCGCGCAGGCGGAGCATCCAGCCCAGCACCTCGTCGACGACCTCGGCGGGCACGCGCACGCGCAGGTCGGCGCGATCCTGCAGGCGGGCGCGCAGCAGGGCGCGGGCCTTGGCGTCGCGGGGCGCCACGATGATCGCGGTCACCGGCAGGTCGGCGGGGTCGCCGTGCAGGTGGAAGGCGTCGAGCGCGGCCGGGTCGACGGCCTGCGCGGTGGGCAGCCCCGGCGTCGCGCGCCCGGTCACCGCGGCGTGGCCGTGTCCGTGGCCGGCGACGATCCACGCGGTGCGCAGGTCGACGAAGACGGCGTCGTCGTCGGGGCCGCCCGTCGGCGCGAGCACGCCGGTGACGCGCAGGCGCAGCGGGTGCGTGTCGGCCAGGTCGAAGGGCGCCGCGGCGTCGGTGGCGAGGGTGTCGTCGGGGGCGAGCCCGAGGTCCTGCGCCGCTTTGGCGCCGAGGACGGCGTCGCCCAGCAGCCGGGGCCAGCCGCCCACGGAAGGCCGCAGCCCACGCCACTGGAGAAGGTCCAGCTCCGCGCCGACGACCGGCCGCCCGCGCGCGGTGAACCGTACGTGCAGCGGGAAGGCGTCGGCCAACCCGGTGGCCCGGACCTCGGCGGCGACACCGGCGGGGAGGGGATCGACGGGTCCGGGCCGGTGATACAGCGCCGCGAACACCAGATCGAAGCGGTTGCCCGGCGCGCCCAGCACCAACGGCGTCGCGGCCGCGCGCCGCCGCAGGCTGGCGTCCGCGCGGTCGGCCAGCAGGTGCACGCCCAGGGGCACGGCGCCCACCAAGCCGACGACGCCGACCAGGATCAGCGTGCGCGCCCGGTACCAGCGCAGGCTGCGCCACGCGAGGTGCCAGGCAAATCTCAAGACGCCCGCTCCACGGCGACCGCGCGCCTGCGCCCCGCGAGGTGCCAGGCAAATCTCACGACGCCAACTCGACGGTGCCGCCCGCGCGACTGCGCCACGCGAGGTGCCGCCACGCGAGGTGCCAGGCAAATCTCACCGGCAAATCTCACGACGCCAACTCGACGGTGCGGTCGCAGGTCGCCGCGAGGGCGTGGTCGTGGGTGGTGAGCAGCACCGCCGCCCCGCCTGCCGCCGCCTCGGCGAACAGCTCGGCGACCGCCGCCGAGCGCGCAGCGTCCAGGGCCGCGGTGGGCTCGTCGGCCAGCAGCACCCGCGGGCGCCGCATCAGCGCGCGAGCGACGGCCACGCGCTGGCGCTCGCCTTGCGACAGGTGGGGTGGGTGGGCCGCCGCGCGGTCGGCCAGGCCCAGCCGGTCGAGCAGGTCGCGAGCGCGCGCGTCGTCCGGACGCGCGCCGGCCAGGCGGGCCGGCAGCCGCAGGTTGTCGAGCACGCTCAGATGGTCGAGCAGGGCCAGGTGCTGCAGCACGAGTCCCACGTCGGTCGCGCGCGCCCGCCGCGCCGCCGACGGGTCGTGGGGGTCCACGCCGGCGACCTCGACGGCGCCCGCAGCGGGCCGCAGCAGGCCGGCCAGCAGCAGCACCAGCGTCGTCTTGCCCGCCCCGCTGGGCCCGGTGACGGCCACGCGCTCGCCCGGCGCGACGGTCAGGGCGTCGAGGCGCAGACGAAAGCCGCCCGGCCGGTCGAAGGTGAGCGCAGAGACCCGGATCATGTGGGGCGCGAGCATACAACACCGGCGGGTCGGGTCCCGACCCGTTGATGCACCGCCTGCCCCGGCCGGGTCGCCGGTTGGTGACCGCTCGACGGTCGGCTGCGCGGTGACGGTTCGGGGGGCGCGCCGCGTCGGCGAGGGCCGCCGACCGTGCCACGACGGTCCGCGGTGGGCTGGGCGGACGGGGCCCGGCTGAACGCTGACAGCTGACAGCTGACAGCCGGTTGGGGCCGACGACCCGCGGCGCGTGAGCAGACCCCACCGATGCCCCCCTTGAACCGTGCGTTGGTTTTCGCAATCCTTCCGCGCCGGCGCGGCCCCCCTCGGGGCGTAGACGCCGGGCGAAGGGAGTCCGCAATGCGTGGCGCACGACACCTCCTCACCATCACGGCGACCGCCTGTCTCGTGGCCCTGGGCTGCCAGCCCGAGGGCAGCGGCGGCGGCGATCCGCTCGAGCTGGGCGGCAAGAGCGCCGACGCGGGCGCCAACGGCGGGGGCGGCGACGGCGTCATCCCGGTGTCGCCCGGCGCGGGCGGCGAGCCGGGCGCGGGCGGACAGCCGGCCGCGGGCGGCCAGCCCGGCGCGGGCGGTGAGCCCGGCGCGGGCGGCAACCCTGGCGCGGGGGGGGGGGCGGGCGGCAACCCCGGCGCGGGCGGCGACCCCGGCGCGGGCGGCGATCCCGGCGCGGGCGGCACCCCCGGCGCAGGCGGCACCCCCGGCGCGGGCGGCGACCCCGGCGCGGGCGGCAACCCCGGCGCGGGCGGCCTGCCCGCCAACGGCCGCCCGCTGGGCGCGGCCTGCAGCGCCGACGCCGAGTGCGCCGACGGCTTCTGCATCACCGGCCTGCCCGAGGGCTACTGCAGCGCCCGCTGCGAGGACGCCGAGTGCCCCGGCGGCAACCGCTGCTGGAACCTGGGCGACTTCTCGGCCTGCCTGCTCGACTGCGCCGCCGACGCCGAGTGTCGCGGCGCCGACGGCTACGTCTGCGACAGCGACGCCACGTGCTACCCCGGCCAGCCCGGCAACAACGGCGGCGCCGACGTGCCGGTCGGCGGCCCGTGCGAGAGCAACCAGGACTGCGGCGAGGGCGGCGGCTGCGTGCCCGAGCAGGGCGCGAACGGCCCCACCGGCTTCATCGGCGGCTACTGCATCCTCACCGAGTGCGGCCCCCAGAACCCGTGCCCCCAGGGCTCGGACTGCTTCCAGCTTCAGGACGGCGGCAGCGCCTGCCTCGCCGTCTGCGACGGCCGCGAGGACTGCCGCGCCGGCTACGCTTGCGACGAGCCCGGCGTCTGCCTGCCCGGCTGCACCGAGGGCAGCTGCCCCGCCGGCCAGATCTGCGGCGAGGACGGCCAGTGCGCCGAGCCCCCGTGCACGCCCGGCAGCTGCGCCGCCGGCACCGTCTGCGCGCCCAGTGGCCGCTGCCAGATCGACCTCGGCGCGCCGCCGGCCGGCCCCATCCCGCAGTGCAACTCGCCCACCTGGCGCTGCGAGGGCGGCGAGGCCAACTGCGGCCAGATCGTCTTCTTCTCGCCGGTGATGGGCCCGGGCTACTGGAACTACCCGCTGAACGGCGAGACCGACGCCGACCAGTACCGCAGCTATGCCCGGCGCGACCTGATGATGCTGATCAAGTACGCGACCGCCGAGGTGGACTGCCTCAGCGCGAACTGGGCCTTCGGCAACCAGGGCGAGCCCCTGGGCCTGGGCGACATGAGCGAGCAGAACGGCGCCATCCCCGGCACGCGCGTCGGCAGTCCCGGCCACCCGCAGGGCACCCACACCAACGGCCATGACATGGACATCGCCTACTACCAGGTGAACACCGGCAACAACATCCTGCGGGCGGTCTGCGATCACGTCAGCGGCGGCCGCGACCAGTACCACTGCGTGTCGGAGCCGCACCTGCTCGACGTGTGGCGCACGGCGCTGTTCCTGGGCAAGCTGCACGCCTCGCCGCAGCTGCGCATCATCGGCGTCGACGGCCAGGTGGGCCCGCTGGTGATGAGCGCGATGGATCAGCTCTGCGACGCCGGCTGGCTGTCGGGCAACCCCTGCGACAACCGCCGCGCGGTCACCTTCGAGGTGCAGAACGAGAACCGCGGCTGGTATCAGTTCCACCACCACCACCTGCACATCAGCCTGTCGGGCCAGGCCCGCAAGCGCGGCGACGCCGCCCCCACGTGGGTGCCGCCCGAGCGCGCCTGCCTCCTGCCCGACTGCGCCCCCGCCGTGCACGACCACGTCGAGCACATGCCGCAGGACGTGCGCGTCCCGGCCAAGCGCCTGCCGCGGGCGATCCGCCTGGCGCGGTGAGCAGGGCTACGGTGAGGCCAGGTGGGATTCGCGGCCGCTGATTCGCCGGACGCGCCGGTAGGGCGGCCGGGCTGTCAGCGGTCAGCGGTCAGCTTTCAGCTCCGTCGCGACGATTGCGGGTTCTGCCCGATTGGCCGGCTCTTGGAGCGTGGCCGTCGGTTGCGACCCCGGCACGCGAATCGGGGCCCGGCTGAGAGTGAGGGCCGACAGCTGACCTCTGGCCTGAGGAACCTCAACGGCTCGTGAGCACACGCGGTCCGAACCCACGACATGGCACAGCGAACGCGCCACGCCGCCGACGCTGCACGACGAGTGTGCATCGAACTGACCCTCCCGAGGTGTGGCGCCACGTGACGAACCGCGCCCGACGGCGAGCGCCGACCGTCGAGAGGGACGACGACCGTTCGACGGTCCGCGACGGGCATGTCGGGTGGGCCCTGATCCCGCTGGCCCTGGCGTTGCTGGCGCCGGCGGGGGCGTTCGCGCACCAGCAGCTCACGCCCCCGCGCCTGCGCCTGGACTGCCGGCTGACCGACGCCGCGCTCACCTGCGACCTCACGCTGCCCGAGGCCGCCGGCGTCCACCTGCTGGGCGCGCCGTGGCCCGCGCCCGCCGACCTGCCCGTGGGCGCGCTGGGTCAGGCCGCCGCTGAGGCGGCCGAAGCCCGCCTGGGCGACCGCGCCGCGCGCCCCACGCCCACGCTGGTGTCGGTGCTCGCGCCCCAGGACGCCGAGGTACCCGAGCGCCCCGGTCTGGCGCACCACCCCAGCCAGTGGCCCGGCGCCCAGGTGCGCCTCACCTGGCCGCTCACCGCCCCCGTCGACCGCGTGGCCCTGCGCTGGACCGCGCCCGGCGTGCTGCGCGCCGTCGCCACCGCCGGCGACGCGCCCCAGGTCGACGGCCGCCTCGACGCCCTCGGCGGCGGCGGCCCCTTCCGCCTCGACGCCGCCGCGCCCGAGGTGGCCTTCACCCTGCGCGCCGCGAGCGCCGCCCCCCCGCCGCCCGCCCGCGACCTGCCCTGGGGCTGGCTCGGCGCCGCCCTGCTCGCCCTGCTGGCCTTGGTCCTGCGCCCCCGCGGCGCCCCGTGGCTGCCCGCCGCCGCCGTCGCCGCCGTCGCCCTCGGCGGCGCCACCTGGACCTACGCGCGCCCCGCGCCCCTGCCCCCCGACGACGCCCGCGCCACCTTCGGCCACCTGCACCGCACCCTCTACGCCGCCTTCGCCGGCGCCGACGAAGACGCCGTCTACGACGCCCTCGCCCGCGCCGTCGCCGGCCCCTTGCTCGAGCGCGTCTACACCGAGGTGCGCGACAGCATGGTCCTACGCCACGACGGCGACGCCGTCGCCCACGTCGACGGCGCAACGCTGCTCGAGGCGACGGTGGGTGAGGGCGCGACGGACGCGGCGTTCGCCGTGCACGCGCGCTGGGAGGTGCACGGGACGGTCACGCACTACGGGCACACGCACCGGCGGACGAACGTGTACGGGGCGGACTTCGCGGTGGAGCGCGGCGAGGCGGGGTGGCGAATCGTGGGGATGGACGTGGTCGAGACGGCGCGGGTGGAGCGGGTGGAGTAGGGGAGACTGTCGAGACTCGGTTGGGGCCGGTCAGGATGATGAGGCCGAAGCTAGAACGTCGACGTTGAGCTGGGCCTAGCGCTGTCCGTGAACGACCGCGACCTGGTGCTGGCGCAGTCCGTCTCGTAGGACCTGGGCACGATCAGCCGATAGCTCGGCGACTTCCTTCGGCGGTCATCGACGGTGAGCGGTCAGGATGATCACGTTCCGTCCTCTTGCGGTCGGCTTCCCTTCAAAGCGTGACCGTCGACGAAACGATAGACTCGTACGGCGTCCCTTGGCAGCTGCGCCGATGCGCGAGCTGCGGGTGCCTCGTCTTCGCAGGAATCCGCAGGCAGCCTCCGAACCGCCCATGGTTCGTCGGCCCCGAGGTGCAGTTCGACGTAGAACTCCTCCTCTTCGCACCCAAAGCCGCGGTCCAGATCGCGTCCGGAGGCGATGTGGCCGGTGATCGAGCAGGATTCGAGATCCAGGGTGCAAAGAGCCGATGACGTGCACTCGAGTGGCTCCGCATCTCTCCAATCGTGCAATGACCAACCGCCCGCGTCGACAACCCGTACGACGTTGCCCACGAGCCTGGCCGCAAAGGGGTCCCGCTGCCGAAGGACAAGCCAGTCACCCGCCATGTTGCAATCGGGTCGGATGTCCTCGGGGACCGCAAGAGCCCGTGCGAGCATTGGCGCGACGTAGCACGCAGGCAGTTCATCATCCAAGCTGTCGCGGCACGCGCCCACAAGGCGGAACACACCTTCGAGATCCGACTGAATCTCCGAGCACGTGCGGAGGTTCGGCTCGAACGCGGTACCTCGGACGACCGCATCGCCGGAGTCCCCCCTCAGACGCAGTGTCAGATGCTGAACGGTGAATTGTACTTCGTCGCAGTCCGCGTCTGGCGCGTCTGGTCGAACGGCTCCAGGAAGGGCCAGCCACGCGTCGATGGTGACATCATCGCGCTCAATGGTCATGGTCGGCGGAGCAATGGTGCACGAACAGTGATCGTATGCTGCCGGGGCAGGCACATCGCCAGGACCATCGAGCCAACGCACGCTGTCCAGGGTGCCGGTCTCTTCGAAGCGAAGTTCGACGGCACTCCACTGATCGAAAGCGCTGTCAGCACGGAGCGCCCACAGCCGGTGGAGGACTCCACCATCGGCATCCGCCTCAGCATCCGATCCAACGGCTGCCGCATCGAACGGCCGGTGGGCCGCGGGTTCAGGGCCCGACCCCGCGTCGCTCGTGCAGGCAACGACGCTGGGAATCACGCTGAGCACCACCGCCCGACGAACGCGCAGCCACGGAGGCCTGGTCCGAGGTCGCCTACCACTGTGAGGTGGCGGCAGTACTGGATGGAACGCCATGCGAACCTCTCTTTTGGTCAAGCTATCCGCCCAGCCAACTGCGCATCAAGGGGCGAGGGGTCAGGTAGTCAGGGAGGGTAGGGGTCAGGACGATCACATTTCGCTTTCACGAGGGGGTAGGGGTCAGGACGAGCGCATTTCGCGTTCTCGAAGAGGACGCCGACGACGCGTAGAGGTCGACACGTGCTTCGCCGTCGAACGGCTGGAAGCAGGGTTCCGAGATTCAGGTGCCACCTCTGGCGGCGACGTCGTCGCCCAGCCCGCGCCCCGACGCCTCATGGTCGCCCGGCGTAGCGGTCACCGCTCGGAGCGCACGATGAGGTGCGGGCGGCGGGCTCGGACTGTCCGATGGTGGCGACCGGTCGTCGGGCCGACTACGCTGACCTGGATGCTGACCCACGATCCCGCGCTCGCCGACTTGCTTCGCCGCCTCGACGACGGCCTGCGCGCCCTCTACGGCGGCCGCTACCACGGCCTGCTCCTCTGTGGCTCGCACGCGCGTGGTGATGCCGACGAGGGCAGCGACGTGGACGTGCTCGTCTTGCTCGACGGTCCGGTCGATCCGTTCCGCGAGATCGTCCGGTCCGAGCCGGTGCACTGGCCCTTGGCCCTGGAGTACGACGTCGCCCTCGCGATCGTCCCGGTGGACCGCGAGCGGTTCGCGCGGGGGGCCGAGGCCTTCCTGGTGAACGCCGCGCGTGATGGGCGGGGTCGGGGTCAGGACGATCACATTTCGCTTTCTCGAAGTGGGCGTCGACCCCGTGTAGGGGCCCGCGTCGCGTTTCGTCGTCAACCTGCTGGATGCACTACTCCGAGATTCGGGTGGGGCCTCTGACGGCAGTGCAGGCGATCGGCGCGTCTGACGCCTCTAACGGCGGTGCGGCCGATCATGAGGTCCATGCCGCGGGGCGGCGGGCTCGGAGACTTTGGTGGTCTCTACGTCGGCTCGGCGGGATGCATCAGCGATGGCGTTTGCATGACGGCGCGGGGGCTAGGGGTCAGGACGATCACATTTCGCTTTCACGAGGGGTAGGGGTCATGGCGACCGCACGTCGCCTTCTCGGCGCGTGGGGTCAAGACGTTCACATTGCGCCTCGTTCGTCGGCGCTGCGCGCCGATCCGGCGCAGACCGACGCGGCGTGGCGTGCGCGCCCGGGCGTGCGGAAGTCGAGACGCAAGGAGACGGAGCCCCAGGGAGGTGTTCGCGGCGATGTGTGATGGCCGCCCCCCGCGGAACTGCGAAATGTGATCGTCATGACCCCATCACTTACGTCGCATAGGAGCGATTGTGTAAATTTATCAGTCACTTGGGCTTGAGTCTCTGTGCTTTCTATCCGCTCTTGTGCATGTCGTCCTGGACGGTCCCACCGGGCTTGACCGGCGTGCGCCGCGTGGGCGCGCGGGTCTTCGGGTTCGTGGGGGGCTCGGGCTGGGGGTTGAAGCCGTGCTTCCCGCCGGGCCTGATGTGCTTGTGGCCCTCGGCGGGGGGCTCGGGCTGGGGGTTGAAGCCGCGCTTCTCGCCGGGCTTCACGAGCTTGCGGCTCTCGGCCGGGACCTTGCCCTGGGCCGGGGCCTTGGCGAGGGCCACGGCGCCTCCGCAAATCAGTGCGAAGGCCAGGCCGGCGGCCCAGACGGTCTTTGGTATGGGCATGACAGTCACTCCCGATGGGTCATGGGGTGACAGCGACGGTCGCGCGCCCTGCGGGTTGTCAACGGCGATCGGCGGGGGCCGCGTCCTCGCGCTGCAGGGCCTGAACCAGGGCCACGTAAGCGCCCCCGAAGTCGGCGCAGTTGGCGCACCCTCTCAGGTGGGCCTCTACCTGGGCGCGCTCCGAGGGCGGCAGCGCCGCCTCGAGGTAGTCCGGCAGGCGCTCGAGCACCTCGTCACAGCGCAGGCCGCCGGGGGCGGGGCTCTTGGGGTCAGCCATCGGGCAGCTCCTCGCGCAGGGCGGCCATGAGCCGCAGCCGGGCCCGGTGCAGGCGGATCTTGGCGGCGTGCAGGGTGATCCCCAGGGCCTCGGCGGCCTGCGGGCCCGTCAGGCCGGCGCGGTCGCGCAGGGCGATGATCTCGCGATCCGCCGGACGCAGGCAGGCCAGCGCCCGGTCCAGGGCCGCCCGCTGCTGGGCGCGCGCGACCAACTGCTCGGGATCGGCGCTGCCGTAGCCGGCGGCCTCCGCGAGCTGCACCAGCGTGTCGGCCTCGGTGGGGGCGGGCAGGGCGCGGCGGTCGTGCCGCGTGGCGGTGCGCCGGGCGATGGTGAACAGCCAGCTTCGTGGATCGCCGTCGCCGCGGAAGTCGGCGGCGCTCTGCCAGGCGGCCAGGAAGACCTCCTGCACCACGTCGTCGACGGCGGCGGCGTCGCCCAGCCGGGTCCGCACGAAGCGGCGCAGGCTGGGGGCGTGCTCGGCGTGAAAGGCCCGCAGCGCGCCCGGGTCGCCGGCGGCGATCTGCGCCAGGGGGTTGGGGCCGTCCGGGCTCACCCGGGGTTCGACTTCTTCATCGAGCAGGTGTTGACGCCGAGCAGGCTGTAGGCCGGGCAGCGACCCGACAGGCCGGTGAGCAGCGGCACGACGCCGATGTAGCCCCAGACGGGCAGGGTGCCGATGGCCGTCAGGGCGACGAGGGCGCCGCCGAGCACCACGCGGGCGCCGCGGTCGAGGTTGCCGGTGTTCACCGAGGTGAAGTCGATGGCCATCTTGGGGCTCCAGGTCCAGGCGCCCCGTCCGCCGGGTCGCTCACCGGGGAAGGGGGGCCGCGCGCGCCGTTGGATACACCCCGTGGCGGTTCTTCTCGGGGGTGTACGCCGGCGGCTACTCGAACTGGATGGCCGTCGGGACCAGCTGGGTGCCACCGAAGCGGTAGGTGAAGCGCCCGCAGGTGACGTGGGTGCCGCCCCGCAGGACCTCGGGCTTGCAGCCGCCCTGGGCCAGGTCGTCCGGCTTCGCCGCGGGCCCGAACCGCACCTGATCGACACAGACAGCCGCCGTCGCCTCCAGGGTGAAGCCGCCCTCCAGGCGGGTGACGCCCACGGCGTCGACGCGGTGGTCAGCGAACAGGTAGGTGGCGCAGCCGCCGTCGTGCGCGGCCTTCTGGAAGGTGTAGACCTGGAGCGTGGGCTTTGCGTCCAGGGCGATCCGCGCGCCCTCGCACTCCAGGCTGTCGTAGTCCTTGTTGATCTGCCGGGGCCCGCAGGTGCCCAGCAGCGTGGCCAGGTGATGGGCCGAGGCCACGGGCAGGGCCTTACCGCGCAGGGTCACGCAGGTCGGCAGCGGGAGCTCGGCCTCGGCGAGCGCGCCCTTCGCGAAGCGCAGCCGGGCGCCCGCGGGCTGCGCCGGCCGCATCCAGGATCCGCTGTCGCCGCCCTCCTCGGGCAGCTGCTTGAGCGGCCCGAGGCTCGCCTGCGGCGCCCCCATGGCGAAGGCGCCCAGGCGCCGGCCGGGCTGCAGGGCGGGGCAGTCGGTGGACGCGGGCGCCGCGATGGCAGGGGCTGCGAGGCACACCAGCATCAGCAGGGCGAGGCGGGACATCGGGCGCTCAATCGAGGGGAGGGGGGGCTGCGGCAACGTCGCGTGCGGGCGATTCTGCAAATTCCTCAGCTGCTTGGACTTGGGCCTTTGTGCTTCCTATCCGCCCGGGCGCCACCACCCGGATGGGGTTCTGGCAGCTGTTGCCCGGCAGGTTCAGGTCGAGGGGCGGGGGAGCCTGCGCGGAGGCAACGCCCGCAAGGAACAGCGAGGCGGTGGCGCACCACCGCAAGAACCGACGCGACACCACTGCTTCCCCCCCAGACCACGGTTCACCCAAACGGGGCGACCGGGAGCGCCTGATCATGCCATTCGCAGGCTGGGGCGAGGGTAGCGGTCGATCCAGCCTGCGCTCAACCTGCGCGCGCTCGGGCCCAGGAGGACGCGGCGGCCGGGGCGGTCACGGCGTGACACACACCTCGCCCACGCAGCCGGGCAAGGCGACGCGGAAGACCCCCTGGGCGCCGACGACGTAGACGAACGGCCCCTGCTGGGTGGAGGCGCCGGTGAAGGGCGCGACCGCGGCGGCGATATGGCGCTCGTGGGGTGCCTGCGGGCGCACGGCGCCCACGGTCCCCACGGGGTACCCGCCCCCGTCGCCGCCGATGAAGAAGATGCCCTCGCTGGTCGCGCCGGCCGCGGCGACGGCCCCGGCCCGCCCCAGGCCGCCCACGCGCGCCCACGGCCCCAGGCCGTCGTCGCCCAGCTCGGCCCGGAGCAGATCGTCGTGGTACTGGCCGCAGCCGGGGTGGCCCCCCATGACCCAGGCGGCGCCCGCGTGGATCAGCGCGGCGCCCCGGAAGCGCGCGCCCGTGAGCGCGGGCTCCTCGCGCCAGGGCCCGAACCACCCGTCGGCGTCGAGCTCGGCCGAGCGGACCCAGGCGTTGGCGACGCAGTGGTCGCTGCCCCCCACCACGTAGAGGCGGCGGCCGTCCACGAACAGCGCGGCGTCGGTCACGGGGCCGGGCGGTGGGTCCTCAGCCGCGACGTCCACCCAAGGGCCCAGGGCCCCGTCGTCGATGAGGGCCGCGTAGATCCGCGCGTTGAAGTCGGCCCCGATGGGCTGGTGGGGGTCCCGCTCCCGGTTGATGAGCACCACCAGATGATCGCCGACGACCGCAGCGGTGGCGCCCGCCACCGGCTCGGGCAGCGGTCGCTGCGGGACCCACTCGCCGAGCTGGCCATCGGGCTGGATGGCCGCCCGGTAGACGTCGGCCCGGAAGGTCTGATCGGGGGCCTGCGCGCCGCCGATGGCGTAGACGGCGGCCGGGGTGCTGGCCACCGCGACGCCGTGGTGCAGGCTGAAGGGCAGCGCGGGCTGCGGCAGGATGAAGTCGTCGGGGAGGGTCAGGGGTAGCTCGCTCGCGTCGGGCCCCAGGACGGGCTCGGGGCTCCGATCCTCCTCGCGGCCGGAGCAGCAGTCGCCCCCGATGTCGGACTCGTAGTCCGCCCCGAAGTCCGGCTCGTAGTCCGCCCCGAAGTCCGGCTCGGTGTCGAGGACCGGCGACTCCTGGATGCAGCCGGCGGTGAGCAGGGTGAAGAGCGTGAGCCACAGGCCAGCGCGGGCTCGGCGGGTCGTCTCCTGGGAACGCATCGGATCGCCTCCGGTCAGGTCAAGTGGGTGGACCCGACGGGGCCTGTTTGCAGGTCTTACAACACGGCCCGGCCGGGGCAGCGGCGCTGGCCCGGCTTTGGACCGTGGGCGCGCGTTCACAGGCCCGCATGAATCGACGGACACGGGCGGGGCCGCCTGGAGGTGAAACCGCTCGCGACCCGGCCGGCAAGGCGCTGGCAATCCTCAGGAACCGCGTCTATTCGCTGAAGGGGCAGCGTTCGGTCCAACCCGCACTCGAGTGCGTCTTTCGCGCCAGGCTCGACGCTGATCCGCCCTGGCGCGGGCGGGCAAGCCGATGAATACAAAGGGCAAAAGTGCCGCGCCGCAGTGGCTGCATGCAGCACCTCGGACAGGGCTTTGGACCGGCTCGGACGCGGGCGGCGTGCCCGGCGCTGTTGGGCCCTGGGGCGCCGGTGGGGGCCTCGGAGGGGGGGCCCGCGACAGGTTGATGCGTCACCTGCCCGCGATCGCGGACGGGAGCACCGCGGACCTCGGCCTGTTGGCGGAGTCGGTAGCGGCTCTGACGCTCGGCGTGCGCGGCGCGGCCCGGTTCGGTCGACTGATAGGCTCGCCCTGCCCGCGCCAGCTGCTCCCGTCGTGCGGCAACCGAGCACTCGGCCCCGCAGTACGCCTGGCCCCGGTAGCACGACGAGCAGACCTGGAACTGCTGCCGACAGCGGCGGCAGAGAATGAGTCGATGCGTCTCCACTAGTCCACCTCCAGACCCCGGACGCCCGATCCTACGCGATCTGAGCGGAGGCGGACTCGGTGCGCCAGCGCCGCACTCCAGCACCTAGTTCAGCGAATAGACGCGGTTTCTTGCGATCGTCCACACCGGGATGACCCACGTTCGCACGTCGCCCTACTACCCTCAGTCCAACGGCATGCTGGAACGCTTCCACCGGACCATCAAGACTTCGGCGATTCGGCTGGCCGCTCCGTCGACCCTCTATGACGCCCGCAGCGTCGTCGCGCGCTTCGTGGGGCACTACAACAACGTCCGCCTGCACAGCGCCATCGGCTACGTGACCCCCGCAGACTTCATGGCCGGGCGCGCCGAGGCCGTCTGGTCCGCACGCGATCAGAAGCTGCAGGCGGCCCGCGATCGACGCCGAGAGCGCCGAGCTGCTCGACGCGCCGCCGAGGCCGCATGAGCCACTTTGCACACGGCCCCCGCCTCTGTTACGAGACGAGAACCGCCGTCCGATTCACGGGGAACCAATACAGCTGAGCGCCCTCGCCGGTGCCCAGCGGCCAGCCGTCCGCCTCGTAGTCGACGATGTGGCCCGCGGGCGCCTCCGTCTCGAAGACGCAGGGGTTCACGCAGCGCGCGCCGATGCGGAGTTCGAACGCGGGGTTGTCATCCAACTCGCTCGCGTCGGCGCGCGGCGGTGCCGGGTCCTGTTCGGGCGCGGACTCCTGCTCGGGCGCGGGCGCCTGCTCGGGCGCAAGCGCCTGCTCGGACGCGGGGGTCTGCTCCGAAGCGGGGGCCTGCTCGGCCGCCGCACGTGACGGCCTCGACACCTCCGGCATACCTCGAGCAGCCTCTGCGCCCGCCGTCGAGCCCGGCACGGCCTCCCCCCGAGGCAGAGGCGCCATCGCCGTCGAACTCCCCGGCGATCGTCTGGTCGTCGCCCCGGTCAGGGGACCCTTCGCGAGCCACCGGCGAGTCCGCGAGCTCACCGACGCAGGCGGTGATGAGCACCAGGGGAACGACCGACCATGACATACGGGTGGCTGTGCTAATGCCCTCCGCAAGTCAAGGGGCGCAGCTTATGGGCCAATCAGCAGCCCGGAGCAATCGCCAACTTACAAGGGCGACGGCGGCAGGGTGCGGACGGGCCGCAGTCCGAACTGCGTCTGGTCGACGTCCGGGTCCTGATTGCGCCATCGAAACGCAGATCGGCATTGCCACGCGGGTCGGGTGTACGACCCACCCCGGAGGGTCCAGCCGCCCCCCCACGAGTTGTCTCCCGGAGGAGGCCCGGTGGGATCCGTCGCGGGCGCGACGGTGTAGGGCCTGAGCGTGAACTCGCCTCCGTAGAACGAGTGGTAGCGGTCGTACACCCACTCGGCCATGTTGCCGTGGATGTCGTAGAGGCCCCAGGCGTTGGGCACCTTGCGGGCCACGGCGAGCGGCCGATTATCGCAGTAGCGCCCCACGAGACTCAACGCGGGCTCCGGCGGGGGGGCTGCCCCGCCACACGGCGCTTTCGCGGCCAGGTCGCCGTTGTGGAACGCCGTCTGCGTCCCCGCGCGCGCGGCGTACTCCCACTCCGCCTCGGTGGGGAGACGGTAACCGGGGCAGTCCAGGCCTACGAACCCACCGAACCCGGCTCCATCGTCCCGATAGCACCGCGGCAACCCCTCCCGATCCGAGAGCAGGTTGAGGAACTCGAACGCCCGGGTGCGCCTCACATCGCCAACCGGACAAACACTGGGGTCTTCGTCCTCTGCGAAGTCACAGAGGGGACTGCGACGGGGCAGGTCATCCACGACCAGCCACTCCGCTCGCGTGAGCTCGGTGGCCTTGATGGCGAAGGGTCGCGTGATCGTCACCTCGTGGAGCAGCTCGTCGCAGTTGCCGAACTGATTCTCGACCCAGAGCCCGCACCTGAACTGGTCTTCGGCCCGGCCGGGCAACTCCTCGACCGGGCTCCCCATCATGAACACGCCGGGCTCGATGCGGACGTAGCCCTCGGGCGGCTCCGGTGACACGCAGGCCCCCGACCAGCAGAGCGCGTCGGCCTCGCAGAGCTCGCCCTCGTCGAGCGCGCCGTCGCAGTCGTCGTCCACGCCGTTGCAGCGCTCCTCGGGCAATGGTCCACACACGCCGCAGGCGTTCGACGGCAACCCCTCGTCCACCTCGCCGTCGCAATCGTTGTCCACGTCGTCGCACAGTTCGTCGGCCGGCTCGCCCTCGACCGCATCGCAGACACCACCATCGGGGCCGCACACCACGACGCCCTCCGCCGTGCAGGCGCCGGTCCCGACGACGCAGGGCAGGTCCGGCTCGTCGACCTCGCCGTCGCAGTCGTCGTCGACGTCGTTGCACACCTCCTCGACGGGCTCACCGGCGACGGCATCGCAGACGGGGGCACCATCGACGCACGCCGTCTGGCCCTCGGCCGCACAGGCGCCCACGCCGACGGTACAGGCATCCCCCGCCTCGTCGACCGCGCCGTCGCAGTCGTTGTCGACCTCGTCGCAGATCTCATCCGCGGGTGCACCCGGCTCGGCGTCGCACCTCGTGCCGCCCGCGTCGTCGCACGTGAGCAGTCCCGCGGCGGCGCAGGCACCCACGCCCACCCCGCAGGGCTCGCCAACGCCGAACCCCTCGTCGGTCTCTCCGTCGCAGTCGTTGTCCGCGCCGTCGCACTGCTCGTCCTGGGCCACACCAGCCACCGCACTGCACCGCACGCCGCCCACGTCCTCGCACTCCAGAACCCCGGGCGCCTCGCAGGCACCCACACCCACCGCGCAGGGGTCGCCGACGCCGAACCCCTCGTCGGTCACGTCGTCGCAGTCGTTGTCGACGCCGTCGCAGGCCTCCGCCGGGACCCCGCCGCAGCCCCCGCAGTCGTTGAGCGCATCGGTCAGCGGATCCTCCGGGCACGCGTCGTTGCAGTCCGCCGTCCCGTCGTCGTCGCTGTCGAGATCGGTCACGCCGCAGCCGCACGCGCCCGGCGCGACCTTCTCCGGGTCACCGGGGCACAGATCTTCCTCACCTGCGTCGGGCGCGCCGGCGTCGCGCACATCCGCGTCCATCGTCTCGGGTGGCATCTCTGCCGCGTCGGGCGAGCTGGCCGCGGTCGAGTCCGCGACCGGTGCGGCACCATCCTCGAGCGGCCCCGCGTCCGAGGCCGCGCCCCCGCCGTCGATCTGCCCGGCGTCGCCCGATGCCGAGGCGTCCCGGGGCATCATCGTCGCCGCCGCGTCTCCGCCGCTGTCGGAGCCCACGTCGTCGCAGGCGGCGCCCAGCAGGGCGAAGAGCGTGGCCAACAGCGCGTGCGTGCCGCCGCGGCGAAGAGATGCGGTCATCGCGGGAACCTCTGCAGTTTCACGGGAATCGGCCGAACGACGCGAATTGGCCACACTCGACCGCCACCCGGGCGAATCTTAGCTCGCTCGAGCGGCGTTTGGAATCCACCGGCGAGCGCTCACGGCCGATGTGCATCGCGGGCTGGTCGCGCTCTCCGGTCCGGCTCGAGGGCGCCGCCCGCCCCGACGCGTTCACTCCACCGGGACGCACACCCGGCGGTCCCCGGCATGAACGACGACGGCGAGCGTCTCCGCGCGGGCATGGTGGGCACGGAACGTGGCGGCGCCCGACCTCGAGCCGTCCGGGCCGACGGTCACCGTCCGCCACAGCTCATTCGTCGGATCCGCCGGCCCGACCACCGCGACCTGATAGTGCCCCGAGCCTCGATCCGTCGCGCAGCGGCTCGCGTGGAGGTGGCTCGCGAGCTCGCCCTCCGGGAAGCCGCTCACCTCGACGGCGACCTCGGTCTTGCCGTCGAGCGTCCGCACCAGCCGGGCGGCCGCGGCCACCCGTCCGACGTCGAGATCCGCCGAGGCTGCACCCTCGAGCACCAGCGGCTGATAGTCGGGCAGGCTCCGTCGGAGCGTCGCGCAGGCGACCTTGGGCTTGTCGTCCGGTCCGCGGACCCGGTGGACGACGACGGACTACGCGTCGGCGCGGGCCACGTGGTCGAAGGTCGCGACGGTCTCGCTCCGCCCACCGACGTCCGTTATCACCGCCGGCCACAGCTCGTTCTCGGCCACCACCCCTTCCACGCTCGGATCGATCTCGTAGTGGGGCCCCGCCCCCGCGGTGTCGCGCGGGAAGGCGGGCACGAATGGGTCAGGACGATCACATTGCGCCTTGTTGTTCGTCGGCGCAGCGCGCCGATCCGGCGCAGACCGACGCGGCGTGGCGGGTGCGCCAGGGCGTGCGGCACTCGAGACGCAAGGACACGGAGCCCCAGTGCGGTGTTCGTGGCGATGTGAGATCGCCGCTCACCGCGGAGATGCGAAATGTGATCGTCCTGACCCCCACACCCGCCTCGTCGAGCTGGCGGGCTCCGCCACGCCGCCCCCTCGGGGAGGGCCGTCAAGTCCAGCGGCCCGGGGTCTGCTTCGGGTTGCCCATCGGGGGCACGTCAACACTCATCCAAGGCCTCGCGGGCGAGCGTAGCGGCTTCGGCGGGGCCGTGCGCCGCCGTCTGGTTCAACAGGTCGGGGGACAGGCCCTGGCTGAGGATCAGGGTCGCTGCGGCGTCCAGGAAGGCGAGATCGTGGAACACCCACACGTGCTGGAGCCAGGCTTCAATCGCGGCTCGCACGGGTGCGGCGAAGAGCGGCTGGTGCATGGCCTGGCGATCCTGCAGGTCGATCAAGGCGGCGGCCCGCTGCGCCACCGCGTCGGTCTCAGAGATCACGCGATGCACCCACCGCTCGATGTCTGCGATCGGCAGCGCCATCGGCAGCCGGGCGACCTTGACGAGATCCAGCTCAGTCATCGGAGGCCTCTGCCCTCAGGGGGGGCGGGCTGCCCGTCGGTCGTCTCAGCCCTCGGGGAGAGTGAAGGGTCATGCAGCGACCCGCCATCTGAAGCCGCGGGCCAGGAACTCCCAGAGCATGCCGTCTCCCAGCAGCAGGTAGTGCCGCAGATCGAGGTCCGCGCGCCCAACGGTCCTGACCCACGGAGACTCGTCGACGATGAAGAAGAAGGGGCACGGGTGCACCCCGTGCGCCGCCAGGTGTGCCCTGACCTGCTCGGCATACCCGGCCTGGCCGAGTTGCGGGCGCAACGGGATGCGGGCGTAGTCCAGCCGGCGCTCGTGTTCGCCCGGCGTCGCGCGCAGCCAGCCGCCGGGTCCAGTGAAGACGAGTTCAACCTCGCACTCGGCATGGCCTGACCCATCCGATGGACACGGGAACTCGGCGAGGAGGCGGACGGAGGTGGGGCCCTCGTCCGAGGCGTGGACGCGGATGAAGGGGGTCCCAACGTCCACGGCCCACGGGACCGGGGCGGCCACGATCTTCAGAGTGATCATGGGCCCCCCGCTGGGGCCAGCTGCACCAAGCCATGGCCGCGCCGACCGTCGACACCGCTTCCTCCGAGCGCCACCCTCAGTGAGGCCCGGGCCGCACAGATCTCTTCTCTAGTCATGGGGGCATGCCGCTGAGCAGGATCCGCCGGGCGAAGCGACGTTCGCTCTTCGACTGTGCGAGCTCGGCGCACCCGGCGAGCTGGGCGTGGAGTGCAGGCGGGATCTGCCCGGCATCGAGCAGCTGCCAGACCAGCCCAAGCTTGCGGTGGGTCAGCAGCAGGGCGAGCTCATCGGGTCGGACCGTGCGCCCTGCGTCCCGGACCGCCAGCCCCGTCTGGAGCGCTCGGTCAGCTTCCGCCTCCGCCGAGTCAGTGACGTGGCCGAGGCGCCCGAGCTCCTCCGTGGCGGCCGGGTGACTCAGCTGCTCCAGCCGCTCGACCGCTGCTGGCGTGCACAGGGTCCCGAGGACTCTGATCCAACGGTCTCGGGCTACAGGGGGGACGCTGTCATAGAAATCCACGATGGGGCCCGCAAGAGCCGGATCCGCAAACGCCAGCCGATCGATCACATCCAGGGCGGCCTCGACCAAGCCTGGGTCGTCCGACGTGGCGGCCTGCAGTGCCGCGGGCAGCGTAGCCGACGCGCACACCGCTCTGAGGTGCCGCAGCCGGTTGAGGTCCAGGGGCCCGGCGTCCAGCACCGCCAACCCTACGGCGTCACGGTGCTCGTCTGGCAGCGATGCGTACACGCCCTGAAGCTTCGCGTGATCCTGTGCGACCAGGGCTTCGGCGAGTGCCGGGAGCGAGAGCTGACGTGCGAAACGCTCAAACTCCGTCATCTGTGGCTCTGCGCCTCAGTGCCCACCCGGCCACCAAGCTCGGCTCGCTCGGAGGTGGACCGATCTGCTGCTCGCTGCGAGGAGACCTCTCGCTGTCTGTCGGGCGCGTGGTTGAGGTAGAGCTCGCCGCCCAGCGGGGCCGACTCCAGGAGCTGCTGCCGCGCCGTCTCCAGCAGGGTCTCGGGCCCAGTCGAGTCCAGCTCGATCAGGTTGCCCGCGTACCAAAGCACCAGGGGCCGGTCAGCGTGAGCCTTGAGGAACTGGCCGAGTTGGGAGTCGGCGAAGGTCCCAGGGTGATGGGTGGCCGGCAGCGAGTCGCGGATCAGCGCATCAAGCAGGTTGGACTCGAGCGGGACCCAGGCTGAGGCGTGGGCCAACGCGACGGACACGGCGTCTCGGAGGATTGGCGGGAGCTCCGCGACGGACGTCGTCGCCCCGACGATTCCCAACTGGCTCACCGACCGCCTGCTCGCTCGTGGATGGTGTTCAACTTCAGCCTCCGCATGTGGACCCACAGCAGTGTAGCGTGGCGAGCCGCCGGCTGCCGCCCCAAGCCCGCGTGGGGTGACCGGGACCGACTGAGGCGCCGCAGACCGACTCATCGGCCGCCCTCGATCCATGGGTAGGGGTGTCAACCGCCACGTTCATTGATCCACCCGTTGCCACGACCATTGATCCACCCCGACGGAGCCGCCCAGGCGGGCTTCTGCCACGACCATTGATCCACCCAGCGCGTCATGGGCGAAGCCCACTGCCGAGAGAGGGTGATCGGTCGGGGGTAGGGGTCAGGACGATCACGTTTCGCTCTCACGAGGGTAGGGGTCATGGCGACCGCGTTTCGCCTTCTCGGCGCGTGGGGTCAGGACGATCACTTTGCGCCTTGCTCGTCGGCGCAGCGCGCCGATCCGGCGCAATCCGACGCGGCGTGGCGTGCGCGCCAGGGCGTGCGGAAGTCGAGACGCAAGGAGACGGAGCCCCAGTGAGGTGTTCGTGGCGATGTGAGAGGGCCGCTCACCGCGGAAATGCGAAATGTGATCGTCCTGACCCCCTCACTTAGCCGGCGTGCTCGCGCACCACCCGGCCCCCGGCGGCGAAGACCGCCCAGCCCAAGGCGCCCAGGACCACCGTCGCGATGAGCGCCGAGGTCTCGGCGGCGCTGTCTCCCTGAGTCATGAGCCAGACAGGGACGGCGAGACCCACCGCCGTCAGCGGGCCCAACCAGCGGAGCACTCGGGCCACGCGCACCCAACGTGGTCCGACCCGGGGGCGGGCCGCCACGAACCTGAAGACGACGGTGAGGATGAGCAGCAGGCCGGCGACCGGGCCCCCGACGAAGATCGCCAGCAGCACCGCGCCGAGGCCCTGGAAGTTCCCGCTGGCCCAGGCCAGGGAAGGGGTGAGGGCCAGCCACAGGGCGAGGAAGCATCGCATGGCGCGATGCTCGCACAGCCGACGACCTCGCGCGAGGCCCGCTCGCTCCCAGTCGCCG